>NZTZ01000015.1 GCA_002703265.1 Chloroflexota bacterium
GCTATTACCACAGATTTAGCTGTAATAGATTCCAATTCTCCTGTTTTAAGATCTAGAGCTACGACTCCTTTAACCGCTCCATCATGTTTAATTAGAGATGTAACAAACCATTCTTCATAAACTTGCAAACCCATTTTTAATGACTGTTCATAAAGCACATGTAGCAAAGCAGATCCTGTGATTGCTCCAACAAAAAAAGTTCTAGCAACCTTCTGTCCACCAAATCTTCTTGTACCAAGCTTTCCGTCATCCCCTCTTGAAAAAATAACTCCCATTCTCTCAAGCTCAAGTACTGCGTCTCCTGCTTCCTGACTCATTATTTCTACAGCATCTTGATCAGCAAGGTAATCACTACCTTTAATAGTATCTAAAGCATGACCTTTCCAATCATCTCCTCTATCAGTGAGTGGTGCATTTATACCACCTTGGGCAGCATTAGAGTGACTTCTAACAGGATGAACTTTAGTTATAACTGCAACTTTTAGTCCCAATTTTTGAGCTTCAACAGCACATCTAAGTCCTGCTAGACCAGCTCCCACAATAAGTAAATCATGATCGTACATTTAGATTCCCTCCATAAGTAAATTATAATATTGATTTATAAATATTTAGAGCACATATTGTACCCTGATCAATAATTTTCTTGTTTTTTATATGATTGAAAGACTCATCTAAAGTAAATTGCTTCAGATCTATTTCTTCGTCTTCATCAGGTGGCAATGGATCCTCATAAAGATCCTCAGCAATAAAAAATTCACAAATTTCTGAGCTGTATCCAGGTGCTACAAAAAAACTACCTATCGAATGAAATTTTCTAGCACCATAACCTGTCTCTTCTCTAAACTCTCTTTTTGCAGCATTAATCGCGCTTTCACCAGATCTCATTGTCCCACAAGGAAGTTCTAAGGTTTTTACCTTAACTGGTTGCCTCCATTGTTCAACAAACAAAATTTTATCTCCCCTATTACCTATTATGAGGACAGAACCTGGATGTTCAACAAAATCTTTATTAATGATAACTTTATTAGACGTTTTATAAACATCTCGTCTAATATTAAGAGATTCAGAACTATAAACTAATTCTTTATCATCAGACATTATTTACTGAAATTTCCTTTTCTAATTCCAAGTTTTTCAGTAATTGTTGACCAATAATGATTTGGAGGATTTTTTCTTAGAAACTTAGCTTTTGTATCAGAAATTTTTACCATGATTTTATCTCCACTTGATAATTCATGCTCAATAAATCCATCGATACTTATTTGAGCATCTTTTCTTGAAGAAACAGTAATTTCACATGATGAATCAGAACTTACTATTACTCCTCCAAATTGACTCATATGAGTTGCAATTGGTTTTATGTAGTAATCGTTTGACTTAGGATCAATAACAGGACCTCCAAGTGCAAGTGAATAGCCAGTAGAACCAGTAGATGTGGATAGGACGATACCGTCACCTCTATAGGTTGCCAAATGTATTCCGTCTATTTCTGTAATAGTTTCGATCATAGATACTGATGAGCCTCTAGCTAAAACAATATCATTTAATGCTTTGTATGATAAATTCTTATTATCTTTTTGGAAATCAACTTCCAATAAAGACCTTTCTTCTACCCTTACGCTATTTTCTAAATAATGTTCTAATTCAAGAATTGCATTATCTCCTTCAATCTCTGTCATGAAACCAACATTTCCCATATTAATACCTAATACAGGAACATCATATTTAATTGATAGAGAAACAGCTCTAAGTAAAGTTCCATCTCCTCCAATAGCGACAACAAGATCCATTGCACTAATATTTGAAAAATCAAAATTATCAACTATTTGCCATGAGCATTGTGAAAATTGATCAGAAATCTTTCTAGATATATCCTTAGCTTGATCAGACTCTGGATTTACAACAGAGCAAATTTTTTTATATATCAAATAATCTACCTTCTTAAACTATAGTCCTGATATTACATTATCTATTGTAGACAATATTAGATCAGGGTAAACTCCTAGAACTAAAACTAGTACTGATGATATAGATGCTACTAAAATATAAGTATTGTTGCTATTTCCATTTTGTTCGAATTTATCTGAAGATACAAAAACATTTCTCAATAAACCCAAATAGTAATATGCCGATACAAATGAGTTTATAACTCCAGCAACAGCTAACAAAACAAGTCCATTATTTACAGCAGATGAAAAAACTAAAACTTTACCCATAAAACCTACTGTCGCAGGAATTCCTAACAAACTTAGTATTCCCAAACCAAATATTATTGAAACAAAAGGATGAGCCTGGAATAATCCTTTTATGCTGTCAATAGAGGTTGATTTGGTAAGATTCATCATGTGTTGAAGAGAGAAAAATACCGATATATTTGTGATAGCATATCCAACTACATAAAACATTGTAGTTGATGCTGACGAGTTAGAAGAAATTAAGGCAATTACTCCAATTATCATATATCCTGCATGTGCAACTGTTGAATAAGCAAAAAGTCTTTTCAAATCTTTTTGCAAAATAGCTCCAAGGTTTCCTATTGTCATCGAGGCTAAAGAAATTAGAGAAAGAAGAATAATTAGATTCGAATAAGTAAAGCTATCAGAAAAAATCTCTGAAAAAATTCTAATTGCCAACACAAATCCAGCAACTTTTGAAGCTGTAGATAAATATGTTACTACAGGCATAGGAGAACCTTGATATGTATCAGGCGTCCACATATGCCATGGAGCAATTGATAATTTGAAAGCCAAACCTATGAATATGAAAATTATTCCTAATGTTACTGCTGGATTTATTTCGCTTATATTTATTATTTCAAGACTTAGACTTCCTGTAACACCGTAAATATAGGCAACACCTGTAAGAAAAATACCNGTAGAAAAAGAAGCTAAAATAAGATATTTAAAGGAAGCTTCAAGGCTGAATTTTCCTCTTCCAAAAGCAATTAGAGCNATTATTGGTAATGAAGAAAGTTCTAGAGACAGNTATATAGTCACGAAGTCNACCGCCATAATAACAAATAGTGATCCAACTAGCGATAATAATATCAAGCTTATAAATTCTGAAACAAAGGAAATTTGTTTGTTTAGATAATCATAAAAACCTATNANTATNGATGAAGTTATGATCATTAATACTATGGCTGAAAATAAATAAAATTTATCAAAAATCAATGTGCCAAAGAAAATACTTTTCTGTTGATCAAAAGATAAATATTGAATAAATAATATAATTGTAGAAATTCCTAAACCAGTAATAGTAGTCAACAANAAAGCTGATTTTTTCTTCGTAATAAACTCTACTAATAAAACAATTAATGATGTTGCAACAAGAATAATTGGAGATAATATATATGTCATTTCATCATATAGCATTACTTTATAATCTCCTTTATACCTAGGTCAAAAAATTCAATAAACAAATTTGGGAAAAAACCTATCAAAATAATTGGGATTGTAATAATAAATGCTGGTAGTAAATCTAAACTATTTGCATCTTTAAGAGAATTAAAATCATAAGTTTTATCTGATTTATCTAAGTTATTGTCACCAAATAACGCTCTCTGTGTCATCCAAAGAATATATCCCGCAGCTAATACAACACCAAATGCTGAAATAATTGTTTCTACAGGATAGACCTTATAAGTACCCAGAAATACCATTATTTCTGACACAAAACCTGATAATCCTGGAAGACCTAATGAAGCTAGACCAGAAATTACAAAGAATAATGCAACCATTGGCATTTTCCTAGCAATAGCTCCTAATTTATTTATATCTCTAGTATGAGTGCGGTCATAAATCAATCCTACCGTCAAGAAAGATAATCCTGTAATTGTTCCATGAGTAAACATCTGCATNGCAGAACCGTTGAGAGCATAATAAGAGAAATCTCCATTCTTAGTTATTGCTGAAAANCCTAGAAGAACATATCCCATATGACTTATAGAAGAATATGCTATCAATCTCTTTAGGTCAGTTTGCCTAAGTGTAACTATTGCACCGTAAATTATTGAAATNGTTCCTAATATAACTAGAAAATTTGTATAATCAAAAATTTGGAACCCATAAGTTTCTTGAAAAAATCCAAGNTTTATNCTGAATAATCCATAACCTGCCATCTTTAGTAGNACTCCTGCTAGCATTATCGAAACGGCTGTAGGAGCGTCTGTATGAGCATCGGGTAACCAGTTATGAAAAGGCCAAAGAGGAAGTTTCACTGCAAAGGCTATAAAGAAAAATATAAAAATTATTGATGCAGGAATAATTAGTTTTTGTCCAGCAATCAACTCTGGAATACCTATTATTCCCAATTCATCAATCGAAACCATTGATAAATTAGTTACTGATTCGCTTGAGAAAAGAGCTAAAATTGCCACTAGCATAAAGGCTCCTCCAGCAAGAGTNAAAATAACAAATTTTGTTGCTGAATATTCTTTTCTTCCTGATCCCCAAATACTAATTAGCATATACATTGGTATAAGTTCAAATTCAAAAAATACGAAGAACAAAAGTAAATCTAAAGCAGTAAATACACCCATAACACTTGTTACAAGCAAAAGTATCCAAATAAAATATTCTTTTACTCTTTTCTCTATTCTCCAAGAAGCCATACATGCAACCATAGAAAGGAGGCCAGTCAAAAGAACAAGGGGTGCAGAGAATCCATCAACACCTACTAAATAGGAAGACTTAATATTTAATGAATCAATCCATTGAAAATGATCAATAAACTGAATTCCTCCCTTTGACTTGTCATAAGAAAGGAAAACAACTAGAGACAATAAAAATGTCAACACTGATGATGAAATAGATGTGATTACTATTTTTTTTCTATCATTCAATAGAAGTAGAAAGATTGCTGTTATAGCTGGGAAAAATATAGTAATTGTAACAATATAATCTAACATAAACTAACCTAATAAAACCATGACAAATATAGCAACACTTGCAAACATTATCATTGCTAAACTATATGTATGTATTTGACCATCTTGTAATCTAAGAGATCTTAAGCTTAATCGACTAGTCAGCTTAGAAAGATTGATATTTATTCCATCAAAAATATTTTTATCTACCCATTCACTACCCCAACAAATTATCTCATAAAAAATATTTTCAACTACAATTTTTTCATATAAATGATCCATGAAATATTTCTTGTCCAAAAANTTATTTATCGATAAGAAAAACTTNTTTTTTGATATTTCNATTTTNTTTCTNTAAGTATTTATACCAAAAAGTATTCCTAGTATAGCTACAAAAGAAGAAACAAGTGCAATAGAAAAATTAAATGAATGATGACCATGGAAATGAAAAATCTCTAGACTTTTTTCAAGAAAAACTCCAAAGAGATGTTTGTCTATAAATATAATATTTGAGAAAACCGGATTGACCAAATATCCAATAAATATTGCAAAAAATGATAATAGTAAAATTGGATAAACCATATTTTTAGGAGATTCACCAAGATGAACATGCTCTACTGTTGCAGGAACAGGTAAATTATTTTTTTTCAAATCTTCAGATTCTTTATCCCCTCCTCCTCTAAATTCTCCCATGAATGTTAGAGTCACAGCTCTAAACATATAAAAGGCAGTAAGAAAGGCAACAAATAAACCAATAATTAAGCAAATNTTTCCTAGGAATCCTCCATATAAATATGCAGATAATATGATTTCATCTTTAGACCAAAATCCTGACAAAGGGAAAAGTCCTGCTAATGATAGAGAACAAATTAACATGCTGTAATATGTAAACTTCATATTGTTCTTCAGTCCACCCATATATTTCATATTAAATGTCCCCGCAGCATGATGAACTGAACCTGAACTTAGGAACAAACCTGCTTTGAAAAAAGCATGAGTGAATAGATGGAAAATTGCTGCAGTATATGCACCAAGACCTAATGCCATAAACATATATCCTAGTTGAGAAATTGTAGAATAAGCAAGAACTCTTTTTATATCTGTAGTTGTTAATGCCATAGTTGCAGAAATGAAAGCTGTCAAAGCTCCAACTATTGCAATGAGTGGCATTAATTCAGAAATTTGAAATAACGGAAATAATCTAGCTATAAGAAAAACTCCAGCTGTAACCATTGTTGCAGAATGAATAAGAGCAGAAACTGAAGTAGGCCCTTCCATAGCGTCAGGAAGCCAATTATGTAATGGGAATTGAGCAGACTTACCAATACCACCTATCAAAAAACCTGCTGCTAAAATTGTAGCAACTCTGCTAGATATTTCTTCATTTAATATTGCTTCATATAATA
Organism: Chloroflexota bacterium; assembly: GCA_002703265.1. GTDB lineage: Bacteria > Chloroflexota > Dehalococcoidia > Lucifugimonadales > Lucifugimonadaceae > TMED-70. Next base: position 6,274 of record NZTZ01000015.1, read on the forward strand.
TAGGAATTTCTAAATAATTTGAATTTAGATTGAATAAATAAATTATAGAGAACAAAAAACCAAAATCTCCAAGCCTCGTCATAATGAAGGCTTTTTTTGCAGCTGCAGCTGCAGAACTTCGTTCATGCCAGAAACCAATTAGTAAATATGATGAAACTCCTACTAATTCCCAAAATATAAATAACTGCAAAATATTTCTTGAAACAACTAAACCAAGCATTGATCCGGTGAAAAGAGCCATNTAAGCAAAATATTTTGAAAAGCTCTTATCATCATGCATATAACCTATTGAATAAATTTGAACAAGAAATGATATTCCAGAAACAACTACTAGCATAATGGCTGTAAGNGGATCCAGCATCAATGAAAAATTTAGATCAACATTACCAATGCTAATCCAACTGAAAGAAATAGTTGAAGAAAAATCTTCAATATTAAAAATCACTATTATAGAGAATAGAAAACACAATCCTATAAATAATGAATTTATATAACCAGATAATTCTCTTTTATCAGGGCCTAGAGTAAGTAATAAANAGGAATGAAATAAAAAAACTCCAAATGGTATCAGTAAAATTAATAATGTTAATGTCTCAATCAAAAAAGCTTCCCTCTAAACCTTTCTTATTATTTCATCAGCTACGTGCTCTCGACCCTTTGGTACAAGAATTCTAAATACAGATAATTCTGACCATTCAAGCAAGCCTTCCTCTGGAATGATTCTAGTTGGCAAACCTTCAGCTTCAAGTAAATCTTTGTATGCTTCAGCAATACTTAGGTTATTAACTTTTTTATAATCAATCCACATATTTTAATTCTTCATTTCTGACAAATCGTCTAATTCTACTGTCGACTTAAATTTACCAAGAGCTAAAACCATTGCTAGAGCAAGGGCAGTTTCACCCGCAGCTACACAAATGATAAAAATCCCCATTATATTTCCTGATAAGATAGCGAAAAATGAATCTAATGCTATTTCATTACTTGGNNAAAAATTCATAGTAAATCTATTAAAACCAACAATAGATAGTACAACTGAATTAAAAATCAGTTCTAGTGACATTAGTGTTATTACTATATTTTTTCTAGTAAGCAATCCAAAAATTCCTATAGAAAATAATGCAGCTGAAAAAATCAATATAATCTCTAAAGTCATATAGTCTCTTTATCCCCTTCCTCTTCATTTTCAATAGTATTTTTAGTTATAGCTATAGAACCAATAACACATGCAACTATTATCAATCCTATAAGTTGCAGAGAAATAAAATATTTTGTCGAAAGTAAAGAACCTATCGGAATAATGGAATCGTTAAATAAACCTTCACGCAAATCTAAGTTAGNATTATCATTTTTATCTAAATTAGTGATTATCATTTTATTTTCTTCGTCAATGACATATTTTTCAAATAAAGCTTGTCTGAAGTCTCCATTCTCAATTTGATTTGTTTTATTCCAATCAGTTCCTAAAATTACAAGAACAAGTACAACAAAAATTAGCAGAGAAGAAACTGATGAAAGTATGAACCTTGTCCCAACTGTTGAACTAGAAGCAGTTTGAAGGTCCTTTACTAATAAAACAGAAAATGCCATTAGGACAGAAACAGCCCCTATATAAACTAAAATCTGTACAGCTCCAAGAAATTCTGCATTAATTGCAAAAAACACCACAGCAACAGTCATAAAAGATAAAGCCAAAGCCAAAGCTGCACGAAAAACGTTTGTTTGGGCAACAACATAACTAGCACTCGCAATTCCTACTACAGAAACAATAACTAGAAAAATATCTAATAAATTATCCATTAAACTTCCTCTTATTTACCCAATTCTGTTTGATTTTTTCATAGCTTGGCTTTTCATGTCTACCAGCTTCTTTATAATCTCCTAGATCAGAATCCCAAGGATTATATTCTTTTTCTTCAAATTGAGGGCGGAACCAACTACTTGGATTTTTATCTTGAGAAATTAGAGTTTCTTTATCAAGGACTAGTTTAGCTCTATGATAGTTTCCTCTTTCAAAATCTGTTCCCATATGTAAGGCATCGTAAGGACAAGCCTCAACACACAATCCACAAAACATGCATCTTCCTGTATCTATGTCAAATTTATCTATTGCATAATTTTCTCCTGCTTGCAAATTTTCACCACTGGCATGAGTAACAATTTCAATAATTCCCAAGGGACAATATTTAGCACATGAAGCACAGGCTGTACATCTATCATCGTACCAAACAAATTCGTTTCCTCTAAATCTTGGAAATTGCTCTATTNTNACNTCAACCTTAGCCATTCCAACNAAAGCAAATAAAAATTCTTTNGGATGTGATTTAANTAAGTTTAAGACAGATGACTTTTTACTTTTAGCCAAACCNAATACACCAACNCTTTTATCTGGATATTGGATTGTAAAAACTGGTCCAAATAGATTTCTGAGAGTTACTGAAAGTCCTTTTATTAAGCCAAANCCTATCATTTATTTGATCTCCTTTTTAAATTTAGGTGAATCTGAACCAACAGGATAGTAAGAAGACGACTTTGTATCTGATTCATATTTTTTTGTTTTCAATAGCTTGAATATCAAAAGGACAAATGGAAANGCAAAAATCCAATTAACTAAACCTATGTATAACAACCTATTTGAGTCTAAATCAGTCCAAATAATTACTGCAATAGAGGTAACAACAATGTTTACTAAAGTTAATTCAAACAATCCTTTCCAAGCCAAATTTAGTACTTGATCTATTCTAAATCTTGGCCAAGATGCTCGTATCCAAATNATAAAAAATAAAACAGCTATCACTTTGATCGTAAGCCAAAATAAACCAGGTAAAATAGGCCCGTTAGGCCCGCCTAAAAACAATGTAGAAAAAACTGTAGCTGCGGCAATAGCTGCAGCAAATTCACCAAGATAAAACAATCCCCATTTCATACCCGAATAGTCATTCTGATAACCAGCTGCTAACTCAGATTCAGCTTCCGTCAAATCAAAAGGAGTTCTATTTATTTCAGCCAATGAACCTAAAAAGAAAACTATTGCAGCAACAGGCTGAATTAATATGAAAGGAATACTTTGATAAGTAACTATATCCATAACAGACATAGATTCTGTAATTAAAAGTATTCCAACTAGAGACAAACCAACAGGGATTTCGTATGAAATCAACATAGCAACTGATCTCAAAGCTGAGAAAATTGCTATCCTATTTGCTGAAGCCCATGCTGCACAAATTATAGAAAGGCCACTAATCGACGTTATAGCCAAAATAAATAAAACACTGACATTTATATCAACTGCGTACAAGCTAATTCCAAAAGGTATAACAGAGAAAATTATAAAAACAGGTATAACTAGTAAAAGAGGGGCAATATTAAATATATAGTGGTCAGCCTCTTCAGGAACAATGTCTTCCTTAAACATCACTTTAACAGCGTCAGCAACAGATGTAAGCAAACCTTGTGGCCCCCACCTATTAGGCCCAGTTCTTTGTTGAAATCTACCAAGAAGTCTTCTTTCTCCCCATATAAGAGCTAAAACACCTCCAAGCACACCATTTATAACAGCAAAAGCTATAATAACGCCTGTGATTGCTGTAAGTATATAGCTTTCAAACTTAATATCCTTAATGAAAATATCTATAATTGAGTCAAGGATATTGTAAATAAATTCAAACACTATCTATCAACCTCTCCCATATTTATATCTATTCCTCCAAAAGTTACAAATAAGTCTCCAAATAAAGTACCAATTAACATATCCCTAAGAAGCGTTAGGTTAATGAGTGATGAAGATCTAACATGCCATCTGTAGGGAGATATAGATCCATCTGAAACAAGATAAAATCCTAGTTCTCCTTTAGATCCTTCAATTGCCACATAGCAATCTCCTTTTGGAGGCCTTACAAGAAAAGGAACCTCATCATGATGAGGTCTAACAGGTCCAGGTTCAATATTTTCTACGCATTGTTTGACAATTTTTAGACTTTCTCTCATCTCTTGTACTCTGAGCAAATATCTAGAGTAGTTATCACCAGCTGAATGGGTTGGAATATCGAAATTTACCTGATCGTAAAAATCATATGTATCATCTTTTCTTAGGTCCCAAGATACACCCGTTGACCTCAATATAGGTCCAGTAATTGATGCATTTATTGCTTGNTCAGGAGTCAGAACTGCAATATCTTTTGTTCTTGAAAAAATTATCTCATTCGAGGTCAATAGTTTTTCTAACTCATCAACTTTTGAGGGGAAGTCATCTACAAAATCTTTAAGTGCTACCCAAAATTGTTCAGGTGCATCCATAAAAACACCTCCTGGCCTTAGATATGAGTTAGTAATTCTTGCACCACATAACATCTCAAACATTTGCAGTATCTTTTCTCTTTCTCTCATAGCATAAGTAAGTGGTGTCCCCCATGCACCTAGATCTTGAATCAAAAAACCTACTGCAACTAGATGACTAGCTATTCTTTGTAACTCAGAGGCTATCATTCTTAGCCAAACACCTCTCGGCTCGGGTGTGATATTNGAAAGTTTTTCTAGAGCTAAAATATACCCTTGATTATTCAACATTGAAGAAACATAGTCCATTCTATCTGTCAAAGTTACAACCTGAGTGTAAGTTCTTTCTTCAGCTAGTTTTTCGGTTCCTCTATGAAGATAACCAAAAATAGGCTCCACATCTATAATAGTTTCTCCATCAAATGTTACTCTCATTCTAAAAACACCATGGGTAGATGGATGTTGGGGACCTAGATTGATTGTTATCGGTTCACTTTTAATAGACATTATTTATCCTCTCCATCATCGACAACTGACTGAGAATTTGTCACAAAATCTTTTCTTAACGGATGACCAGGGAAACCATCCCAAAGAAGAATTCTTTTAAGATTTGGATGATTTACAAAATGTATCCCCATCAAATCAAAAACTTCTCTCTCCTGGAAGTCTGCCCCTTTCCAAAGGTTATATGCACTGTCTATTTCAGGTTGATCTTCTCTTCCAAAACCTAATTTCACTTTTAAAGTAGCTTTTGACAAAGTAATTAACGATTTCAAATGATAGACGACCTCAAAATGATCAATATAATCAACCGCAGTAATAGATGACAATAAATCAAATGAAAAGCCTGAAGTTTCTTTCAAAAACTTTAAAACTTCATAAATTTTTTCTCTTGAAATATAAACAGAATGATCATCAGAAGATACAACGCTATCTGAAATATGATTTGAAATTTCTTCAGCTAATTTTTTACCGTTCCATTCAATCATTATTAGACATCTCCTGCCTTTTGACCAGTCAGGCTATATTTCTTTATCTTTTCGTGTAATTGCATAATCCCATATAGTAATGCATCTGGCCTTGGAGGGCATCCAGGTACATATACATCCACTGGTACTATGTGATTAACTCCAGGAACTACTGAATAACTTTCATAGTAAGGACCTCCTGAAGTCGCACAAACTCCCATAGAAATAACCCATTTTGGTTCTGCCATTTGGTCATAAAGACGCCTCAAAGGAACTGCCATTTTCCAAGTTACTGTACCAGCAACAATCATTAAATCAGCCTGCCTTGGAGTAGCTCTAAAAACTTCCATTCCAAATCTTGAGATATCAAATCTACTCATAGCAGATGCAATCATTTCAAAAGCACAACATGCAAGTCCAAATTGAAGAGGAAATAAACTTGATTTTCTAGCGAAATTAAGTAATTGATCTACNGAAGAAACTATAACATTTTTATCTATATCATCTTGATCAATAATGGGCTCAGGGAAGGGAGCAATATGAGTCGACTTCATTGAATTGATCAATCCACCTTCTTCTTTATCAAGAGCTTTAGTTGAAACATCTAAAGGAATTCTTTCTATTTTATCCATTCTAAACACCCCTTAAGCCAAACATATATAAAAGAGACAGTCAAAACTGCCAAGAAAAACATTATCCCCAAAAAGGGAATTATTCCCCAAACGTTTGTAATCAATCCATGACTTACAGCCCATGGGAAAATAAGTACAGTTTCAACATCAAATGCAACAAATAATAAAGCGTAATAAAAATACCCAAAGCTAAACAATGAAGGTTTTTCACTAAATGCAGGATGACCTCCCTCATAGGCAGATTTCTTTATTTTAGAAGATCTTATAGGTGTAATCCCAAATTTAGAGCCAAATTTGGCAGCTGCTAACATTCCTATTGGTACTATGATTGATAGCGCAACAAAAATTAACAACAAACTATATTCTTGTAAATACGATTGTTCCATTTAGAGTTGATTTTTAGAATATTATCTTAAACTTTTGCCAAAGATTCAAGCTTGTTAATAACTTTAGCCTTTAGTTCTTTAGCTTCCATAATATCCGGTGACTTACCTTGAGCTTTTTTATCCCAAAGTACTTCATTGTCTACAGTAACTTTGAATGCTCCAGCTGTACCAGGTTTCAATGAGATAGCTATAGCTGTACCTGCTGCTTGAAAAAGCTCACTAGTCATCCATGCAGCTAAATTTGCGTAACCACAAGGTACGCAGTACTCTATTTCAGCTTCCATTTTCCAATCTGCCATAATATAACCCCTTTTGAATATATAATTCTCTTTGTATTATAATTTACTATAATCATCTTAAAGGTAAATATATGATTACAACAATTTTAATAAGTTTTAATATGGTTTTATGAAAAATAACAATTTTGTCAGCTTAAAAAACGTAATTAGAGAAGATATTCCAAGAATAGTNGAATGGATTGAGGATAAGGAAGTTTACGAGAANTGGTTTGGTCAATATGCNTTTAACAAATCNGCTCACTTAGGTTATGAACCAAAAGATATGNTAAATGCTACTCAAGAAGAATGGGACGAGGTTTTTCATGANCCACANCATGAGCCTCACAGNTCAATTTTTTCAATATATCATGATNAACTTCATATTGGTGAAGGGCAACTTTCAATAGANGAATCATTAGGCGATGTACAAATTTCTGTTCTTATAGGTAATAAAGACTATTGGCATAAAGGATATGGAACACAAACTGCTTTAGCATTACTCGAGCATAGTTTTCTGAACTTGGGAATGTATAGAGCATGGGTTGATATACCTGAATATAATTCAAATGCTATNGAACTATTCAAAAAAATTGGATTTNTTCATGAGGGAACTTTCAGAAAAAGTAGACCTAAAGATGGNAAAAGATACAATTCAGTTGTAATGGGTTTACTTGTAGACGAGTATAAAGATGCTTATCCTAATGGCATATCTAGCCATGTAATTGAATGGGATGGACAAGAAATTTAGTCTCCCCAAAATCTTNTTTCCATCATATCTAAATATTTGTAAGCNGAACCNGTATTTACAAGTACAACTTTGTCTGTATCTTTTATAAAATTANTTTCTCTTAATTTTTTTGAAGCCATTACNATAGCNCCNCCTTCTGGAGCNGCAAAAATNCCNTCTTCNGAAGCAAGTAAAGATACTCCNTCTAGCATCTCNTCGTCATTAATTCTTATTGCAGTTCCTTTACTNTTNTGCAAAATATCATAAATTATAAAATCTCCAACTGCTAAAGGGACCCTCATNCCTGCAGCCAAAGTCTTNGGGTTTTCAAAAGGTTTCGCAAATTTTTCATTTTTTTCATANGCATCTACTAATGGTGAACATCCTTCTGCTTGNACNACAACCATTTTNGGTTTTTTTGNGGAAACTAAACTTAATTTTTCAAGCTCTTCGAAAGCTTTCCAAATACCAACAATNCCNGTCCCACCTCCAGTAGGATANATAATTACGTCAGGNACTTCCCAATTCATTTGTTCAGCAATCTCTAATCCCATAGTTTTTTTACCTTCAACCCTNTAAGGTTCTTTTAGTGTAGAAACATCAAAATAACCATATTTTTCAGCAGCTACAGCTGACGCTTTCCCAGCATCNGAAATAAATCCATCTACTAAATTCACATTNGCTCCGAAAGCTNCACATTCCATTTTGTTGGCCANTGGTGCATCTTTGGGCATAAATACATTAGCTTCCATGTTAGCTTTAGAAGCATAAGCAGACATGGCCCCTGCAGCATTACCAGCAGAAGGCATAACTATCCCCTTAATACCGTACTCATTAGCTTTAGAAATAGCTGCTGACAAACCTCTAGCTTTAAATGATCCAGTTGGATTATTACTCTCATCTTTTACAAAGAAATTCTTTATTGATAACTTTTTTGATAAATTATTCATTTTCATAAATGGAGTATTTCCCTCCCCTAAAGAAATAATTTTTTCATCATCAAGGACCGGTAGTAATTCTTCATATCTCCACATATCGTTCCTTCTGCCTAAAAGATTTTTTGGAGTAAAAGATTTAGAAATTTTTTCAAAATCATATCTTGCAAGAAGTGGTTTTTCGGAGCTAGGACTAAGTCTCATAGGTTTATCAATGGGATATTTTTCACCACTTAGTGAACATTCCAAAAACTCAAATCCTGATAAAGTTTTAGTCAATTTTTACTCCTAATTTAGTAATTTCCGTATCTAATTCTATTGGTATTTGTAAAATTTCACTCATAGAAATACATATTTTTTGAGCAACTTCATAAAGATTTATTTCTTTATTTGAAATATTTTTGATTGAATTTACCTCTAGTCCAGGCATCCCGCACGGTGTAAATATTTTGAACATATCTAGATCATTGTTAACGTTTAGTGAAAATCCATGCAAAGTTATATATCTGATCACCTTCAAACCTATTGCAGCAATTTTCTGACCNGAAGGGTTTTTATTCTCTACATATTTTTCATTGGGTTCACCGTTTACCCATATACCCCTTCTGTTATTTACTGTATGAGACTTAATGGCATAATGATCAAGTGATCTAATAATAGATTTTTCCAAAAATTTTACGTAATCAAGTACACCTTCAAAATAATTTTTTAAATTGATTATCGGATAACAAATTAGCTGCCCCGGATTATGCAGCGTAACTTGACCTCCTCTAGTAGTCCTTACGTGAGATAAATTTTTATTTTCNTTATTTAATTGTTTTATTTCTTCATCAGAAATTTTTTCATTTGATCCGTAAGTTAAAACATTGTTATGCTCTAAAAATAAAATAGTCTGGTTTATTTCATTTGAATAAACTAAACTATTAATTTTTTCTTGAAATCTTAAACCAGACAAATAGTCTATCTTCCCTAAAAAAAATGCTTGAATATCTTGAGGTTTTTTATCCATAATTAAATTAATTAGTATAAAAATTATATATATACAGGAGAATTTGATGAATATAAAAAAAATACTTAGAATAAACACTTNTCTGCTAATATTTTCAATTCTTGCTGTTTTCATAGCTTGCTCTGACTCTGAAAATGCTTTAGGAATTACTGATCAAATAATGGGACCTCCTGTAGGAAATATTGACCAATCAAAGGAATATACAGCTATTTTTGATACTGAGGTTGGATCNTTTTCTATANTTTTGTATGATGATCAAGTTCCTTATACAGTTGAAAATTTNATNAATTTAGCACAATCTGGATATTATGATAAGACAACATTTCATAGGGTANTACCAAACTTTATGGCACAAGGAGGAGACCCATCTGGTACAGGAGCTGGNAANCCAGGTTATAGATTTGCAGATGAATTTCACGTNGATCTAAGGCATGATNCTGAAGGGATNNTNTCTATGGCTAACTCTGGNGTAAATACTAATGGNAGTCAATTTTTTATAACTTTTGCTCCACAACCTTTCTTAGATGCTTTCGACGCAAACAATAAGCCTAAAAATTGTCAGAACATGCAGGTATCNTGTCATGCAGTNTTTGGAAAAGTATNAGANGGAATGGATGTGGTTAAGAGTATAAGACTAAGAGACCCAATGAGAGATTCTGCTCCTGGNACTGTAATTAATTCAATAAAAATTGAAATCAAATAAATTACATATCAATGTAAGGAATATTTTTCTTAAATCTNACTTGTTTGCCTGAAGAACCNATCCAAGGTCCATTTGTTATATCGCTTCTACCATTTGCTGGAACAGAATTGATTCTTANACTTGGATCTCCTTCNACAGGCNGTATNTCCATGTACACTTTATCTCCANCAAACTCAAAGTAACCACCGGAATATGGTAGTTGATTTATAGAATTAAAATTTAATCTTTTNGGATATANAAATTTTGAAATNGGATTTCTTTTTATTGNTGAAAAATCAACAATAATATTATTTTGAACATCAGTTAGNTAGCCTGTTATTTTAGTTTGTCTCAAGTTGTTTATNATCAAAGTCAAGGCAATGATNATTACTACAAATATAAGTATCCAATAATAATATCTAATGCCTACTATATATAAATATTTAGTATTTACACTTACCTGTACTTTCTTAATAGTGCTTTTGTAATCTTTTTCTAAATATTTTGTATNAAGATTNAAGTCAAANAATACATCTCCTTTNATTTTTTCNTTAGATTCAAGAAATAGATTAAATATGTAGGATTTATCNGTATCTTTNAGATTAACTTTTTCAATTCTGTANGAGAAATTATCGTNTGGTGTTATTAAACTTTNAATTTCGTCTAAACTAACTAGATAAGGATAGGAATTTACTCTAGTTTCAAATGTAATAACATTNAATTCACTTTCAGACTTCCCTCTCAAATCTGATATTTTCGTGATNTGAATTTCTGGAAAGAACTCAATCTTAATTTGATCATTGTGAACNACGGGAGTAGAAATATCTTTCCATTGTAANGTATATTGAACGTCTAATATTGATTGTTCAGAATAAGGAGGTAGNTCAACAGTATAAATNCCATCGAATGCTATCTTATCTTNCTTTTGCCCTAAATCATTCATTATTTGTATAGTTTCTGATCCTTTATTATCACGAACCCTTAACTGCATCTCAGCATTTTCAATATTTGATAATTTACCTTCAATAAAAGCCCCTACNTCNAGAATCACNGGAGAATCGGATGAAAAAACTTTTTGCCCTTGAGTACTTAANCTCAATGGATTATNTGTATCTGTNATTATTTCAAATCTTCCNGAATNACCATTTGTAATTACTGTCCATGTTCCAGATTCTGGTTCTAAAATATCCAAAAATAATATATTTGAAAGGTGCCAATAATCATAATCAATTTTTGGNTTTATCTCNAANCCNTTTGGATTAATNANAGATACTTGNGTAGTATTATCTTGNCTATAAAAACCAACTTTTATTCTANTAACTGTNGGAGGTATATTAATAAAATTTGATAAAGGCTTAGGAGTTAGATTAGTTTGTAAAATAGANATTGGATCATCCATAAATAATTTCAAAAATTCTACCATTGCNNAACTAGCCCCAAAATCAATATATGANCCTCCAGTATTTTCAGAAAGATCAATAAANAAATTTCTTTCATCCACAGTTGCTGATTGTAGAGACATTACATTAAATTTTATCCCTGAAGATAAATATAAATCTGAAAGATTGCTTANNTTTATTTGNGANGAATCTTCAGATTTATTTATTCNCAANTTAGAAATAATAAANAGTTCTGAATTAGTTGTGTCAGTATTTTCAGCTATTTTTGTAAANGCTTCAGANATTATCAGATAGTGATTNGANAATAAATCATCTGACTCTTTNNTATTAGTATTAAAAAATTCAGAAACTANTGATTCATGNTTTTCTANATTTATAACTTGTGGATCATAGCTTTTTGATCCATATGGCTGAAAAACNANNTCNGTANTTGANTCTTTGGAATAGTACTTTANTATTTGATTTATAATATCTTTAGANGTTTCAAGTTCNTCTTGATTTTTATAATTCATNTCNAATGCTAAAAATATTGTTTTCTCATCAGAAGTCTCATCTGCACTTANTATCTTTGAATNTTNAAAAATCAAATTACAAATAAAAANCAAAATAAAAAATAATANAGAAAAAAATATCCAAGAAAGTGGACTAAAGTTACTTATAATTTTTTGTTTCATATGATTCATTATTAAATAATAAACTTTTTCTCAAGATAAATCCTTAGTGAATTTATCCAAGATATTAATAAAATTCAAAAATGAAAATAGTTGAATTAAAGACAACANTATTCGAATTTGAGCTTGATAGAGTTATGGGGGATGCAAATTCTCCNAGAGGCAGAACTAAATCAGGATCATGTTTGGTAGAGCTAATTACTGANGAAGGNCTAGTGGGAATTTCNATNGGNGGNGGNAACNCAATNNCTCAAATAAAATCNNTATTTGAAGGAATNNTTGTTGGATCNGATCCNAAAGCTGTCTACAGTATTTGGAAAAAAATGGTAGATAGATTTTTTAANGGAGGACATGATGGAATTGCNAACGATGCAATTACTGCGTTAGATGTCGCNATGTGGGATCTTAGATCTAANGTAAATGAAGAGCCACTTTGGAAAACTCTTGGAGGTAGTAAAAAACCTATAAACGCTTATGCATCCGATATNGCTTTACCTTTGAACGACGANAAGCTTGGAAANTGGTACAAAAAGATGGCTAAAAACTATGGNTTTAAGTCTGCNAAATTGAAAGTAGGACTAGATCAAGATTCTGACTTAAGAAGNTTAGAAATAATGAGAAATGCTTTATCTATCAANAATGATGATCCTATTCTCTATATTGATTCCAATGAATACTGGTCACCAAAACAAACAATTAGAAAAGTTTCAGAAATGGAAGAAAGGTTTACATTAGGTTGGATTGAAGAGCCTGCTAGAAGATGGGATTTTTTGGGTCTAAAAAAAGTATCTGATGCCCTAAAAACTCCTGTTTGTGCTGGAGAAAATCTAGATACATTGGGAGACTTTTTACCTTATTTTCATCATAGATCTGCTGATGTAATCCAAGTTAGCCATGGAATGACAGGAATTACAGGTGCTCTTCAAATTGCTGATGCAGCTTATGGATTAGAATTGCCTATAACTTTAGGAGGATCAGCAGGTATACTGCATGCACATATTGCGAGTGCAATACCAAATTGTATTACAATAGAAATTCCACATCCAGAGCCTGAAACTAAAGCTTATAAATGGGATGTTAAGATAGAAAATGGATTAGCTGTATTAGGAGATAAACCTGGTCATGGTATAACCATAGACTATGAAGAGCTAAATAAATCTGTCGTGAATAAAATTTCTGTAAAATCAGGACCGAGCCCATATGGTAGAAGAGCTGGAGCAGGATTATATGAAGTCCCCCCAACTAAAGATGAAATNAAAGAGGCTAATTCAAAATGAAAATAACCGACTTTAGATTAGAGACATATCTTGAACTAATGGATAGACCTTTAGGAGATGCTAATGGTCCTGAAGGNGATGATCTTATAGTTTCAAGTATTTTGATAATTGATACTGATGAGGGAATAAGCGGAGTAGCACCTTTAGGAAATGGCCAAGTAAATAACTTATTTAAGGTTATTGAAGGTAAAGATCCTAGAGAAACTTTTACTCATTGGCAAAATATGATTCGTTATGCTTTCAAAGGTGGAGATGAAGGAGAAGTACATGGTGCTCTATCAGCTATAGATATTGCATTATGGGATATTAAATCAAAAATAAATGATGAACCTTTATGGAAAACTCTTGGAAGTGATGATCCTAAATGTAAAGTATATGCTTCTGATATAGGATATTGTTTGACAGATGAGGATCTATACAAATTTTTTAAGGGTATGTCAGATAAGGGTGTTGACTCTGGGAAGGTTAAGATAGGTTTATCTTACGATGATGACCTTAGAAGAATAGGAATAGTTTATGATGCATTAGCAGAAAATTNTAAGAGGCCAAGAATNATGGTTGATTCTAATGAATATTGGTCNGTGAAAAAAGCTATACAAACTATAAGTAAAATAGAAGAAAAATTTGATATTTTTTGGGCAGAAGAACCTGTAAGAAGATGGGACTATAAAGGTCTAAAAATGGTTTCAGATAATATTAGAGCCGCTGTATCNAGTGGAGAAAATCTTAATAATGTTGGAGATTTTTATCCTCTAATAGATAATCAAGCAGTAGATATTCTAAACGTTAGTTCTTATCAGTCAGGAATAACTGGATTGAGACAAATAGGAAATTTTGCATATGCATATGAACTCCCTGTAACAACTATGAATTGTATAGGAAATTATAATGCGCAAATCGCTACTAGTATTCCAAATCACATTATGATGGAAGTTGTTGATCCAGGAAGAGAAAAAGCATATTCAAAATGGAATGACCATATTGAGGATGGATTTGTTCATTTAGACAATACTCCGGGAATAGGCTTAATAGTTGATGAAAAAAAATTAAAGAAATTACAGGAAACTAAATATGATAGAGAGCCAAAAAGACCATGGTTTAGGAGAGAAGGTGCTGGCCTATATATAAAAGGATTAGAAAAAGATGAAGTTAAATGGAAATGAGAGGATAAACTATGAAAGTTACTAAAATTACTAGCATTCCAATCAGAGATGAAGAAGGTAGAGTTTACTTCTTTGTTAAAATTGATACTGATAAAGGGATTCATGGTCTTGGTGAAGTTGGAATAGCAAGACAAGGAAATGCTATTTCAAAAGCAATTGACCATCTTTCTGAACTTGTTATAGGATCTGATCCTTGGGAGACAGAAAGATTATGGCAAGTAATGTTCAGAAGTTCTTTTTTCCCAGCAGATAAAATATATTCATGTGCAATATCTGCTATTGATATAGCACTGTGGGATATAAAAGCAAAATCAGTAGATTTACCTGTTTATAAACTCTTGGGAGGACCTTATAGAGAAAAAGTGATTTGTTATCCTCATACTCAAGGAAACTCAGTTAAGGAATTTTTAGATACATGTGAAGACCATCTCAATAAGGGGTGGAAATTCCTTAGATGGCATCAACCAAGTAACTTTATAGATGATTTAGAATCTGGAATTTTAGAACCAAGAAAATCTATAAAAGTAGCAGTAGAAATAATGGGGCAAGTAAGAGAAAGGTTTGGGTATGATCCAGAGATATCATTTGATGTTCATACCAGATTGGATCCTCCGGAAGTAATCGAAATGTGTAAAGATCTTGANCCTCTAAAACCTTTCTTTATAGAAGATCCTATAAGATCGGAAAATCCAGGATCATATAATCATATAAGAAACAAAATAAACCTGCCTATAGCTGCAGGTGAACAATGGGCATCTAAATGGCCATTCAGAGAAGTAATTGAAAATGAATTAATTGATTATGCAAGAATTGATCTATGTATTGTTGGAGGTTTAACCGAAGCTTTAAAAATTACCCACTGGGCTGAAACTCATTATATAAATATCGTTCCACATAATCCTTTAGGGCCAGTTTCTGCNGCNGCTTGCGTTTCATTGTGTATGGCATCAAGTAATGTAGGNGTTCAAGAGATGCCTAAAGCTCCAGGAACCTACGCTCAGAAACTTTTTCCTAAACAAATTGAATGGGAAGATGGTTTTTCATGGTGTCCAGACACTCCTGGACTTGGAGTAGATATAGACATGGATGTAGCAGAGTCAATGAGGGTTGATCCAACAGGATTTTCTCCAAGATTATCGAGGGAAGATGGGAGTTTCACGAATTGGTAACAAGAGGTTTTTTTGGTAAAAAAAATAAAAATGAAAGGATTCCACCTGGTCAATATTTAGAAAACAGATTCCCTGTTTTATCAGCAGAACCAACTCCTAAAATTGATATTGAGAACTGGACCCTGAGTATAAGTTATAAAAGTACAGATTTGGCAGAAATCAGTTGGGAACAACTAAAGAGTCTTCCAGAAAAAGAGATAACTCAAGATATTCATTGTGTAACACGTTGGTCAAAATTAGACATGAAATGGAAAGGGGTACAAATCAGTTCGATTCTAAAAGAATTGAAAATTGACCCTCCTTCAGAATGGACTATGATAGGCTCATCAACAGGCTATACCACTAATGTACCACTCTCAGANCTAATGATGGAAAACACTATTGTTTCATACTCATATGAGGATGAAACAATAAGCCCTGAGCATGGAGGTCCAATAAGATTAATCGTTCCTCATTTATACTTTTGGAAATCTGCAAAATGGCTAAATAGAATAGATTTTATTGATAATGATAAACCAGGTTTTTGGGAAAATTATGGCTATCATATGTACGGAGATCCGTGGAAAGAACAGAGATATTCTGGACAATGACATTTACTCAACATTTTAATTCCGCTACTTTGTTGAAAAAAAAAATCATAGATGACAAACTTTGTTTTTTAGAATTTANGGTTGAAAATTGGAANGGACATATTCCTGGTCAATATTCTGAAATTTGTCTAACAGCTGANAATGGATATCAAGCCATAAGACCTTATTCAATAGCTAGCACTCCCCAAAAAGATANAGTAAGTTTTNTAATTGAAAAAATTGATGAAGGAGAGGTATCTAATTTCCTATATGATTATTCATTAGCTGGAGATAAATTTCAAATTTCAAATCCAATTGGTTTGAGATTTATTCTTCATAATATAAAAACACCAATATTTATAGCATCTGGATCAGGNATTGCTCCTTTTTTATCTATGTCTAAATATCTCCAAGAAAAAAAAATCAGCTTNTTTACNTATCATTGGTCNAGAAATATTACTGGATTGATNAATTTTGATGAAAATTTCTTGAGGCTCAATAAATATTATTTCCCTTTCATNACAAGAGAAATTCCAGTTGGATGGAAAGGTGGAACTNAAAGAATNAAAGAAGAAAACTTTAATAATTTAGATATAAATCAAGGTTATGAAATATATATTTGTGGCTCAGATTCTTTCGTAGAAAANGCTTTATCTGTAATCTCAAATCTAAGTTTGGATAGTGAAATTTNNACAGAAAGATTTGGATCTTAAGGATTAAATTTTATTACGTTCTTAATTACGTTGTTCTTTTGATCTGCATACTCTTCATATGCATTTTGTAAATCTTTAAGATCTGATACATGTGTCTTTAAGGATTTTGGGTCCCACCATCCTCTTTCAGCTAAAGCCACTAGTTCTCTAATTTCAGCTATTGGTTCAGGAGTGGTAGCAATCTGAGTAGCATGAATATCTAGATTTTTCCTCAACATAAGACTATGCTCAAACTCTACCATATCTTCAGTTACTATACTAAAAGTTATAAACTTACCTTGTGGCTTAAGAAGATTTAAGCATATATTAAATCCATCTTTGTTTCCAGAAGCATCAACAACAACATCAAATAATTCACCATTTGTGATATCTTCTGTCTGCTTCATAAGATCATCTAGATTATTAAACTTCATAGATTTAGTAGCTCCAAGNGAAATACTTTTTTCAAGTCTGTAATCATGTTTATCAATTCCTACAACNTCTGCAGCTCCTTGCTTAGATGCAAACATAGTAAAAGATAAACCTATTCCNCCCTGCCCTAAAACTGCTATTCTTTTTCCAAAAATATTACCCCAATGCTTTGCTGAGTATAAAACTGTGCCAGAATGTTGTAGCATTATCCAGTCTTCTAAATCTCCCCAATCAGGAAGTTTGATGATTCTTTCATGATTCTGATCAATATATTCAACAGCTCCTCCAGTACCAATGCTTCCATCTGGTTTTCTATAATTAGGTATGATTATTGCCCTTGATCCAACAGGATATCTATCATCTTTAGATTCTATAGCTACTCCAGCTACTTCATGTATAGGCATTCCAGGTGGCAATGGATAGCTTTCTTCAGGTAAAACTTTATCAAATGAACTATGGATATCAGAACCACATACAGAAATACAATCTACTTTAAATCTTACTTCTCCGTCTTTTAATTCACCTAAATCTGGAACATCAGTTATTTCTATCTTTCTATATCCAGTAATTTGCGCTGCTTTCATAAAATCCCCCTTATATGGTGGGTCCGGCAGGATTTGAACCTGCGACCAATCGGTTATGAGCCGACTGCTCTGACCACTGAGCTACGGACCCTATTGTTTTTCCTTCTTACCTCAATCTAAATAATAATATAAGTTTACCTAGAAGAAGAAAAGGTTTAAACTTTCTAAAACAATTATTTCATAAATAAAAAATTCTTGGAGCGAAAAAAATGAAAATAACAGATATTAATCTAAAAATTTATAGGTGGGAAAGATCAACTCCAATAACAAATGGATTATATACGTATACCCACAATGTACTAAACATTGTTGAAATTCAAACAGACGAACCTGATATAACAGGAATTGGAATTTCAGCAGGAATAGATGTTAGTCCAACTGTAGCTAGAGAGTTAGTAGATCATTTTAAGAAAGGGATAATTGGACTAAATCCTCTAGATAATGAGAGAATATGGCATGAAATGTGGAGACCAAAACTTGTTGGAAGAAGAGGCATAACAACAAGGGTAATTTCTGGTATTGATATAGCTCTTTGGGACATAAAAGGTAAAGTTTCAAACTTGCCTGTTTATAAGTTACTGGGTGGTTTCACGAATAAAGTTGATACATATATAGCCGGAGGATATTACGAAAAAGGGAAAGGATTAAAAGAGTTAGCCAAGGAAATGGAAGATAATGTTGAAATGGGAGCAACTGCTGTAAAAATAAAGGTAGGAGCACTTTCAATAAATGAAGATATAGAGAGAGTCAAAGTATGTAGAGAAGCTATTGGAAATGATGTGAAATTAATGGTTGATGCAAACAACGCATATAGACATTATGAGGCTATTGAATTTGCAAGAAAAGCTGAAAAATACGACTTGTTTTGGTTTGAAGAACCTGTTGAACCAGATGATTATATAGGTCAATCTGAGATAACTAGATCAACATCGATACCTGTGGCAGCTGGAGAAAATGAATATACAAGATATGGCTTTAGAGACATGATTAATCATAGAGCAGTAGATATCCTTCAACCTGATTGCCTAATACTAGGAGGAGTGACTGAATTTATGAAGGTATGTGCACTGGCTCAAAGTAATGATCTAGATATAGCTCCTCACGGTGCACAAGAAGTACATATCCATCTTGTGTCAGCTATACCAAATGGTTTAATACTAGAATATTACAGGGATACAGTTAATCCGATGCATGGGAAAATATGGGAAAATGAATTAGTTTTGAAGGATGGATATGTTTATGCTCCTGATTTGCCTGGGTTTGGATTAAATCCTAAATGGAAAGATTTAGAACCATATAGAGTTTAATCGATTGAGTATATATAATTTAAGTATTAGTAGTGGAGATATCTAATGAAAGATGTATTTGACGCAGCAATTAAAGAGATCAAAAACAACCGAAAATTTGTTATATCAACAGTCACTAGGACACAAGGATCTACGCCTCAAAAACCTGGCGCAAAACTTCTAGTAAGAGAAGATGGATCAGGAGTAGGAACTCTAGGTGGAGGCTGTGTTGAGGGAGATATATGGTTTGCTTCAAGCGAAAAAATAAAGCGTGAAGAAAACGCAGAGGTAAGACCTTATGAGCTGAATGAAGATTTGGCAGCAAAAGATGGTCTTGTTTGTGGAGGAACTATGCACTTCATGATAGATCCAATTGATGACAAATTAGAATTCGAATTTTTTCTGGATGAAATAAATAAGGCTTACAATGGTGAAAAACCTGTAGCTTTAGTACAAGTACTTGAATCTGAAAATTTAAGCGAAATTAGTAAAAAAATCCTAGTTAGAGAAGATGGATCAAAATCAGGCGAGCTTATATCTGAAAAAATTGATAATAAACTTATTAAAGAATCCAGAGATTTACTAGCACTTGGAAAAAATAAAACTCTAAAAATAGAAAACAGACTTTTTTATATCGAAGCATTCACTACACCTCCTAAACTTTTGTTAGCAGGAGGAGGACATGTTTCAAAAGCAATTGCAAATTTAGCAAAACCTCTTGGTTTTGAACTAAATATTTTTGATGATAGAGAAGATTTTGCAAACTCAGATAGATTCCCTGAAGCAGATGATGTAAAAGTGGCAAATTATAATGAAGGTTTTGGAATGTTTGATATTAATGCAAATACTTTTATTGTTATAGCTACAAGAGGTCATAGACAAGATGATTCTGCTACTAAAGCTGCATTAGAAACAAACGCCTCATATGTTGGTTTATTAGGTTCTAAAAGGAAAACAATTCTTATTATAGAAAAGCTCCTAAGAGAAGGAATAGACGACGACACATTTAAGAGATTAAGAGCCCCTGTGGGGATAAATATTGGAGCAAGAACTCCAGAAGAAATTGCTGTTTCGATCATTTCTGAAATATTATCTTTCAGATTAGGAGGAAGTGAAAAATCTATGATGCTAGAGGAAAAATATATCGAAAAAATTAGGAGTAAAATTTCTAAATCTTCTAAAATAAAAAATTGATTTATGTATGATAACTTTGATGCATTAATTCTTTCTGCTGGTTTGTCTTCTAGAATGGGAAAAACTAAAGCTTTATTAAATTGGCATGGTAAAAAGCTTATAGAGTTTCATATTGATGTACTNAATGATTTAGGTATTAGAAATATAAATTTAGTATTGGGTCATGATAAAGAAAAAATCATTGAAGTTGTAAANAGAAAAAAAATCAAAATAATAATAAATAANAATTACTTGGGAGGAAAATCAACTTCTATTTTAGAAGGTATAAATAATATTGATAAAGATTCCAAAAATCTTATTTTGATAAGTGTTGATCAACCAAGACCAAAATGGTTCTTAAAAAAAATAATTGATTTCCACATATATAATAAATCTATAATTTCAGCTCCTATTGATAAAAATAAAAGAGGTCATCCAATAATCTTCAACCAAAAATTCATTCCAAATTTANCTAAAATAAATNAATACCCTAANGGNNTAAGAGANCTTTTNAGNGAAAANAANAATATTGTTATGACANATGAAATCAAATCNNAATGGACNCANCTTGATNTAAATAATAATNAAATNTATGAAAAAGCTTTNTCATATAAATTATTTGATGAATAGAAATNTNGAAAAANTAATAGAAGNTTTTTTTGANGATGCTTTAGANTTTCTCAAGGAAAATATTAATTGGAAGATCACTGAACATGATCTTCTTCAATTTATTAGAGGAAAGCTTCAGGAAAAAAACATAGAACTTTCAGAAAAAAACACGGTTTTATTCAATCCTAAAAATAATGAATATGATCATATAGTAGATCCTGAAAAATCCAATGTAATAAGAAAAAAAGGAAGTTTATATATACGTATTGTTTACCAAAATCCACCCTCATTTGATGAGACAACNATTGAAAAAAAATTTAGTTTAAACTTATGATAATTTTAATTGAAAAGATAACAGGGAGAAAATATGAGTTTATTGAAAGATAAAGTAGCAATTGTAACAGGAGGAAATGGTGGTATTGGTTTAGGCATTGCAGAAGGTTTAGCAGATCAAGGTGCTACTATAATAATTGCTGCAAGAAATGAAGAAAAAAACAAAGATGCAATTAAAAAAATCAAGCTATCAAGTAAAGACAGTGAAACTTTTAAATTAGATGTAAACGATCAGGATTCAATAAATAATCTTATGAAATTTACTACCGAAAAATACGGAAAGATAGATATTTTAGTTAATAATGCAGGGATAAGCAGAAGAAGTGATGAACCTCATTTATTATCTAGAAATGACTGGAATGATGTTATAGATACGAACTTAAATTCAATACATCATATGACTTCTGCAGTTTTTCCTTATTTGAAGAAAAATAAATCTGGCAAAATCATAAATATAGGTTCAATGATGTCGATTTTTGGAAATGCTAATTCTGCTGCATATGCTGCAAGTAAAGGTGGTGTAGTTCAATATACCAAAAGTTGTGCCATAGCTTGGGCAAAATATAATATTCAAATCAATGCAATTCTACCAGGTTGGATAGTAACAGATATGACTAATGAATTCAAAAGAGTAAATCCTACAAGATACGCAACTATTGCAGGAAGAACTCCTGCTGAAAGATGGGGATTACCTGAAGATATGGCAGGTACTGCAATTTTTTTATCAAGNAAGTACTCAGATTTTGTAAACGGTGTTTCTATTCCTGTAGATGGTGGTTATAGTGTAATGTAGATCATTTAAAAAAATGATTTAATGGACCATTTCCTTTACCAATTTTGTAAGCTTTATTTATAGCGTCTGTTACATAATTTTTTGCTAATTTAACAGATTCTTCTATAACTTCACCTTTTGCAATATAAGCTGTTATAGCTGCTGAAAAAGTACAACCAGTTCCATGAGTTGAAGTAGTATCTATTCTTTTAACACTGAAGGATTGAAAATTTTTGCCATCGTAGAAAACATCTTCTGAGACATCAGAATTAAAAAAATGACCACCTTTTATAACGACTGATTTAGGTCCATATTCTTTTAATATTTTACAAGCTTCGTAAANATCATCTTTATCTGTAATTTTCATTTTAGTTAGCTCCTCAGCTTCAGATAAATTTGGAGTAATAATACTTGCTAAAGGAAAGAGTTTTTTCTTCAATGCTTCTATAGCTTTTGAAGAAATCAAGACATCACCAGATGTAGCAACTATTACAGGATCAATAACTAATCTAAGATTAGAACTTTTTTTTAAGGAATTCGCAACACTAATTACNGAAGATTCTTCCGGAAGCATACCCGTCTTGACAGAATTAAAACCAATGTCATTGTTTATAGAATCTATTTGATTTNTTAAAACTGAATTNGGTATCACGTGAATATCATTAACCCCNAATGTATTCTGAGCAGTGACTGAAGTAATTGCAGAAACACCATAACAATTTAATGAAGCAAATGTCTTTAAGTCAGCTTGAATGCCAGCCCCTCCTCCTGAATCAGAGCCAGCAATAGTCATGCAAATTGGTAAAATTTTTCCATCAGGTTTCATGTTATTTTGATCAAAATGAGTTATAAATATATAAATAATATTCTAGCAGAGGTTAATTTGTCTTGGAAATTTAATAACTTAATACCAAATTTTGGAACTATTACTGAGGGCCCTTGTTGGGATGGTGAAAATTTACTCTTTTCTAACATTTCACATAACAGAGTACTAAGCTACAACATAAAAAATAAAACAATCAATGAAATCTTTAGTGACACAGGTGAAGCAAATGGATTAAATTTCAATATAAATGGAGAATTATTTGCTTGCGAGGGAGGAAGAAGACGTATAGCAAAATATAACTTAGACGGATCTAAAGAAACTGTTGTAGATAATTTAGATGGAATAAAAATAAATAGTCCTAATGATTTAGCAATAAACAACAATGGTGATATTTTTTTCTCTGATAGAGTTGAAGATATAAATCCTGAAATGGGATTAAGCTTTTCGTCTATAATCTCCGCAGAAAAGCAAAAAGACGGAAGCTATAAAGCATTCAGAAGAACGTTTGATACATCAATGCCTAATGGGCTTCTGTTTAACGAAGATCAATCAATACTTTATGTTGCTCAATCTGACTACAGAGCTGATCGAGAGAGAGAATTAAGGTCTTATAAAGTAAATGAAGATAATTCATTGTCTGAAATGAAGGTTTTACATGATTTTGGCCCACACAGAGGGATAGATGGCATGACTCTAGCAAAAGACCCATCAAATCAAGAAATTTATATAGTAGCAGCAACGGGATGGGAGATTTCAGGCCCCAAAGGAAATATAACTATTTTCGATAAAAATGGAAAAGTTATAGAAAGACATGAAACTCCATGTGAGAGACCCACAAACTGTACAATAATTGACAAAAAAATTTATGTCACAAGTATTGAGGGCCATCTCTTAGTTGCTGAAACAGATCTAGACGGCTTACTCCTTTATCCAAATTAATTAGAAAATTCATCAATAAATAAATTTTCTATAATTAGCTCCTTTTCCAAAAAATTATTTTGGTACATCCATTCATATGTTTCTTCCCATTTAGATATATCTTGGTGTCCAAAAGGGAGATTATTTGATTGCCACATAGGTATTAATAATTCAACTCCAGCCCTTTCAACATCTTCTTCAACTATTTCTTCCCCTGCAATACTAATTAGACTTGTTATAGATTCTTGTGGATTTTTAATAGAAAATTCATATCCTTTCTTAAATGAATTAACTACTTTTTCGACATCTGATTTGTTTTCTTCAAGAAATGATTTATTCGTAATTAGAATTAATTCATAGTAATCAGGAACTCCCCATTCTTCAAGTCTCATTATTTCTATTTCATAACCTTGTAGTTCCATTACAATAGACTCATGGGTCCAGTAAGCTCCAATAATAGCATCAACTGATCCAGAAACTAATGCCTTAACTAGCTCAAAACCAACATCAACTGTTTCTACATCGTTGATATTAATATTTTGGCTAGACAAAACAGTTTCTAACATAGCCTTATTGGATGGAATCCCAGGGTAACCTACAACTTTTCCTTTAAGGTCTGAAGGATTTTTTATACTGCTTTTCTTTAAAGTCATTATAGAATTTAGGGGATGCTGAGATATACTCAATACACTTACAATTTCTAATCCTGCTGATTGAGCCTGTAAGATATCAGGATGATATGATAATCCAAAATCATCCCTACCAGATGCAACAGATGATATTATTGCCGTAGGATCTGAGGGAGTGTAAACTGAAAGTTTAATTCCTTCTTCATCAAAAAAACCTTCATCAATAGCAGAATATATTCCTGCATGATTTGAGTTGGGATACCAATCTAATGCCAGAGATAATTCATTTTCATTTCCGCATCCTATAACAAATATAGATAGAATGATTAGTACAATAAATTTCATTTTTTACTCCTTAACAATTTTATTTTCTAAAAATTTAACAAATATAAATAGTAGAGATGCAATCATAGATAGTATTAATATTGATGCAAACACTCTTTCTGTCTGAAACAATGGACCTGAGACTTTCATAATCCATCCAAGACCTGACTTGGATCCAATCCACTCTGCAACAATAGCACCAATTACAGAACTTACACATGCTACTTTTAATCCAGAAAAGAAACTAGGTAAAGCAATTTTTATTTTTATTATTCTAAAAATTTGAGATTTTGTTGCTCCCATAGTCATAAGCATATTTTCCATTTCTTTNGAATTGATTTTNAATCCATCAAAAATACCAATTACAATTGGGAAAAATGATATCAAGAAAACAACAATAATTTTTGAAACAATACCTGCTCCAAACCAAACAATTAATATTGGAGCTAANGCAAATATTGGAATAACTTGTGAAGCAATAACATATGGTAAAAAAGATTTTTCGAAGTTTCTATATGTATGCATTAATATCCCTATAATTACTCCTAAAAAAATCGCAAAAAACAAACCAATAAAAATCTCAATTATAGTGGTAAATGAATGTTTCAATAAAAAACTTTTTGAATTCATCAATTCATCTAAAATCATTATAGGAGATGGTAAAAGCCAAGTTTCAAAAACTCCTAAATAAGAAAGTAATTGCCAAAATAAAAGCAATATAATTAACGNCATCCCNGGGAAAAACCAACTATTTACTATTCTGTATAAATTATTTAGAATTTTTGACNTCATCTAANTTCTCAATTAATATTCTTTTTTGATTAATAAAATCTTTCTCAACNATGACTGAGCTTTCTCTAGGATGTGACATATTTATATCAATCATAAACTTAAAGTTTTCTTCTCCAGAATCCATAACAATGATCTGATCTGACAAAAATATGGCTTCATCTATATCGTGTGTAACTAAAATGATTGACTTATTTATATAATCCTTATGAGTTTCGATCCAATTATAAATTTCGAGTCTTTTTATAGAATCAAGAGAAGCAAAAGGCTCATCAAGTAAAATAAATTCAGAATCTTGCAAAATTGTCCTCAAAAAAGAAACTCTTTGCCTTAATCCACCAGAAAGCTCTTTTGGAAAATATCTAAGATATTCATAAATACCCAAAATTGAAGCTTTATTTTTCATGTCTTCAATTGATTCAGCATTAATTTTACCCATAATTTTTAAAGGCAATAGAATATTTTCTTCAACATTTAGCCATGGTAAAAGAAGATCTTTCTGTTGCATGTATGCAATTTCACCTAATCTATTGAGAGAATTTTTAAATTTTATTTTTCCTGAATTAGGCTCTCTTATACCAGAAATCAATTCCAACAAAGTACTTTTTCCGCAACCACTGTGTCCAAGAATAGAAATAGTTTTATTTCTAGAGAAAGAAAAAGACAGGTTACTTATTATGGGGTTATCTGGTTCGAAACCAAAGCTTAAGTTTTCAAGAACAATATTGTTAATATTTCTTCCCTCCGCTAGAATTATCTAGTTCAGGTTTAGTGGGTCGGTTTTTCTAAAAACCCTCTCAGCAATTCGCTCCCCAAGTAAATCATTATTTTAAATATACATTACATGTACTTTTTGTGAAACTTTAATTTATTCTAATTAAATATTATTAAAACAAAGAGGATTTGAAATTAAAAAATTTTTAGTACTTCTGTTAATTTCTGCTTTTATATTTACTGGCTGTAGTGAAAATNATGAAGAAAAAGAAATACTCTCCATAGAAGAGCTTTTTGCACTGACTAAAGATAAAATTGATACATCAGAGTCTTTTTCATTCAGTCTTATGCATAAAAATGGATATACTTCTTTGCCAGGTGGATTTGACATATCTAAGGCACAGGGGGACATTCAAAAACCAAATAAACTTAGNATTAATGCTGAAATAATTTCAAATAATTTTCTAATAAAGCTTTCTTATCTATCAATGGATAATAATTATTGGATAACAAATCCCATAAGCTTTGAATGGGTAGAAACCTCACAAGATGATAACCCTTTCAAGAATATAAATCCTGTAAATATATTAAGCGATATTTTTTCTGAAATTGAAAATGCTACAATTATTTCATCTCAAAATTATGATTACGAAATAAGTGCTGACATAAACTCAGAAAATCTTAAATCACTTGTAGGTGACATCATAGTAANTAATAAGAATGTCCGTTTATCACTTAATATAAACCAAGATGGAATTGTTGATTCAATCAAGATTTATGGAATAGTTCAGCCAAACGATANGATTGATACACAAAGAGAAATAAAATTTGAAAGATGGAATGAAAACCTAAAATGGGAAACACCATAAGTCTAAAAAATAAAATTTTTTACATTTTTATNCTTTGCTTAGCTGTTTTTATAGCAGCCGATGATCAAACTGTTGTTGTAACTTTACTACCTAGTATGGTTTTAGATCTAGGCATTTCAGTTGGAGAATTAAATAAGATCTCTTGGACAATTACATCATACTTACTTGGATTCACTCTAGTCATGCCACTTGCTGGAAAATTATGCGATAAATTTGGCTATAGATTAGTATTAATTTTTTCCATGATAATATTTTCTATAGGATCTCTTCTTATAGGGATTACAGTTAATCTACCCGAGAGTAATTATGTCCCCTCAAAATTAAATTGGTTGATTGTTTTTAGATTTTTNCAAGCTATGGGAGGAGGTGCCATTATACCTATAGCNATAGCTTCANTTTCNTTGATTTTNGAAANAAAATACTGGATATATGGTTTTGGNTTGATAGGGGCTTCTGCTGAAGCTGGTGGGGTTATAGGCCCATTATGGGGAAGTTTGATATTAGAAATTTGGGATTGGCCAGCAGCATTTTTCATAAATATACCACTAGCAATTTTAATCATATTTTTAGCTTTATTAATGCCAAAAAGCAAAAAAAACAAGCATCAAATTAAATTTTTAGATATATCTTTATTTTCATTAATTATTATCATTTCAACTATATTTATATCCGAATATGATGGGTTAGATTTTACTCAAATTATTTTATTAATAACTATTTTAGCTTTAGTTATTATTACAACTATTAAAATAAGACTTTTCAATCAAGAAATATTGCCCGANAAGCTTATTAAGTCTAAAACATTTTTGTGGAGTTCACTAACACATTTTTTTATTGGATCAAGCCTGATAATTGTCATGGTTATAATCCCATTGTCAGGTTCAACAGTGTTTGGATTAGATAGTCTTACAATTGGCTTGTCATTACTAAAATTGACAGCTTTCATAGGTTTAGGATCTATTCTAGGAATTTTTTTAACAAGATTAAGTTTGACTNTAACTTTGATACTTGGAAGTATTCTTATTACATCAGGAACAATCATATACTCAAATAATATTGAAACACCAACTAATGAAATAGATTATATATTTTATATTTTAGGTATAGGTTTTGGTCTATTTATAGTCCCAATACACAATTCAGGGCTTCATAAAATTTCTGAAAATATTAGAGGAATTTCTTCGTCAATGATCTCTCTTTCAAGAATGCTTGGTATGATATTTGGGCTTTCGTTAATGACAACTATAGGAACAGCAAGATTTTCAGACTTAGTCAGTGGAATGAATATACTTTCATTGGATCCTGATATTCAACAAAAAATCAATGAGGACATAAACAGTGCAGGAATTGAAGTTTTTAACGAAATAATGTTTGGAGCATTTATTTTTTCAATAATTACATTTTTTACATCTTTAATTCTTATTTACTACTATCGTAGAAATCAATAATTTGCTTATTGAGCNACAACGGAAGCAACTGCATAATTCCTTGAATGGCTAATAGAAATAGCTATTTCCTTGATNCCTAACTCTTCAGCTTTTCGTTTTGCATTTCCGTATAATCTTATTTGTGGTGCTTTTCCCCTTGGTCTATAAACTTCTATAGATTTCCAAGGCACTCCCCTAATACCTGTACCTAAAGCTTTCATTACTGCTTCTTTTGACGCAAATCTTGCAGCTATTTGCGGAAATCTCCCCCTACAATAATCAATTTCTTGATCAGTAAAAATTTTTTTCATAAATCTATTTGGATACTTTTGGCAAACATCCTTAATTCTATGAATTTCTATAATATCTATTCCTGTAAGTAACATTTTTTTTAGTTTGAATATAATATAAATATATATTTAGTATAAAGTTATTTATTCTTAAAGAAAGTAAAAAATGAATTCTAAATTAATCGATGGAAAAGAAATAAGCTCAAGTATAAAAAATAAACTAAAATCAGAAATAGACGAAATAAANNANAAGNACTCAAGAGTTCCNAGNCTTGTAGTTGTNCTAGTTGGAAAAAANCCTGCATCAATTTCTTATGTAAAAGCTAAAGAAAAAGCTTGTCAATTAGTTGGTATTGAATGCCACATAGAAAGATTAGATGAAAAAATTTCAGAAAATGAAATTATAAGTTATATTGAATCTCTNAATGAAAATGATCAAATTGATGGAATGATAGTACAACTTCCTCTACCTAAAAATCTTGATGAAGAAAAAATTGTTCAAACTATTTCTCCTTTGAAGGATGTAGACGGTTTATGTAATGAAAATTTAGGATTATTAGCCTCAGGTAGTCCAAGATTTGTTCCTGCAACTCCATTAGGAGTACAAAGGATGATTTCTGAGATAGATTTTAAAACTCAAGGATCAAGAATTGTAATCATCGGAAGAAGNAANTTAGTTGGAATCCCTTTGGCTTTACTACTCTCCTCNAANACAACACTTGGAAACGCTACAGTTACNATATGTCATAGNAGATCAGAGGATATAAAAAANTATACTTTAGACGCAGATATAGTGGTNGTAGCAACTGGTTTTCCAAGTACCCTAACTAAAGATATGGTCAAAAAAAATTCTATANTTATAGATGTTGGTGTTAATAGGATTGAAGATAATACAAAAAAGAATGGATTCAGATTAATAGGAGATTCTGACTTTGATGACATCATAGAAATTGTATCTAAAATTACACCTGTTCCTGGGGGCGTAGGTCCTATGACAATTGCAATGTTACTTGAAAATGTAACTAAAGCATTTTATTTGGGTNTGAAAGAATAAATAAAAAAGTCTAAATTAGATTNTAAAAGCTAGATGTATAAGAAAAGTTAATTTAAAATTCNNCTATGGCAACTNTAAAANAAGAAAAAAATAAAAAATCTAAAAAAAGCNATATCGAAAAAANAGAAATGCTTGAATTATTCAAGCAAATGTATCTNATAAGACAATTCGAGCTAGCTTGNGGTGAAAACTATACCAAAGGTAACATTAGAGGATTTTTACATTTATANATAGGNCAAGAAGCTACAGCAGTAGGTTCAATTTCNTGCCTNAATGACGAAGATTATATTATTACNCATTACAGAGATCATGGACATGCTTTAGCNAGAGGATTAGATGTAAATAGATCTATGTCNGAACTTTTTGGNAAAAAAACNGGNTTATCTAAAGGTAANGGTGGATCAATGCACCTCTTTGATTCTTCTAAAAAATTTATGGGAGGACATGCAATTGTTGGAGGGCAATTTCCAGTTGCTACTGGATTAGCCTTAGCTTGTCAGTATAAAAAAACAGGAGGATTGGTAGTATGTTTCTTTGGAGATGGTTCAACAAATCAAGGAACATATCATGAAACATTGAATCTTGCCTCTGTATGGAATTTACCTATTTTATTTATTCTTGAGAACAACAAATATGGAATGGGTTCTGCAATAGANAGAGTAAGAGCTGGGGGAGAAGATTTTTATACAGGCGTCAGCACATATGATATACCAGCAGCCCAAGTCAATGGAATGGACGTACTAGCGGTTAAAGAAGCAACAGAAATAGCAGTTAAAAAGGTTCGCCAAACAGGCGGACCTTTTTATTTAGAATGTAAAACCTTCAGATTTGTTGGACATTCTCTTGCTGATGGACAAAAATACAGGAAGACAGATGAAATAAAAGAGTGGGAAAAACAAGATCCATTAGTAAAATTCCCTGATTGGTTGAAATCTGCAGGAATTGCAACAGAAAAAGATTTAGAAAAAATTAGGGATGAAGTTGATAAAACTGTTGAAGAATCAGTGGAATTTGCAGAATCAAGTGAAGATCCTGCCATTCAAGAAATGAATGATGATATATATAAAAATTAGAGATTAAATATGACTGAATTATTAATGCGAGAAGCTATAAAAAAAGGGTTAGAGGAAGCATTGGAGCAAGATCCTAACGTATTGATAATGGGTGAAGATATCGGTGCATATGGAGGAGCATATGCAGTAACTGATGGTTTTTTAGCAAAATTTGGACCAGAAAGAATTAAAGATACTCCTATTTCAGAAGCTACTTTTATAGGGACTGGTATTGGAGCTGCATCAGCTGGACTTAGACCTATAATTGAGCTAATGTCAATTAGCTTCTCATTGGTAGGGTTTGACCAAATTGTAAATATGGCCGCAAATATAAGATATATGTCAGGTGGCCAAATTGATGTCCCTATGGTTATAAGAGCTCCTACTGGAGCAGGTGTTCAGCTTGCTGCTACACATTCACAAAGTTTTGAAACATGGTTGGCAGAAGTCCCAGGATTATATTGTGTTTGCCCTTCAAATCCAAAGGATGCATTAGGACTTATGAGGACGGCAATAAAAAATAATAATCCTGTAATTTTTGCAGAACCTGCTCTTTTATATGGAATGAAAGGAGAAGTTCCTGATGAATATTATGAAATTCCTCTAGGATCGGCTTCAGTAGTAGATGAAGGAAATGATGTTACCCTTGTTTCATATGGAGCTGGAATGAGTCTGCTAAGTGACGCATCTAAAACTCTTTCNGACAATAATATAGATGCTGAAATAATAGATTTAAGATCCTTAAGTCCAATAGATTACAAAACAATTGGTGAGTCAGTAAAAAAAACTAATAAGCTTGTTGCTGTTGATACTTCAAGAAGAAACGGCGGGATAATGAGTGAAGTTGTAGCAAATATTCAAGAAAATTTTAATGATTGGTTAGATGGACCAATAATTAGAATTGGTGCAAATGATGTACCATGGCCATATAATAAAAACTTAGAAGCAGCTGCATATCCATCATCAGAAAATATTGCTGATTCTATATTAGAAAAACTTATAAAAATTTAGGAGAGTATTTTGGCAAAAGAAATTACAATGCCTTCAATGGGAGCCGATATGACAGAGGGTACTATAGTCAAATGGCTAAAGCAAGAAGGAGATAAAGTTTCAAAAGGTGATAAATTAGCTGAAATAGAAACTGATAAAACAGTTGTAGAAATGGAATCATATAATGACGGTTTTTTAACTAAAATCACTGCAGATGAAGGTTCAAAAGTTCAAGTAGGAAAAATTATTGGTTATGTTGGAGAAAAAGATGAAGAAATACCTGAGGAAGTAATTAGTAATAATTCTGAAAATCTAAATAATATTCCTGAAGAAAGTAATGATAAAGAAGTAAATGAAGATACAGGCTCTAAAGCAGAAGCAATCCAGAATACGAAAGAAGAAAAATCTAACAAGGTTGAAATTTCAATTGATTCAGATTCTGTAAAAATTAAAGCTTCTCCGATGGCAAAAAGAATTGCTAGAGAAAAAAATATTCCATTAGAAGATATTTTAGGAACAGGTCCCGGAGGGAGAATTACTAAGGACGATGTAAATAGTCATATAGCAGGACCATCATTAGTTTCTTCTTCTCAAATAAACAAATCAAAAAATGTATCTCTTGAAGGAAAAGACATAGAACTTAATAGTATGAGACAAGCAATCGCTAGAGTTACTGTAAAGTCAAAAACAGAGATACCTCATTTTCAAGTAACAGTTGAGGTTGATATGACTGAAGCCATGAAAATGAGATCAGATATTAACGAAGATCTAGAAAAAGATGGGATGAAAATTTCTGTAAATGATCTTGTATTGAAAGCTACTATAAATTCACTTATTAATAATCCTAAATGGAATTCTTCATTTGATGGCGACAAGTTAATTATGCATCCAAGTATAAACCTAGGAATTGCTATTGCTTTAGAACAAGGACTAATAGTTCCTGCTGTTATGGATTCTCAGAATCTTGATCTAGTAAATTTATCCATACAAGCAAAAGATTTAGGTGCTAGAGCTAGGGGTAATGGAAATCCCTTGAGTAATGAAGAACTAACAAAAGGGACTTTTTCAACATCAAACTTAGGAATGTTTGGCACTCATGCATTTACTGCTATTATTGTTCCACCGCAAAGCGGAATAATTGCCTTAGGAGAAGTAAAAAAAGAAGCCAAAGTAATTGATAATAAAATTGAAATAAGAGATATAATGCTTGCAACACTTTCAGCCGATCATAGAGTAGGTGATGGAGCAGAAGGTGCAATCTTTATGAACGAATTCCGACAACTATTGCAAAAGCCTTCAAGGCTACTATTATGACTTCCACAGTAAAGTTAATTAGCTATTCCCAAGCTTCAGAAGATTTTGAAGATTTGGGGCTTACTGATTGTCAAGAATTGATAGCATTTTGTGCTAGAGTTTCAAATCCTTCTAACCAACTAAATTCTGATACCAGTGAAAAATTAATTAAATATCTTATAAATAATTCTCATTGGTCTCCATTAGAGATGGTAAATGTCTGTTTAGAAATAGATACTACTAGAGATATAGCAAGGCAAATTTTGAGACATAGAAGCTTTAGTTTTCAAGAGTTTAGTCAAAGATATGCTAATCCAACTGAAGATATGGAATTTATTACAAGAGAAGCAAGGCTACAAGACAATAAAAACAGACAAAATTCTATTGAAACAAATGATTCAGATTTACAAAAAAAATGGAATGCCCAACAACAGAAAGTTATCGATAGTGCATTAGAAGCTTATCAATGGGCAATAGATAAAGGAATTGCCAAAGAACAGGCTAGAGTAGTATTACCTGAAGGAAATACTAAAAGTAGACTTTATATGAATGGAACTTTGAGAAGTTGGATACATTATATTCAATTGAGAGCTGGACATGGAACTCAAAAAGAACATATAGAAATAGCACAGGCATGTGCATTAGTTATTTCTAAAATTTTCCCAATGGCAAATAGTTTATAATTAAGCCATAAATANAGTTATGTGATGAAACTTATAGTTATTGATATAGGAAATACCAATGTAGATGTTGGNTTTTTTACAAATGGTGATTTAAAAAGTAATGCAAAAATTTCAACCAAAGATAATAAATCAGAGTTTGAGATAGCAAGTACATTACAATCTCTTTTGAAAATAGATTCAAATGAAACAGATGAAATCGATATAATTATAAGTTCTGTTGTGCCTAACAAAACAGTTGTTGTAGAAAAAGCTTCTAAAATAATTAATTCTAAAGATCCAATTGTCGTTAATCATGATCTTGCTTTTCCAATAGTCAATAAATATAACCCTCCAGAAGATGTTGGAATTGATAGACTTGTTGATAGTATTGCAGCTATAAATCTTTACTCATCACCATGTGTTATTTTAGATATTGGAACATGCTTAGTATTTAATGCCGTTTCTGAAAAAAATGAGTATCTTGGAGGATCAATAATTCCTGGTTTAGATATGGCCGCAGATACTCTAGCTAATTCAACTGCACTACTAAGACCAGTCGAGTTAAGAATTCCCAAAAAAATAATTGGAGAAAATTCAATTGAATCAATTCAATCAGGGATAATACTTGGTTATGCAGAGCTCATTAAGGGAGTTTACAATAAATATTCTGAAGTAATATCTCCAAAAAAAGAATGTCCTTTAGTAATTACTGGAGGAGGAGCTGACTTAATATTACCAATTTTAGATATGAAATACATTTATAATGAAAATTTATCATTTATGGGGTTAAAATATATATATGAAAGAGAAAATGATAGATAAAAAAAATATTATTCTGTGTGTAACTGGTTCTATAGCAGCATATAAATCAGTCTATTTATCCTCAGCTTTAGTCAAATCAGGTGCAAATGTTCAAGTTATTCTTTCAAAGTCAGCAAAAAATTTTGTTGGAGAATCATCATTTTCTGGTATTACTCATAACCCAGTTATAACAGGGTATTATGATTCAAAAACAGACTTATCAATTGACCATATTGATATAGCAAAAAAAGCAGACTTAATTGTAGTTGCTCCAGCTACTGCAAACATTTTAGCAAAAATTTCCCTTGGGATTTCTAGTGACCCAATAGTTGGTTGCATTTTAGCTTCAAAAGCACCTGTAATAGTAGCTCCAGCAATGGATGGAGATATGTATAACTCTCCGCAGGTACAGAAGCATATTAATGAATTAAGAAGAATAAATATTCATTTATCTGGTCCTGAAAAAGGAAGATTAGCATCAGGAATAAATGAATTTGGGAGAATGACTGAACCTGAAGATTTACTAGAAGAAATTATAGAAAAATTATCAAAAAAAAAAGATTATGAAAAAATAAATGCTATAGTAACTGCTGGAGGAACTATAGAAGAAATAGATCCAGTGAGATATATATCAAATAAATCTTCTGGNAAAATGGGAATTGCTATAGCTAAAGCATTAANAGATAGAGGAGCTAAAGTAACNCTTATTCACGGAAAACTTGAAAATAAATCTGACACCTATGGGATTAGAATGGTTTCTGTTATTAGCGCACTTGAAATGAAAAAAGAGATAGAAAATCATGTAGAAAATTCTCAACTTCTAATAATGTCCGCTGCCGTAGCAGATTATAGGGTGAAGAATTTTTCAAAAGAAAAGATCAAAAAGGAATCTATGAATTCAATAGAACTAGAAAAAAACCCTGATATATTGAAGGAAATTGATGGAAATAAAATCGTAAAGGTAGGATTTGCTGCTGAATCAGAAAAACTCTTAGAAAATGCAAAGAAAAAGCTATCAAGCAAAAATTGTAAAATGATTGTAGCTAATGATATAACTTTAGAAGGAAGTGGTTTTGGCTCTGATAATAATAAAGCTGTATTAATTGATGATAATGGCCAAGAAAATCTTCCTCTTATGAATAAAATAAAATTAGCTCATAAAATTTTAGATAGAGCAAAGAAATATATAAATTAAGGAGAATTAGTTTGAGACTTTATTGGAGAACCAGAAAAAAAGGGCTGGATTTAGTTGTTGAAAACGATGAAAAAGATATCTTTATTGTTGGAGGAGTTAGAGAAACAAAAAGAGGTATTGAAGCACTAGCTAAAACTACAGGNTATGATCCTTCAAGAGCNGTGAAAGGACTTTCATCTGTNGAAGAGGGNAAAATTTTTGTTGAAAACTTTCANCCTTGGATGGAGTTTTTCCCNGGAGAAGACTTAAACATAGAAATGGAATAATAAAATGGAATTAATAGATATTATNAAAGGTTTAGAAGAATATGANTCAGCAACNGTTCAGAATGCATTAATGACTATTGATAGTTATGATAATGAACAAATAGATTATTCTAGTCCGGAACTAAAATCTTATTATTTAGGATCAAAACCTGTAGTAGGAATAGCTGTAACATGTAAAGTTACTCCTCTTTACGAACCTAAGTCAAAACTAGACTGGGATGAATACTACGATANGATAGANGAAAGTAATCTGCCTGTTATAGGTGTTATAGTTGATATAGAAAAAAATAAGGGTAGAGGAGCTGTGATGGGGGATGGAATGGCATTGAAGCACAAAGCTTTAGGTGCAGTTGGTGTTATAAACGGTGGTTCAATCAGAGATTTACCTGGAATTGCAGCAGCAGAAATGCCTGTTTGGGCTACAGGAAGAGTTCCAGGTCATGGTCCATTTAATCTCATAGAAACACAAACAGATGTTGAAGTTGGAGACTTAGTTATCAAACCAGGTGATTTGATTATTGGAGATTCTGACGGAATCACTAGAATACCTATGGATTTAGCAGAACTAACCCTAAAAAAATGTAAAGAAGTTAGAGAATTTGAAACTAAAATTTTTGAAGAATTGAAAAAAAAAATTTCAAGTATGAAGGAAAAGTAGGCTACAGATCTTTATAAATCATCAGCCTTAATCAATATATCAACTTTTATTTCTTCTTCATTTATATCTTCTTTTTCAAAATCAAAACAATTAGAAGCGTTACTAAAGTCATCTGATATTAATTCAAGTATTTCAAAGTTTTTTGAATTAGTAGAAATTCTCATTTTTTGAACCGGTTTACCTAAACCAATTCCCTCAGATGTTTTTGATTGCCTTACAGATCTTATTGCTTTTATTGCAATTTCTAAAGAATTTTGAAATTTAGATTTTTTATATTTACTAAATTCTTCTTCTGTTGGCCAGTTAGATTCATGAATCGAAACAGTATTATATTCTTCAGAAAAACACCATGACCAAATTTCATCAGTAATTGTAGGCATTACAGGAGAAAGAAGCCTTAAGATTACAGACAAGCCTAATCTTAAACACGATACAGCAGAAGCTTTATCATTATCTTGGGAGTTAAATACTCTTTTTTTAACTAATTCTAGATAGTTATCTGTAAAAGTATTCCAAAAAAACTCTTCAGTAATTTGTAATCCTTGGGCGAATTGATATCTGTTGTAATGTTCAGTAACAGTATCAACTAGTTTAGATAATTCTCCCATAAATGAGGAATCTAATTCTGTGAGTTCATAGGTGTGATAAGATTCATGAGATAGTACAAATTTTGCTGCATTATATAATTTTGTGACTAGTTTATTTCCAATTACAAAAACATTTTCATCATAAGTTGTATCAGTTCCTAGTCTTGCAGATGATGCCCAGTATCTTACGGCGTCAGATCCATATTGTTCGATCGTATCAATTGGAGTTATTACATTACCTTTAGATTTACTCATTTTTTTTCTATCAGGATCTAATATCCAACCTGATATTATTACATTTTTCCATGGTATGGAATTATTATGTAATAATGATTTTACTATCGTGTAAAAAGCCCAAGTTCTGATTATTTCATGACTTTGAGGTCGTATATCCATTGGAAACATAGATTTCATTTCATCATTTTCTTGTCCCCATTTTGCAACAATCTGCGGAGTTAATGATGAAGTAAACCAAGTGTCAAAAACATCTTTTTCACCAATAAATCCATTAGGGGCACCCCTATCATTTTCGTTATATCCTTTAGGACTATCAATTTCTGGATCGATTGGCAGAACTTCTTTTTCAGGAACTATTATCTCATCAAAAATAGGATTCCCCATTGAATCTAGTTTGTACCAAATTGGTATAGGGACTCCAAAAAATCTTTGTCTGCTAATACACCAATCAATTGATAAATTTTCTGTCCAATTTTCATATCTTTTGGACATATATTCAGGATGCCATTTGATTTCTTTTCCTGCATTCAAAAGTTTTTCTTTTTTATCTATTATCTTTACAAACCATTGCCTAGAAGAAATATACTCAATAGGAGATTCTCCTTTCTCATAAAAACGAACTGGATGTTTTATTTTTTTAGGCTCCCTAATTAAAGCAGGATTATTATTATTAGAATTTATAGGATCTTTAAGTAAATCAATTATTATATTTTTTGTTTGGGAAAGGTTTTTCCCATGAATACTTTGGATATTTTTATTCGCAAGATTTTGATTTTCAGATTGCCAAACTGAATTTTTATCACTATTATCAAAGTTTATTTGATCAACAATTCCATCTTGGGAAAAGAGTTGCCTTAGTGGAAGAGAATTTTCTCTCCACCATACAACATCAGTCTGATCTCCAAATGTACATACCATTAATATTCCAGTCCCTTTTTCTATATCCACCAATTCACTTGGAAAAATAGGGACTGGTGCAAAAAAAACTGGAGATACAGCTTTTTTACCAAATAAATGTTTATATCTTTTATCATCAGGATGAGCAGTAATACCTACACAAGAAGCGAGTAATTCTGGTCTAGTTGTAGAGATTATAATTTCTTCATCTGAATCCTTAACACCAAAGCTAATATCATGATAAGCACCATCTATTTCTCTATCTTCAATCTCAGCTTGAGCCACTGCTGTTTGAAAATCTATATCCCACATCGTTGGTGATTCAGATTGATATATCATATTCTTTTCAAATAAATCTAAAAAAGATAACTGAGCTATCGATCTAGATCTATTATCTATAGTTGAATACTCATCCTGCCAATCTATTGAATATCCCATTTTTCTGAACAAATCTTTAAATACTACCTCGTCCTTTTCAGTAACTATCTGACACATTTCAATAAAGTTTTTTCTGTTTATAACTAAAGGTTCGTCATTTGACAAACCTCTAATTTTTTTCTCTTTTTCAACAATAAGGTTTTCTATGTATGGGATGTCATTATCTATTCTTACACCAAATATATTTTGGACTCTTCTTTCTGTAGGCAATCCATTGTCATCCCAACCCATTGGATAAACGACATTATAATTATTCATACGCTTAAATCGCGCTATAATATCTTGATGAGTATATGAAAAGATATGACCTACGTGTAAAGAACCTGAAACTGTAGGAGGTGGGGAATCAATTATAAAAGAATTTTTTCTTTCATGGTTTTTTTCCCTATCATATATTTTATTTTGATCCCATAATTCTCTCCAGATTTTTTCTTTTTCAATAAAATCAAATCTTTTAGGAAGACTTTTAGGGTCTACTGTCTTAAATTTTTCAGAAATTAGAGTACCTCCAAATTATTTTTTTTTCGTTTAGTATTTAAGTTTCTTTTATAGTTGATCCTTCTATTTTCAGATTCTAAAAGATTATACAAAAAAGTAGTTCCTTTCTTGGTATCTGAAGCTAATTTAGAAGGGTCAGAATTTTCAATTCTTTTCTTAAAACACCAATAAGTAAAATTTTCAAATTCAACTTCAGAAAGTTTTATTCTATCAAAACTAAATTCAGTTAAAAATTCGTTCATCAAATCATCATACTCTAAATTATATATCTTTGAATAAACTTCTTCAGGTTGATACCTTACAAAATTTCCATATGAAATTTGTTTTTTTAATAATTCTTGTTCTACATATGATATGAGACATCTTTCTATGGTAATTCCATAGAAATACGATAAATATGCATTATATTTTTCAAATCCAATTAAGTTCTTGAATTTTTCTTCTGAAAAAGTTGCATAAAGATGAGGAGTCATGAGCCATTCAATAATTAAGTTTTGTAAATTATTTTCTAAATTTAGATATTCAACTATTCTGATTGCTAATCTTTTCCAATTAAAAGCTTCCCTCATAATTAAATAATCATAATTATTATTGTTGTTAATTTTCCAAGCACCAATAATGTAGAGTATTTTTTCTTTGAAATTACTTTTTGTGATATCAGATGAAGCTTCAATAAAAAATTTTTCTTCTTGATTAAAAGCTTTCATATTTATCTTCTTTTTTTAGAATTTTTTCTATTAATTCTTTCTAGCCTTCTTCTTTCTTGTCTAGAAAGATTTTCGT
The DNA here is from genome assembly GCA_002703265.1 of Chloroflexota bacterium. GTDB lineage: Bacteria > Chloroflexota > Dehalococcoidia > Lucifugimonadales > Lucifugimonadaceae > TMED-70. The sequence continues at coordinate 46,493 of NZTZ01000015.1, forward strand.
TAGATCCACCAACGCTATTTGATGCTAACTCCATATTCTTTTTTGTATCTTCAAAGTTACTTTTTTGTTCCTTATAAACTCTGTCATTAGTTTTTTGGATATTACTTACTCTTATAGCATCGCTAGCTATTTGAGATTTAATTTGAGTCATCAAAAGTGAAAACATATCAAACCCCATTTTCTTGTACTGAATCAAAGGATTTCTTTGACCTATTGCTTCAAGTCCTATTGATTGCCTCATATTATCCATCATAGTCAAATGTTCAACCCACTTAGAATCTATTGCATGTATAAAAATCTGGCTATCCAATTTATTAGATAATTCTTCTGAAAGACTTTCTTTTCTGTATAAATAAATACTTTCAGCTTTTCTCAATAGATTATCTTTATTAAATTCACCTGAATCAGATAATTCATTTATATTATTCTCAGGAAAATAATTTCGTAAAAAGGCTATTTTATTTATATCGTTTTCGTAATTTTCATCTAAATTTATAAAATAATCAGACATTTCAGACTCAATATAATCAAAAATTTCTTGACTTAAGTCCTCCGAAAATAAAGCTTTCGATCTCAATTTATATATAACATCTCTTTGTGTATTCATGACATCATCATAGTCTACTAATGTTTTTCTTATTTCAAAATGGTATGCTTCTACCTTAGATTGAGCAGATTCTATTGATCGAGAGATCATTTTATTTTCTACAGCTTCATTCTCATCCCAATTAAACATGCTCATTGCAGATTTTATTCTATCTCCACCAAATCTCCTCACAAGGCTATCTTCTGTAGATATAAAAAATTGAGTTGTTCCAGGATCACCTTGTCTTCCAGATCTTCCTCTTAACTGATTATCTATTCTTCTAGATTCATGACGTTCAGTTCCAATTACATACAAACCACCATAATCTAAAACTTTTCTGTTATTTGCTTCCCATTCTTTTGAATCAGAATAGTTTTCAGGATTTCCACCCAAAATGATATCTGTCCCTCTTCCTGCCATATTTGTCGAAACTGTAATAGAAAAAGGTGCACCAGCTTGAGAAATGATTTTTGCTTCAGATTCATGTTGTTTTGCATTTAATACATTACATTTTAATCCTTCTGACTTTAGAAGTTTTGATAAAAATTCTGATTTTTCAATCGTAGTAGTACCTACAAGAATAGGAGTCCCTTTCAAGTTTAATTCTTTTATTTTTTCTGTCACTGCTCTCCATTTAGCTTCCTCAGTCATATAGATCTGGTCAGCTAAATCATCTCTAAGAGATAATTTGTTTGTTGGAATTTCTAAAACATCTAAATTATAAATCTTTTGAAATTCTTCAGCTTCTGTAGCAGCAGTTCCTGTCATGCCAGATAATTTGTTATATAGCCTAAAATAATTTTGTAATGTTATCGTAGCGTATGTGACAGATTCTCTTCGTATTGTCACTGATTCTTTTGATTCTATTGCTTGATGAAGTCCATCAGAGTACCTTCTTCCTTCCATTAATCTTCCTGTAAATTCATCTACTATGATAATTTCAGAATCTCTGACTACATATTGATCATTTTTGATATAAAAATTTTCAGCTTTGATTGCATTTTCCAGTAAATGAGAATAAATTTGATTCTCTTCAGCATAAAGATTATCTATTTTTAAGTTTTTCTCTACTTTATCTATTCCAACTTCAGTAAGAGCAATTGATTGTCTTTTTGCATCAACTTGATAATCATCTTCTAATTTCAATTTTGAAGCTATTTTAGAGAATTTTTTATAGTCTTGAGATTTGTCAGGTGCAGGCCCTGAAATTATCAATGGAGTCCTTGCTTCATCTATCAGAATATTATCAACCTCATCAACAATTGCAAAATCAAGTTCTCTTTGCACTTTTTCTTTAGATTCTTGAGCCATATTATCTCTAAGATAATCAAAACCAAACTCGTTATTTGTTCCGTAAACAATATCAGATTTATATACTTCAGGTCTGGCTGAATCCTTTAAATTCAAATTACCATCAGAATCTTCTTTAAGAATAAAAGATCCATTGTTTTGAATACACCCAACACTTAAACCTAAAAAATTATAAATTTTTCCCATCCAAACTGAGTCCCTTTTAGCAAGATAATCATTGACTGTAACTACATGAACCGTCCCTCCTGAAAGAGTATTTAAATAAGCAGGTAAAGTGGCAACTAAAGTCTTACCCTCACCAGTTCTCATCTCAGCAATTTTACCTTGATGTAAGGCTACACCTCCTATTAACTGAACGTTAAAGTGTCTTTCATTTCTTGTTCGTTTGGCAGCCTCTCTGACTAAAGCAAAAGCTTCAGGAAGTAACTCGTCTAATGTTTTTCCATCTTTTATCTGATTTTTAAATTCATTAGTTTTCTTTGGAAAGTCTTCGTCATTTAAATTTTTTAACTCATCCTCATTTAAGTTTATTTTTTCAACAATTTTACCAATTCTATCTAGTTCTTTTTGATTACTAGATTTGATAAATTTTGTTATTAAATTTAATGGGTTAAACATGACTATTTGATTTATTCTTTACTTATATTGTTTAATAT
>NZTZ01000016.1 GCA_002703265.1 Chloroflexota bacterium
GAATCTGCAATATTTACAATATTTTGACTTTCATCACCTGGGTATAAAGCTAAACCAAACCATAATTGTTCTATTGAATTAGAATCTAATAAGTTGTACGAAAATCTTGGAATAAAAATACCCGTATATAAATCAAAAATAGATTGATAGCTGTTATCTTTCTTATACTGACCACTTAATTGAGTATATGTATTGATATCCTCAAGAGACAATTGGGCGTTATCTTCAGTTATGAAAGAAATTTCTGGATGATTAATTTCAAAAAACTTACAAAGAATATTATTAGAATCACATATTGATTGATCTGCGATATCTTCAGTACAAGAAAATAACGTTAATATTAATATAATTGCTAATATTCTTTTTTTCATTTAATTTCGAAACCTAAAAAAACTTCACTTATAATTTCTGATTCTCCAGCAAAAAGTTCTGTAGATGGCATTGATGCTTCAGCCATTCTCATCATTGGCATTGCATTTGGAGCATTGTTATTTAAGTTACCTGGATAGAATTCATCAAAAGAAATAATATTTCCTAATTCAATATTTAGCTTATCTTCATAAAATTTTGCTTTATCTAAAGCGTCTTCTACAGCTTTTTCTCTAGANAAAATCTTGTTTTCTTCNCTAGCTTTAGCNNTAAANTTTATATTATTTACNCTAAAAGAATTTCCTGTTTCTGCATTTGCCTTATCTATGAAATTTGTTAATGAGTCTTTNTCCTCTGAAGTTATCACNACAGAATTATATACTCTGTANGCGATTATTTGNCTTTCTCCATANTCACCATACTCATCTTTTTTTTCTACCCATCTTGTTACNGGTGAGATTGAATATTCTTTTGTAACTATTTGATCTTCATCAATNCCAAGNGATTTTGCAATTTCTAAAATCTTTTCAATATTTTCATTTACAACATTAGTTGCTTTGATTATTTCTTTATCTCTACTTTCAATAGCTAAATTTATCTCTAAAATTTCTTGTTTTTGTTTAACTGAGCCTCTCCCNCTTATCCAAAAGATATTTGTTCTATCAATGTTGGATTGTCNNAGTTCTGCAGAATTGTTTAAAATATTATTGGATTGAGTTTCCATTTCATTATTATTTTCGNTGTTATTTGCTTCACATCCAACAAATAGAAATATTGAAAATATAATAGCAGTGTATANATTAATTCTGATTATTTTATTCATATCTTACTCCGTAAGTCTCTAAAAAATATGANTACAAAAATCGTTGTAATTATTCCCAAACTTGAAAATATCCTCATGCTATTAAGAATACCAATATTGTCTCCTAAAATNCCAACNAATAAGGCACCTATAGGNAAAAANCCTATTGCAAATTGAGCTAATCCTTGAATCCTNCCTCTGAGTGGATTTGGAGTTTGNGATAGNAAAATTCTAGAATGCATATTCATAAAAAAAGTTGTTATAGCNCCTAACATTGCTATAGTAATACATCCTGCTACAAAAGATTTATTATTTGTAAATATAATACTNCCTGCACACAATGTTATAGTTGCTAATGCAAAAATTAATCCTGGCCTTGAGATTCTTACTAATAAAGGGAAAAAAATNANAGAACCTAATAAAGCNCCTAAACCNTGAAGAGATATNATCAAAGAAAATTNTTCAGGNGTTGCTTCGTAAATAAATCTTGCGAANTATGGAGCCATNGATTCAAATGAAAATGCTGTTAAGTTCCCTANAGCAACTATTATTAACGTAGATAATAGAATTTTATTTTTAAATGCATATCTGATTCCTGAGGTAAATCCTGCATATTTTGTTTTTTCTGTTTTTCTTATGGAGAGCCTAGGCATTTTGATAAGAAAAATTAAATTTGCAGCATTTATTAGTGCAAATGCAAAATATAATTTTTCTAAGGCTAGAAANTTCATNAAATAAATTCCAATATTTGGACCTAAAAACCAGGCAGAATTTAATAGAATAATATTTAATGCAATGCCAGATTTTAAATTTTTTTTTCTTACTAAATTAGCTAAATATGACTGTCTAGATGAAATATCAANAGACATTAATATCCCTGATAAAAAAGTAAGAAAAAATATTATTACCGGCTTTGCTTCAAAGAAAAACAAATAAAAAGACCAAGCAAATAGATATAAAGACGTCATTATAATAACAAATCTAATTATGTTAAGTCTTGTAAATTTATCAACTAGCCATCCTGAAATCATACCTGAAAAAATCATAGGTAGAAATTTCACAAAAACTAAAAGACCNACACTTGAAGGACTTTTTACTATATTAGTCAACAGCCAAGTTACTAATGCGAAGTCTAAGAATCTTACTGTGTAGATATATATGCTGGATAAAGCTAATTTTCTAAAGAATCTTTCTTCTTTGAGTCTTAATAATTCAGAGTAATATGCCATATTGTGAAAGTGTAATACAGCAATTATATTTTTTAAAAATTATTTATGACACTAAAATTTATTACGTATAAACATTTAATCAGTACTTAACCAGTTTTTTATTTTTTCTTGTCTTGCCAACCAAGCAATTAGTGCACCAAATATAACTGTCCCGACTAATAAAGTTAAAAAATTCAACTCTGTAAATCTTCCTAGTGCAACAAGTGTGGCATCTTCTAAGAAATGAAGTATGCTTATAACAATTGTAATAGAACCGAATTTCTTCATTTTCTCTCCTTTTTGTAAATGAGAAATTACTGAATCAATTCTTGTAATAATTGATTATACCTCTCNTTTTCGATATTGATAGATTTCTTTTGTTCTACCAAATTTTTATTGTTGTAATCTAAATTTGGGATTCTACTAATAATTTCTCTTATCATCTAACTATCCTTGNNTTTATATTGTTCATTCCACCATCAATGTTGATTGTTTGNCCTGTTACNAAATCTGATTCATCGCTCAGCAACCATGATAAACATTTAGTTANATCATTTGGCTGTCCTATTTTATTAAGCACATTCATATTGGACACCATCTCTTTAGCTTTATCATTTGAGACAAATTTACTTGATAACTTAGTCTCTATAAGAGCTGGAGCTATGCAATTAAACCTATATCCCTTATAGCCATATGTAGCCGAGCAAGAACGAATTAGNCCCTCAAGTCCAGANTTTGCAGAAGCTATAAGNTCATGATTNGATAACCCATAAGAAGCAGCTACTGAAGAAAAGCAAACATAACTTAACTTNTTGATGCTTNTCTTCAATAAGCTAGAAAGAATTCTGAAGTTGGACATTAAGTTGACTTCAAGTATTTCATACATATCATCATCTTTTGCNANATGTATGGGTCGGAGGTTTATTGAGCCAACGAAATTCACTATATAAAGATCGTTATTCTCAACATCTATCAACTCAAAAACTTCGTCTATATTCTTATAATTAGAAGTTTCTAAAAAAGTTACTTCTTTACTAAATTCAGTTTTATCACGTGAAACGGCATAAATATTTTTAAATTCATTTTGATTATTAATAAATTCAGTAGCTATATCGCTACTAGAGCCAAATACTATTAACTTCCGTTTATCTAAATCCATTTACTAATCAACCTTTTGAAGCTTAGAAAATTACTTCTAAGAAAATTGTTTTCAAACTTACAACCCAATAAAACCCCACCGAAAGAAACTTCTGAGAGATGTTCTTCTTTAGGAAGTGAGCATAACTTACAATCTTTAGACTGCATGGAATTGTTTATTTTCAATATTATTTCCTTCAAATAAATCGGGGTTGTAAGTTCTCGAACATTGAGCACATTTATAGACATTAAAATCATCCATATCTACATAACTTAATAAATCGCCCTTACAGTGAGGACACATTTTCAATAATACTGACATATTCGCCCCTTTATATTTTTTGTATAATCTAATTATCAATTATTAGTAATAGATATTGTTCAAAAAATATAATTTGTCTGATATAGTATTCATATAAAAGAATCATAAAGGAGACTGATAGGGATGAATTCAAGTTGGTACGTTCCTCCAAAAACAGAAATACAGGCTGTGTCTAAGCAATTCTCGTCTTGTTTAATTAACGGTCATTATAAGCAAGCGAATTTAATATCTAGAATGTTGATAACTCAGCAGTGGTCTCCGGCAGTTGTTTATCTAAATATAATTAGAAAATCATTGAATCANATAGGTAATCTTTGGCACCAAGGAAAGCTTCTGATAACTGAAGAGCATCGTGCTACTCAATTTTGTTTGTTGCTGATGGATAGGGTTAGAAATACATTCAAATTGCCAACACCNAATGGAATGAAGATTTCTATGGCATCTATAGAGGATGACAAGCACGTTATTGCTTTATATATGACAGCAGATTTTTTTAGATGGGATGGCTGGAATGTAGAAATGCTAGGAGGGTCTATTCCTAATAAAGATCTTGTTACCTATATTGATACGAATGNACCAAATTTTGTTTTATTATCTTCTACTTTTCCTCAAAGTAACGATAATCTTGAAATCGCAATAGAGGGGATCAAGTCACTCAACAAGGATATAAAGGTAATTATTGGAGGTCCTGCAGCTTCTTTAATTAAAGATACTAATCAATTGATAGATGGATTTGCCGAAGATCCTATTCAGGCCGTTAGCGTTGCAAATAGCCTTTCAGAATCAAATCCTGCTTTGATACCCTTNGAATCAGTNCTTCTTTCTTTGGGAGAAAAAATCCACTCNGTAAGAAAGAACCTGGATTTAAGCCAAAGCGANCTTTCAAAAAAATCNGGNCTTGCAAGAACTTTCATAAGCGCNGTTGANCAAGGCAAGCAAAACGTCTCCNTGGGCTCTTTAAAGTCTATTTCNGACTCATTAGGAGTACCGCTGGCAACCNTANTAGAAGATTGATACGNATATCGTATNTTTCTANANANGTATCATTTNTTNGNAAGNTTTGTACGAAATTCGTTTTGTGNCTAGTTGANAAAAAATATTAAAAACATATATTTTTGAGATTAATTCATTATAATTACTGATTTCGTAACAAATATGTAACATTTGTTTATTACTAAATTAGAAAGATGGATTTAGAATTTAATTATATAGACCAAGAAAGGTACAAATTGTTTTCAGTAATTGCTCGTAAAGTAAGTGATAATTTTTTCAATTCAGTAAGTTATAAAGAGGAATTTCAGCACAGAATTTTGGCTGAAAATTTTAAATCCGAAGAAATTGATAAAGACTTATTCATCAAATATTACAGATAATTTTTTAACCTTTTCTTAATCAATTTTAGATTCAAACATATATATTTCTATATATGGGTGTTTTTGAAAAATATTTATCTGTTTGGGTAGCTCTAAGCATACTTACAGGTACATTACTTGGTTATGCTCTTCCAGGATTATTTCGTGTAGTATCTGAGCTTGAATTTCAAAGTGTAAATCTTTTAGTGGCACTTTTTATTTGGGTAATGATACTACCAATGATGATAAACATTGATTTTGCTAAAATAATTGATTTTAGAGCAAGTCCCAAAGGTATTGTCTTAACGTTGATCATTAATTGGATCATTAAACCATTTACTATGGCAATGTTAGGGATCCTTTTTTTTGAAATATTCTTTTCAAGCTTACTTTCTCCTGAAGATTCTAAACAATACATAGCAGGAATGATATTATTAGGTGTTGCACCATGTACAGCTATGGTATTTGTTTGGAGTAATCTAACTAGGGGTGACCCTAACTACACATTACTACAGGTTTCAATAAATGACGTAATCATGATTTTTGCATTTGCACCTATTGCAGCATTTTACTTGGGAGTAACATCAATTAGTGTGCCATGGGACACATTGATTCTTTCTGTTGTTCTTTATGTAATTGTACCTCTAGCTTCAGGATTTATAATAAGAAAAATATTTTTGAGAGATCAACAAACTATTTATGTATTTAATCAGAAAATGAAACCATTTGTAGTGATGGGACTATTGTTCACTGTGATATTGCTTTTTGGGTTTCAAGGAGAAAAAATTGTTGATTCTCCATTTTTGATAATCCTAATAGCTATTCCTCTCATCATACAGACCTACGGTATCTTTTTTTTAGGATATATTTCAGCTTATTTATTAAAACTACCTCACCCAATAGCTGGACCTGCATGTCTAATAGGTACTTCTAACTTTTTTGAACTTGCAGTAGCTGTTGCAATAGGGATTTTTGGTATAAACTCTGGAGCCGCTCTAGCTACTGTGGTTGGAGTGCTTGTTGAGGTTCCAGTAATGCTATCTTTAGTTTATTTAGTAAATAAAACTGCTAATAAATTTCCTTCAAAATGATCAATTTCTAAAGATAAGATTTTGTATATCATGTCTGAAATAAAGAATAAAACTGATTACAACTGTTAGCAAAACTAATATCAGAGCATAATAGAAATTATTATTATTTTCTTCTTCTAGAATTATTATGCTATTGTACCATTCGCTAAGATCGCCTGAATTAAATCTTCTGACATTTCCTGATGCTACTGTTTTATTAAATATTTCTTGATAACCAAGTGAAAAAACAAAACGTGATTGTCCATTTGAAATTACTTTTACATTGAAATCTGTATCTGATTCAATAACTTTATTTTCATCAATAATTCGTATAAGATTCATCCGACTGTATGGTTCATAAAAATTACTTTTTTGATTTGACGTAAATTTTTCATTATTAATGACTAGTTCTGGTAATCTTTCAGAAGCTAATATATTTTCAGGGTCTTGATCTGGAATTAATAGACTAAATACAAATGTATCTCCAGCTGAAAGTTTGAAATTTAGTTCCATCTGTTCACCTTTTTTATCAAAAATACCATAAAAAGCATGAGATATTTTTGCATCACTAACTTCGATATAACTATCTTGGTTTTTATCAGCTATTCCAAATGGTTGATGAGCAAAAATAGGATTTTGTAGTAGTAAAAATCCTGAGATTTGTATAAATATAAAAATGAAATTTTTCAAAACATTGTCTGATTTATTTATTCTTAAAATTAATTATAAAGAAAAATATAGATGAAATTAATAGAATTGTTCCAGTAGTTAACATAGAAAAATTAAGACCAAATTTATCAGAACTATAACCGATCAACAGATGCCCTGTCCAACCTAAACCCAATGTAATAAACCAAGCAGAAACAGCTGTACTTCTAAGATTAGATGGAACATTTTTTTGTAAATAGGTCCACTGTACTGCATCAAAAGATGCTCCGCATGCTCCTACTATCGCCATTATTAAAATAGCCACAATTAAATTAGTAGTCAGAGCTATCAAAATTATTGAAATTCCAAAAATTAATGCAATTATTGTTGCAATTGAATGGGCTTTATCTATATCTTTCCATTTAAATAAAGCTAGTATTCCTAAAAATCCTCCAATTGAAATACTAGTTTGTAGGATCGTTAATATACCTATTTCAGCATCAAGGATAAATTTTGTGATTGATGATAATAAACTTAGTATAGAAAACCCAAAAATTTCTACAACTCCGGCAAATAATAATAAGTTTCTTGTATAAAAATTACCAAAAACTATTCTTAATCCATCTTTAATATTTTTTAGATAATTACCTTTATTTTTTACTTCATTGAATTCAGAGGATTTTAGTAATAAATTTATTGATCCAATTAAACCGAAAAAACCCGAGAGAAGAATAGCCTGTTCAATACCAAAAAAGATAGAAAATGCACCTCCTAGCAAAGACCCAATAACACCTGTAAATCTCATAATCATAGAGTATATTAGCATTGCAGTTATTTTTTCATTTTCATTAACAGAATTTATGACGCTACCCTGTATTGCTGGAACTATAAATGCTCTAGTTATACCTGTCATTCCTGAAGCCAAATATGCAAGTAATAAGAAATTTTGATTTTGAAAAACAAGATATGCAAACAGGCAAAGTACAAAAAATCTTGTAATTCCAACAATAATTATAATTTTATTTCTTCCAAATTTATCAGCAGCAGCTGCAGTGAATGGAGAAAAAATTGTTTGAACTATTTGAGTTATCGCAAATGAAATAAGTGTTGCCAAGATAGAGTTAGTAGATTTTAAAATTAACCAACTAAGACATAATCTTTCAATCCACTCTGAGCAAATAAAAAAGAAAAAACCTGACATAAGACTTTGAAATTTTTTATTTGAGAATAATAAATTATTTTTAATTTTAGAATTTAGAAAAAACATTTTTATTTTTTATATCCCTGATAAAAAGTGAATATTAAAGTATATTAATCTTACTTAATCAAAAAAAAATAGATACATAAATTTGAATCGAAGTGTAATAAAAGAATCATTAATTGTAGTTGATATAGGAACTTCATCTGTAAAAACATCTATTTTTGACCTAGAAGGCAATATTTTGCCTAACTTTTCAATTACAATCCCTCATACCATAATAAGTAAAAATGATGGAACATCACAACAAGATCCTGAGATGTTGAGATCAATAGTTGAAGAATCTATTGATATTGTTTTAGAGAAATCCGAAGGATATATAGAAAATATAGTCGGAGTAGGCTTAGATTCTATGGCTAGTACTTTGGTAGGTATAAATAAATATGGCAAACCTATTACTCCCATATACACCTATGCTGATACTAGATCAAATAATCAAGTTGATAAAATCAAACAAGATTTAAACGAAACAATTCTCCACCAAGAAACAGGAGCTGTTCAACACACTTCTTATATACCTTCAAAAATAATGTGGATGAAGGATAATATAAATAATTTTAAGGATATTGATAAATTTGTTGATTTTTCTACTTATATTTATTCAAACTGGTTTGAGAATAAAAATTTTAAGGCCAGTTACAGTATCTCTTCATGGAGCGGATTATTAGATAGAAATAAATTAGAATGGCATTCTGATTTAATTGATTACTTAGATATTTCGGAAGATAAATTACCTAAATTAAGACCTTATGATGATTTTGAAAGTGGTCTAAATAATAATTATTCTAAAAGATGGAAGAAATTATCAGAAACTCCATTCTTTTTATCAGTTGGTGATGGAATGGCTGCAACAATTGGAAGCGGGTGTACGGGAAGAAAAAAAATTTCTATTACAGTAGGTAGTACTGCAGCAATAAGAATTCTGTTAGATACAAAAGTAGATAAAGTTCCAAAAGGTTTATGGTGTTATAGATTGCTTAATGACTATACACTTCTCGGAGGCTCATTTTCAGAAGGTGGGAATCTAATAAGTTGGGCTTATAATAATCTAAAACTTCCAAAGATAGAAAATCTAAATAGTGAGTTATTAAAATTACAATCAGGATCTCACGGGATTTCTGTTTTACCTTTTTTATTAGGCGAAAGAGCCTTGGGATGGTCAAATAATTCTAAAGGAATTATTTCTGGGTTGAAATATTCTAATACTTCTATAGAAATATTGCAGTCTTTTTTAGAATCCATTAGTTATAGATTATATTTGGTCTACGAAATGTTAAAAGATTTTCTGGACAAAGACGTACAAGTTATTGCTAGTGGAGGAGCAATTAAAAATTTACCCTGGTGGATACAAACTACATCTGATGTTTTAGACAAGGAAATTTATATTTCAAAAGATAATCAAGATACAGGAAAAGGTGTAGCCATAATGATGTTAAGAGCTTTGGGTTATGTAGGAAATTTCGAAGATATTGATTCTGATATTGAAGAAAAATATTCTCCTGATAAAAAAAATCATAAAATTCATAAACACTTAATAGATTCTCATTTAAGGCTTTATGAAAAAATGATGAATAATTAATATATATTTAAGTAAATATTAATTTAATGAAAAATTCTTATGACATAATAATCATTGGTGGAGGTATAGTAGGGGTATCTGCCGCTTACTATGCATCTTTAGAGAACTTGAGAGTTCTTCTAATAGAAAAAGACTCCATAGCAAGTCATGCTTCTGGTTTTGCATATGGAGGAATTACTCCACATGTAGGACTTGAAGAAAATGATCCATATAATCAGATAAGCCAATATTCTTATAATTTACATAAATCTTTAGCAGAAGAAATTCCTGAATTATCAGGTATTGATTACGGGTATAGATCATACCCTAATTTTGAATTGGCAATGAATGATAAAGAAGAGGAAGAATTGGAAGAAATATATTCAAAATATTCTGATCTGAATATTTACGAATATTTTTCAAAAAAAGAATTAAAAAAAATCGAACCCAGATTGGGACCTAAGATTCGTTCTTCACTGGTTACAAAAATATCAAGTGGAGTTGAGCCTTATAAATTAACTCTAGCCTTAGGGACATCATCTGAAAAAAATGGAGTTGAGATATTAAATTCAGAGGTAAATGATATAAATATTGAAACAGAAAATAATATAAAAGTTACAACCTCAAATAAAAAAGAAATTTTTACTAAAAACTTACTGGTATCTGCAGGCCCTTGGAGTTCATTCTTTTCTAAATGGTTTGGTTTTGAAATTCCTATTAAGCCATTAAAAGGTCAAATCTTAAGATTAAAAAGTAATCAAATTATTGAAAATGGATTTCATTGGGGACCTAATTATGTAACTACTAAGCAAGATGGGCTGATTTGGGCTGGGACTACGGAAGAAGATGTAGGATTTGATGAAAATCCTTCCAACTATGGATTAACATCAATTATGGAATCATTAATTGATGTTTTTCCTTTTTTACAAGACTCTGAGTTGGTTCTTCAAACTGCTTGTCTGAGGCCATTGGCCATAGACAAGTCTCCTATTTTATCCAAATCAGATAAAGGGAATCTGTATTTAGCCTCAGGGACAGGACGTCAAGGAATTCTTCTTGGACCAGCGATGGGAAAGTTGATTCTAGATAATATATTATCTAGAAAGACAGAGATTCCCATAGAACCTTTTTCTCATAAGAGATTTTCCAAAGCTTAAGCCATAGCAGAATTAGCTCTATAAGCAGTTCTTAGATCCTGTTCTTCGAATTCTAATGGCTTTTCTCCTAACGCATGCTCATATAATGCTGCTTTATAAATTCCTTCTAATGTATAGATTATAGAAATAGAAGCTGTGGCACATAACAATCCAATTGCTATACCAAAAGTTCCATTTATTAGACCAAAAAACCAACCAATTCCAAGACTTATTAACAGAGCTATAATTTGAAAAATTCCAAAACCAAAGTTAGCAGCTACTTGATTACCCCAAGTTTGTTTAAATAAACTTGATGATCTTTTTATAGCAGAAATTGGACTCATATTTTCTGAAACGATTATTGGAACTACAAAAAAAGTCATCATTGCCCAACCCGCCTCGAGA
>NZTZ01000017.1 GCA_002703265.1 Chloroflexota bacterium
ATTGAAACCTTAAAAGCTGGAAAAGAAGCATTAGAGAAAAAATAAAATGACAATTAAGATAATTCCTGTTGATAAATCAAATATTTTTGAATGGAGAAGTTCAGTTAGAACTGTATTTGGAGATATTCCAAGTAAAGAAGTTGTTATAAGGATGGTAAATGAAAGGTTTATGATTGATTATGACAACTGGAATAAACCAAGTGACAGACTTATAGCAGCTTTTGATACTGATTCTGAGCGAATAGTAGGATCAGGAGGCGCTGACAAATATACTATCACTGTTCCAGGTGGAGAGAATATCAAAATGGCGGGAATTGCTTATATGGGAACCTTGCCAACCCACAAAAGAAGAGGGATTTTTTCATCAATGATGAAAACCCTTCATCAACAAGCAAGAGATAGAGGAGATGCTGTTGCGGGTTTGTGGGCTTCACAGTCTTTGCTATACAGTAGGTTTGGATACGGATTAGCAACTATGAGAGAAGACTGGGTAATTGATACACATAATACATCTTTATCAACTGATAGCCCTAAAGGAATTTCAATTAGATTAGTTGATAAAAATAAAGCTCTAAGTGAAATTCCAGAAATATATGAAATCTTTAGAAAATGTCAAAATGGAGCTACAGATAGAACTCAAGGATATTGGAATTATTTGCTATATGAGGATGAACAAACTAAATTTAATAAATCAGGAAGAAGCGGATTTTTTTTCGCTATTGCGTATAAAAACAATAAACCATCTGGATATGCAATATATAACTTCAATAAAGAATCAGGAGTTGCCCATGAGGATGATGAAGGTAGCCTGATAGTTGAGGAAATAATTTCTATAGATCGTGAATCTAATAACGCTCTGTGGCATTATATTTTTGGAGTAGAACTTGTTGAAGAAATATCATTTAATAGAAGAGGTACAAATGATCCTTTATATTACATGTTGAAAAATCCAAGAAAATTAAAAAGAAATATTATCGATGGATTATGGGCTAGAATAATTGATCCAATAAAAATGCTTGAATCCCGAACTTATGAAGAATCAGGAAAAATTACGATTAATATTTCTGGACAAAATCAAGATGATATTGAAGGAACATACACAATTGAAACTGATGGAAAAAACACAGAGGTAACAAAGACCAATAATAACCCAGATATATCCATGAGACCATCAGAGTTAAGTTCAATATATTTTGGCTCAGTAAGAGCTTCAGAATTTTATCAAGCTGGTTTATTTGATATAAAAAATCATGATATATTGAGAAAAATTAATAAAATGTTTTCGGTAGAACAATCACCTTGGTGTAATACAGATTTTTAATTATGAATGTAAAAAGATTTTCAGTATCAGGAATGACTTGTGATGGATGCGTACAATCGATTAAAACTAAACTAGAGCTAGAAGATGATATCGTCTCTGCGGAAGTATCATTAAATGATGAATATCTTCTATTAAGTTCTGAAAAAAAATATGAAGAATCAGAAATCAACGAGCTTCTTAAATCAGTAGGATCATATAAAGTTTCTGAGGATTACAATAAACCTAATATTATAAAAATTATTTCAAAGTACTTAAGTACCTATAAACCTATTTTAATAACATTGATTTTTGTTTTTCTTTTATCTTTTTTGTCATATATAGCATTCGATGGAAATGGCGATAGCTTTATGAGATTTGTAATGGGTTACTTTTTTTTGATTTTTTCATTTTTGAAATTTCAGGATATTAGTCAATTTGCATCTTCATTTTCTAATTACGATCCCATAACTAAAACTTTTTATAAATTTGGTTTATTATATCCATTTATAGAATTGTCACTTGGTATATTTTTTATATTAGGAGTATTTCTACTGTTTTCTAATGTTTTGACTTTAATCATTTTACTTCCTCAAACATATGGAATCTTTGTGAAGTTAAGAAGAAAAGAAGAAATGATTAATTGTGCTTGCTTAGGGACATCATTTAGCGTTCCTTTATCAAATCTTACAATTATTGAAAATTTATCAATGTGTCTGATGGCAATTTTTTTCATCGTTGCTATTATTTAATTTATAACGATTTTTGTATATATTCAGTTGAGACAGTTGCAAAAGGCTATCAACTGAATCAAAAAACAAATCTATAAAAAGGAGCTAGGCAATATGGGAAGATTACAGATAATGATGCTAGAAATAGGGGCTTTATTAATTATTTCTTTTGTTATAAGGCTAATTTTTAGCGCATTAGAAGTCCAAGAAAGTGCTTTTACACAATGGTTCCCAATACTAGCAGCTTTATTGATTGTATACACTGTTAGGTTTAGAATTAGAAAAAAAATTTCATCTATGAAAGAAGATAAATTAAGGAAAAAAGAATGACAACGGTAAGTCCTAGAACTACTGAAAAAGAAATTTCTCATCTAATGAGAAGAATTGGTTTTGGGGGTTCAAAAGAAGAAATAGATCAATTAACAAATAAATCTTATGATGATGCAGTTGATTTTCTAATGGATAATAGCGATGAAAATCCAGTTCCAACAGACCTGCTTAGAAGATATCAAATAGACCTTTCAGACGTTAGATCCGTTAATAGCTCTGGAGCTTTTTGGATGTATAGATTAGCCCATTCAAAATTTCCATTCGATGATAAGGTCGCTTTATTTTGGCATAGAGTTTTTGCAACAGGTCAAAATAAACTTATTCAAGGTAAGGTTATGACAACTCAAATTGATATGTTTAAGAAACATGGATTAGGATCTTTTGAAAATCTTCTAATTGAATTATCAAAAGACCCTGCTATGATTATGTGGCTGGATAATCAAGATAACCATAAGGATAATATTAATGAAAATTATGGTAGAGAAATTCTGGAACTTTTCTCGATGGGTGTAGGAAATTATTCTGAAGAAGACATCAAGGAATGCTCACGAGCTTTTACAGGTTGGACAGTTGAAAATATGCCATATATGGCAATAAAAATGAGGAATAATACAGCAAGACCTTTTGGATATGTTGCTTGGCAGTTTAAATTTGATCAGAACGATCATGATTTTGGTGAAAAAGAGTTTCTAGGGGAAAAAGGCAATTTTAATGGAGAAGATATTGTAAAAATTATTTGCAAACAAAAAGCAACTGCAAAATATTTAGCAAGACATATTTATCATTTCTTCGTAAAAGATGAATTACCGGTACCTCAATGGCCTCATGAAGAACCAGTTGATCCAGATGCTGTAAATTTTATTATGGATTCTTACTTTAAGAATAATTACAATATCAAGGAAACATTAAGAGATTTATTCAAGTCAAAATATTTTAGAAATGAAAACATTTACTATAAAAGAATAAAGAGTCCGGCAGAGCTTGTAGTAAATTCTGTAAGACTTTCTGGAGGCTTTGAAATCCCTTCTGAAGAGGTCTACAAAGCAACTATTAGTTCAGGGCTAATGGGGCAACCATTATTAAATCCTACTTCAGTTGAAGGATGGCAAGGTGGAGAAGAATGGATAAATACAGGATCTGTAATTGAAAGAATAAACTTCTGTTCTGATGTGCTAGGAGACTCAAAGAAAGTGCTTGTAAGAAAAATTCTAAAAAGAAATCCTCAAAAAGAAGACTTATTACGAATTAGTTGTGAAGAATTAGGCTATTTTGAACTACACGAATCTACTGAAAAAGAGCTGATTTCTTACATAAATGATAATGAATTTAAGATAGATGAAGAATACGTGGGTATATTATTAAAGCTAATAGTTTCATCTAGAGAATTTCAAATGACTTAGCATGAAAAAAATAATTAATAATTTAGACGTAAATTATACACATACTGTTGGATTCACAGCAGATGTTGGAGGCAGAGGTTTTCATCTGCCTAGAGATCTAGCACTAAATAGTGAAAATAAACTTTATGTTGTTAGTAGAAGTGGGGCTTTTCATACTGCAGGATTAAGGATTTCAATTTGTGATATTGAAAACAACTATTATGGTGAATTTTCTAAGTTTGGAAAAAACCCTGGAGAACTATACTGGCCATGCTCAATAGCATTTGATTCAAAAGATAATGTATACATATCAGATGAATATACTAATCTTATTTCAATATTTGATAAAGATGGCAATTTCATAAAAAGATGGGGAACAAAAGGTCAGGTCGAAGGATGTATAAACTTTCCTTCAGGTATTGATATAGATGATAAAGATCATATTTACTTAGCTGACAATATGAATGATAGGATTCAAGTATTTTCTCTTGATGGTGAATTTATCAGAACTTGGGGTAAAGAAGGTCACNGTGAAGGAGAGTTTGATAAACCATGGGGAATAAAAGTNTATGGAGATAAAGTTTTAGTTGCNGATTGGAGAAANGGAAGAGTTCAAATTTTTGATAAAGAAGGTAATTTTCTTGCNAAATTTGGAGATNGTAATAACGAGGAAGANANTTTATTTAGACCTTCTGATGTCGCTATAGATAAAAATAACTATTACTATGTTTNTGACTGGGGTAAGCAAAGAATTCAAATTTATGACAACAATTTCAAATTTTGCGGGTTTCTAAGAGGAGAAGCTACTTTATCTGAATGGGCAAAAGAATATCTTGATGCAAATAATGACGAAAGATTAGCTAGAGAATCCTTTGTGCCTCTCATTAAAGTTGATGAAGTTGAGCCTCATGAAGAATCTGCTAGAATTGAGTCTTTTTTTTGGGACCCAACATCTGTAGTTGTTGACGAAACGCAAAATTTACTAGTTTTAGACTCAAATAGGAATAGAGTTCAAATTTATAAAATCGGATAAATAAATGGAGAATTATTATGGAAAGTAATGAAAAAGTTTTAGTGACAATACAGTTATCGGGCGGTAATGATTATCTAAATTGTGTTGTTCCATGGGAAGATCCTTTATACAGAGACTCTAGAAAAAATATATTACTTAAAGATGAAGAAGTAATACCATTAGATGGTAAGCTTGGATTAAATCCAGGTATGGGTATAATGAAAAAATTTTATAATGATGGTAATCTTGCTATCATACATGGAGTTGGATACCCTACTCCAAATAGATCTCACTTTAGATCCATGGATATTTGGCATACTGCTGAGCCAAATAAAGTTGGAACAAAAGGATGGCTCGGGCAAGCAATAAAAGATATTGATCCATCTGGTGAAAATGTTGTAACCGCAGTAAACTTCAGTGAATATTTGCCAAGAGCTCTCGTTGCTCCAGGCGTTCCTGTAACTTCAGTAGGTGATATTAACAATTATGGACTTTTTACTTCTATTGAAGATGATGGTAAAAAAAATAAAGCACTAGAAACATTCAAAAGGTTTTATACGCCTGTAATGGGAAATGATTTCACTATGGATTATCTAGGTAAGACAGGGCTAGATGCTGCTAAAGGTGCTGATATTATCAATGAAGCCCCGAAACTATATAGCTCAAAAGTAGAGTACCCAAATACAAATATAGGTAAGCAACTAAAAGGAGTAGCTCAAGTTCATTTTGCTGGGTTTGGAACAAGAATTTTTTATGTTAATCACGGAGGATTTGATACACATACTAATGAAGTTGTTTTACAAGAATTTTTATGGCAGCAGTTATCAGATGCTCTAGGAGCATTCTTTGAAGATCTAAAAGAACATAANAAAGGNAAAGAAGTAGTAGTTTTCATATTTTCTGAGTTTGGAAGAAGANTAGACGATAATGGAACAGGAACAGATCATGGATCAGGTGGAGTTTCTTTTCTTATTGGTGATAGCGTAAAAGGTGGTCACTATAACGAATATCCTTCTCTTGATCCAAGCGAAAGGGTCGAAGGAGACCTGAAATTCAATTTTGATTTTAGAGGANTNTATTCAGANTTACTTGAAGATTGGTTATCAGTTGAATCAAAAGAAATCGTTGGAGGAAATTACGAAAAAATAAATCCATTTGTATCATGAAGAAAAACTTACTATTTCTGATGGTTGATCAAATGCATGGGCAAGTATTAGAAAAAGAAAATCCTTGCATCACTCCAAACTTAGATAAATTAGCTAGAAATGGAGTAAAGTTTCAAAGGGCNCATACTCCAAATCCTGTTTGCTCCCCTGCAAGAGCAAGCATAATGACTGGCCTGCTACCTCATAATCATGGTGTAACCACTGTAACCCATACAGTTGATGAGGACCAATCAAACCTTAGAACAGATAAAGAACATTGGGCACAAAGATTGAAAGAAGATGGGTACAAAACTGCATACTTTGGAAAATGGCATGTAGAAAGAACTAATCAACTGCATAATTTTGGATGGGATACATATAANTACCAAGATAAAGCTAATGATGAGTACGATAAAACAAATAAGGTTCACAAACAAAGTATTGATACTAGTAAACCTCATCTGTTTATAGATAACCCCCCAGGTTATGATAAAACCCCTTTTTATGGGATTTCAAAGCTCGATACAGATCAAAGAATTGTGGGTTTGGTATCTAATAGAGCAAAAAAATTCATCTCAGAGGAAATAAGCAACGAGCCTTGGGCATGTTTTGTTTCAGTTATAGAACCCCATGATCCATTCATCTCAACTAAAAAATACTATGATATGTACGAAAATGTAGATATATCTCTTCCAAAATCATTTAGTGATGACATGATGGATAAGCCAAATATATACAGAAGAGGGCAAAAAGTATTTGAAAATATGACAGAACAAGATCATATTGAATGCATCAAAAACTATTATGCTATGGTGACTGAAATAGATAATGAATATGGAAAAATAATAGATTTACTAGAAGAAAAAGGCCAATTAGATAATACAATAATTATTTTTACTTCCGATCATGGNGAGGCGTTATCTTCACATGGAATTTATGCAAAAAACTTAGCTGCATTTGAAGAAATCTATAGGATTCCTATGATTATTTCTGGTCCTGAAATCCAAAAAGACAAACTTTCTAATGACTTAGTATCAAGTATGGATTTATGTCCTACAATACTAGATTTATTAGATCAAAAAGAAATAAAAAATATTGACTCAGAATCTTTCAAAAAAATTCTTTGTACAGATGAAGTTAACACTATAGATAAATCTTTTTCTGAGTATGATGGTACTAGACTTCAATTAAAGCAAAGAGTTTTATGGTACAAAAACTTGAAGTATATTTTCAATGGGTTTGATTATGATGAATTCTATGACCTTGAGTCTGATCCTGATGAAATAAATAATCTTATAAACTCAGAAAAACATAAAAAACAAAGNCAAATGATGGTAGAACTTTATTGGAAAGAATTAAAAAAGAATGGTGANCATAGTCTTTATAACTTAGACAANAATCCNGTAATGAAAATTTTAGAATTTGGCCCCAAAAAGGAAGATTGATTATGAAAAANGTAATTATTACAGGAGCAGATGGATATGTAGCATCTAGAATAATTCCTTATTTGGAAACTAAGTATAAATTAACTCTTATAGACATAGATTTTAAAAAAACTCATAGTTCTGAAACTATAAAATTGGATATATGCAACTCTCCTCTTTCTGAATTAGACGAATTAACTAAAAATCATGATGCAATAATTCATCTTGCGTACGTAAGACCTGAAAAAACAAGAGATCCTAACGACCTGAAAGAAGAGATGGATGCTTTTGATACAGAATATCAAAATATTTTGATGGCAAATAAAATTTATCAATCTGCATACAAAAATGATCTTTCAAGGGTAATAGTTGCTTCTTCTAACCACGCAGCTGACTGGTATGAGCATAATGAAATACATAATAATATTAGAGACATGGTATCAAATAAATTGATACCTTATTCTGATAACTTTTATGGTTGGGCTAAGGCTTCTTATGAATTATTATCAGTTCCATATGCATCAGGTAAATTTGGAAGGAAATTAGAATTTGTTCATGTAAGAATAGGTTTTCCTAGAGAAATTACTCCTGATGTCTCTGATAATAAATTTATAGCAGGTAAAAAAGGTCAAGGTATTCCAAATATTAAGAGACATTTAGGTGCTTATGTTAGTCAAAGGGATTTATCTCAACTTTTTGATAAAGCAATTAGTACTAAAAATATAGTAGGGGATATAAAAAATGTTCCATTTTTAGTTGTTTACGGAGTTAGCAATAATACAAGAAGATTCTGGTCCTTGGAATCTGCAAGAGAATCCTTAAATTATAACCCTCAGGATGACTCAGAATTTAAATTCAATGAAGTTATAGATCTTTACAAGAATAACCCCGAGTGGGAAGGAAGATTAGGGTAATTCTTAGACTTTTAGATTCGGTTATTATAAAATTTTAATCATTGTACGTTGTGACAAAACTTATTTAAGGAGTAAATATGAAAAATTTAATAATTCTGTTCACTTCNGCATTATTTGTACTTAGTGCTTGCTCAAGCGGAGGCGCAAAAATAGGTACTCTAATGGATGAAACAGGAGATCTAGGTGCTTATGGCCCACCAATACAAAATGGTGTTGATCTAGCTGTTAGCCTAATAAATGATGCCGGAGGTGTAAACGGAGGAGACATAACTGTAGTTCATGCTGATAGCGGAACAAGTCCAAATGTTGCTACTGAGGCTGCTGGAAAACTAATTGAAATAGACAAGGTTGGCGGAATCGTTGGATCACTATCTAGTGGTGTAACTATGGCTGTAGCAGAGGCTAAAACTATTCCTGCAGGAATGGTTATGGTTTCACCAGCTTCTACTAGCCCAGCAATTTCTGTTTTGGAAGATAANGACACAGTATTTAGAACAACTGTTTCTGATGCTGCTCAAGGTGTTGTNCTTGCAAGAATGGCTAAAAGATTAGGATACGAACATTGTTCAACAATTTATGTTAATAATCCATATGGAAAAGGATTAAATGACATTTTNACATCTACTTTTGAGGAAGAAGGCGGACACTGTGAAGCTGAAGTTCCTCATGAGCAAGAGCAACCTTCATATAAATCAGAAATAGATAAAGCTATTACAGATCATCAGCCAGATGTGATTATCGCAATGAGCTATCCAAAATCAGCGGCTGTTTATCTTAGAGAACTTATTGAAAGTGGTTACACTGGAGACTTTATGTTTGTTGATGGAACAAAGAATCAAGAAATGTTTGACGAATTAGGAGCTGCTCANTTTGAAGGAATGTATGGTACGGCNCCTGGAGCACCAGATTCAGACGCAAAATCAACATTTGCATCTTTGTATGAAGAAAAATACGGAGAACTACCAACAAACCCATTCATTGGAGAAGGATTTGACGGAGCTATACTTTTAGCACTAGCAATGGCAAAATCTGGATCAGATACAGTTGATGGTGACTCTCTAAGATTTGTAGCTAACGCCCCTGGAGAGAAAGTTGGACCAGGAGATATGGCTAAAGCCTTAGAACTTCTAAAAGATGGAAAAGATATCGATTATGTTGGTGTCGCTGGAGAACAAGAAATAGATGAAAATGGTGATGTAAGTAATACCATTGAAGTTTGGACAATAGAAGGTGGAAAGGTTACTTCTACAGGAAGATTTGAATCTCCATAAACTTTGATAACTTAAGTAATCCCTGCTACTTTGCAGGGATTACTCCATTNGGTTTATATAATTGAAATAAAATTATTATCATTCCAACAAAGACAAATCTTAAGTTGGCATCACTCAAAAAGCCAGGTAAGAATTGAGTGAAAGTCCATATGCCCCACATTAGAAACGCTCCAAAAACAGCGCCTCTATTATTACCGCTACCACCTACCATCAACATACTCCAAATAATAAATGTAGCNANCATTGGTTCAAATGTAATAGGGTCAATAAATCGCTTACCATGAGTAAATAAAGCTCCTCCAATCCCCATTATTCCTGCTCCAAAAGCAAAAGCNTCTACCTTAAANCTNANTACATTTTTTCCACTTGAAATCATAGTATTTTCATTGTCCCTTATTCCTCTAAGCACCCTGCCCCAAGGAGAATTTGTAGCTTTTTCTGCAATAAAATAAACAAATAGCAAGGTAATCATAACTACAACAAAATATATATAGTCATAATTTCCACGATCTATAAAATCGAATGGCCTAGGTATNGAATAAAGCCCTCTTGTACCATTTGCAAGCCATGTTTCATTNACAAAAATAATTCTTAAAGTTTCNGCTAAACCAAGTGTTACTAATGCTAAATAATCTTCTTTTAACCTGATAGTAATAATTGCCAAAGGTATTGCTACTAAAATACAAATAATAGCTGATAAAAGTAATATGATAGGAAACCAAATATCAATTCCTAAAACTGAAAGTTGAGATAAATTTCCTCCCCAAATATATTCTTCATATTTTTCTAAACTAGGAGGCGGGCTAGAAATTATGGCTGCTGTGTATGATCCAAGTAAGAAAAAAGAGGCAATTCCTATATTAAATAGACCTGTATGACCCCAATGAATATTGAGCCCTACTGAAAAAACAGAATAAATCCCGCTCATTATGAAGAAACCAATCAAGAAATAAAGTATAGAGTCCATTAAAATTGCCTGCCTTTACTACCCAAGATCCCGTTAGGTCTTAACAATAAAACAATCAATAAAACAAGAAAATAAACAGCTGGCTTGTAAGATGGATTTATCCATCCCGTAGCAAGTTCTCCAGTAATACCAATTAGAAGTCCTCCCATTAGAGCACCAATTGGATTTCCAATACCTCCAACTATTACTGCTGCAAATAATGGTATTAATATTTTCCAACCCATAACAGGTGTAATTATAGCTTGCTGAACACTTATAAGTATGCCTGATGTAGCGGCTAAAATTCCTCCAATGAACCAAATGTATAAAATAATCTTTTCAGTATTAATTCCTGTAATTCTGGCAAGATCAGGATTATCCGAAGTTGCTCTGATAGCCTTTCCTAATTTTGTTTTAAATAAGACAAAATAAAAAGCAATCGCAATGATAAAAGCTACTATTGCACAAAAAAACATATCTGGAGGGATTTTTANCTTAAATGGCAGGTCCCAAAAAAGTTTGGATTCCCTAGGAAAACTGGTTGAATCTGTACCCCAAATAAACTGTATAAGGCCTCTAAGACCTACTGCCAATCCTAGTGATGTTAAGGCAATCGCAGCTGGAGCAGCTCCTAAATCTCTAAGTTTCTTGTAAATCAATTTGTCAAATAAAACAGCGAGAAATCCTATAAGAACTACAGCAATTGGAATTATTATTAATAATTCATACTTAAATGTGAATGGTCCAACTGATGGAGATTGTTCNCTATTTGGGAAAAAAAATAAAAGTAACGCTAAAGCAACATAAGAAGATAAAGTCATAAAATCACCATGTGCCATATTTGCAAACTTTAGATTTCCATAAATCAAAGAAAGNCCAATCGAACCTAAGGCATATAAAGAACCTATGAGTATTCCATTAACAAATAGCCAAGGCTTCATAAGAGATAGTATTAATATAATCCAAAATAATAATAANATTGTTTTATTCTCAAAAATAATGTCAAAATATTTCAAATTATCCTCCTAAATAAAGTTTTGATATTTCTTTATCAGAGAGTATTCTTGAGGCTTCATCCTCAATAACTTTTTTACCAAATGAAAATACAGCTCCAAAATCAGAAATTTTCAGAGCCTTTTTTGCATTTTGTTCGACCAATAAAACTGATAAATTAGATTTTTTTAATGAAATTATATTTTCTAATACTTCATCAACAATTATTGGAGANAATCCTGCAGTAGGCTCATCAAGCATAATTATTTTTGGATCAAGCATCAAAGCTCTTGATAATGCAAGCATTTGTCTTTGTCCTCCGGATAAATTTGAAGAAGAATCTGATAATTTATCTTTTAGAACAGGGAACATTTCTAAAACGTACTCTAAGTTTTTTTTGTAATCATCATTGCTCAATATATATCCTCCCATTTTTAAATTATCCTCAACGGATAATGAAGGAAATATATTTTCAGACTGTGGGACATATCCTAAACCTTTTTTTGAAAGTTCAAATGTGTTCAACTCAGTTACATTTGAACCATAAATACTAACTTCACCTTCAACTGGATTTATAATTCCTGAAATAGACTTCAAAAATGTAGATTTTCCGCATCCGTTAGGACCAATAATTGTAGTTATTGATGATTCATGAAGNTCTAAATCTATATTTCTAATTATTATCTGNTCTCCATATCCAGCAGAAATNTTTTTTGCTTCTAATGATGTCTTATTTTTACTCATCATTGCNATAACCTAANTATGAATCCAANACTTTTTGGTTTTTTTGGATATCTTTTGGGGAACCTTTGACCAAAGTTTTTCCTTCTGCCATTACTATTATTTCATCNGAAATAGACATAATAAATTCCATATTATGNTCAATGATCAAGAAATCAATTTTTTGATTTTTATTTATATCTAAAATAACTTTAGATAAATTATTTATTAGTGTTGGATTAATTCCTGCGGCAGGTTCATCTAAAAGAATTAATTTTGGATTCATCATCAAAATTCTTCCTAACTCCAAAAGTTTTTTTTGTCCTGTGGATAGATTTTCTGCTTTTTCATCTTTTAGATGAGTCAGTCCAACAATATCTAGATTTTTTTCAGCAAGTTCTATTGTGTTTTTTTCAAAAGTTTTAGACTTTGAACGATTAATCCATCCGAATAATAAAGATTCTCCTGGATGATGCCTAGGAGAAACTAACAGATTATCCAACACTGTCATTGTTTTCAATTCTCCTGGTATTTGAAATGTACGAACTATACCAAAATCTACTGTTTTTTGAGGTGAAGAGTAAGATATATCTTCATCAAGAAAATAAATAAACCCATCATCAATTTCAGAAAACCCAGTTACTAAGTTGAAAATTGTAGACTTCCCTGCACCATTAGGGCCTATTAATCCGGTTATTTTATTTGAAGAAACTTCAAAATCTACTCCATCAACTGCTTTAACTCCACCAAAATGTTTATAAACATTTTCAAGCTTCAGAATAACCTCAGAAGACATGATTAGTCTTCTGTAACTTCCGTAGTACTACCGCTAACAGTAATAGTTATATGTGACATAGTAGTATTTTCTTTTGCTCCATGCCAATGGTTTTCCCCCGCATTGATCAACACCATATCTCCTTTTTGAACACTTAACTCTACTTCCTCGTTACAAACCATTCCTTCTCCTTCAGTAATGATCAAAATTTGATCTCCTGAGTGAATATGAAATTTTGTACGAGCAGATTTAGGAAAATTAACTATTGCAAAATTGAAATTATCACTATCTTCATGTTCTAAAATAGACTGTGCATAAACAGTATCTGTAAATAAAGCTTCATTTCTAGCAATCTTTGGAATATCNTTNAATGTTACTTTTTTCATTATCTCTCCAAAATAATTTGTCTCTAGATAGGTTATTATAGTTTAATGAAATTTACATTATTAAATATTCTAAAAATATCAAATAAACTGGGTGAAAAATGAATTCAAAAATCAAATCTAATTACGGATCATGGGAATCTGAGATAACTCCACAAAAAATTATTGAAGGCGGATTAAGGTTTAGTGAAATAAGATCTAATGGTTCTGAACTATATTTTCTAGAAGGAAGACCNGAAGAATCTGGAAGATACGTCATAGTAAAACAAAATAATATGGGAGAAATAGAAGACGTTATCCCAGAAAATTTTAACTCGCGAAATGCTGTTCATGAATATGGAGGAGGGTCTTTCGCTGTTGGTAAAAAAAATATTTATTTTACCAATTGGGATGACCAAAGAATATATGTTGTTAAAGGGAAAAATACATCTGCTCTAACTATTGAACCGCCTTTTGAAAAATCCATAAGATATAGTGATTTAACTCTATCTTATGATGAAGAATGGTTGTATTGCGTAAGAGAAACTCATTTTGAAAAAGGAGAAGCAAAAAACGAACTTGTTGCCATTTCTACAACAAAAAACCAGACAATAGTTTTATGCACAGGCAGAGATTTTTATTCTTCTCCACGAATAAATCCTATAAACAATGAGATTTGCTGGCTTGAATGGGATCACCCTAATATGCCTTGGGATGGAACTGAACTATTCATTGGAAATTTTGATTCAAATGGTTTGTCAGAAAAAAAGTTTATTGATGGATCAAAAAATATAAGTATTATTCAGCCTGAGTGGAGTGAATCTGGTGAATTGATATATATAAGCGATGAATCAGGTTGGTGGAACTTAAAAAAATATTCAGATAATAAAAAGTCTACAATATTAGATGAAGAAACCGATCATGGTGGCCCATCTTGGTTGTTTGGATTCAGAACATATTTCGTAAAAGATAATTTTATATATTTGAGAGGTTCCTCAAAAAATAAAAANAAAGGCTTAATCAGAAAATTAAATTTTTCAGGAAAAATAATTGAAGAAATAGAAATTTTACATACATCTATTGGAGATCTAACCTTTTATGATAATAAAGCCTTGTATATAGGTGCTTCACCAGTATCAAATAGTGAAATCGTATCTTTAGATCTAGAAAAAAAAGAAATTAAGACAATTAAAGAATCGAGTAAATTAGAAATTGATAGTGAAGAAATTTCTACTCCACAAGAAATTACTTTTTCTACTACAGAAAATGCTAACGCATATGGNTATTTTTATAAACCTAAAAATAAAAANTATCAAGGNTCATCAGGAGAAAAACCACCTGTACTAGTAATAAGTCATGGAGGCCCCACAAGTGCAACTAGTAATGCCTTAAATTTATCTATACAGTACTGGACTAATAGAGGTATAGCTGTTGTAGATGTAAATTACAGAGGGTCAACAGGATATGGGAAAAAATTCAGAGATTCACTAAAAGGGAATTGGGGAATATATGATACTGAAGACTGCATTGCAGCAGTAGACTATCTTTCTGAAAAAGGTCTTGTAGATTCTGAAAGAGCAGCCATTAAAGGAGGCTCAGCTGGTGGTTATACAACAATAAATGCATTAACTTTCTATGATAGATTTGCAGTAGGAGCTACTTATTATGGAATTGCAGATTTGTCAGTTTTTATTGACGATACTCACAAATTCGAATCAAAATATCTTGAATCATTAATAGGTAGGTATCCTGAAGAAAAACAAAAATATTATGACAGATCAGCAATTAATTTTACCGATCAGCTTTCATGTCCAATGATAATTTTTCAAGGAACTGAAGATAAAATTGTTCCTCCATCTCAAGCTGAAATTATGGCTGAAGGATTAAGAGAGAAAAAAATCCCTTTTTCACTAATAATGTATGAAGGAGAGCAACATGGATTTAGACAATCTAAAAACATAATCTCATCGCTAGAATCAGAATTATATTTTTACAGTCAAGTTCTAGGATTTGTACCTTTTGATCAATTAAATGAAATAAATATAGAAAACTCAGAAAACTTAAAAAAATAGAATGCTTATACTAATACCCCCTAGTGAAGGTAAATCTTCAAAAAATACGACTGAAACCAAGTTTGATGATACTAATTTTATTTTTTCTAAACAGGTAAAAGAAATAGTAGAAATTCTCAAAGATAAAAAAGAAGAAATAGAAAAAATTTATGGTACTTCATTAGAGAAAAGTAAAGACTTACAAGAAAAAAACTTAAGTGTATTTTCAAATACATGTTCTAAAGCGATAGAAAGATATACAGGTGTAGTATACAACCAGCTAGATTTGAACAATTATTCAGAAGAATCAAAAAATTATTTCAATTCGAAAATACGTATTTTCAGTGGATTATTTGGAATGGTAAAACCAAATACTTTAATTCCAGATTACAAACTGAAAATGAATGTATTAGGACTTACAAAATTTTGGAGTCCATTCTTATCAAATGAACTTTCTAAAGAAGAATTGATTATTGATTTATTACCTGAAATTCATAGAAAGGCTTATGAGCACAAAAATATTAAAAAAGTAAGCTTCTATACAAAAAAAGGGGATAAATTAGTCTCAGCAGGACATCATGGAAAAGTTGTAAAAGGTCAATTTATAAACTTTTTAGCTGTAAATTGTATAACTAAACTAGATGATTTTGAAAAGTTTGACTATGACAATTATTCATGGGATGGAGAAAATTTTATAAAATAAACTTATTTGAACTCAGGGTTTCTTTTTTCTATAAAGGCTTTGACGCCTTCTAAATTATCAGGCGAACCTGATAATTTTTTTTGAATCTCAGCTTCTTTCTTAAAAGTTTCAAGAAAGCTTTTATCATTTACCTCTCTCATTATTTTTTTTGAATACATCAAAGATTGAAAAGATTGTTTTGATATTTTTTGAGCCCATTCAATAGTTTTTTCTTCAAGAGATTCATCTTCAACTACTTTGTTTGCTAAACCAATATTTAGACATTCTTCAGCAGATATTCTTTCATTTTCTATCGCTATTTGATACGCCTTTTTATAACCAAGCATATTATATAAAAGCCAGTGAGAACCTCCATCTGGTATAAGACCAATATTACTAAAGGGTTGAAGTAAATATGATTTTTTGGACATTATTGTCAAATCACAAGCCATGGAATACGCACTACCTATTCCAGCAGCTGCTCCTCTAACAGAAGATATAACTGGTTTAGGCATAGAAATTATGTTGTTAAATATAGGCCAATACCCTTTGTTTAAGCTTTCTTCAGTATCTTTCCATTTTTTTTCACCAGAACTTAAATCAGCNCCAGAACAAAAAGCTTTACCTTCTCCTCGTAAAATTAAACACTTAATTTCTTCATTNGTAGANATATCTTTCGTACAATCAATTAATTCATGGATCATCTGAAAATTCATAGCATTTAATTTTTCAGGTCTATTTAGNGANANNATTGCNATTCTNTCTATTATTTCAATCTTAATTGTAGAAAAATTAGTCATTTTTTTTTATAGAATAATATTTTTCTATTATTATATATTCAGATAAACAAAATTATCCATGATTGATTCTAAAACANTAAAACTTATTGAAAACTCTATTGAAGAGATAGATGAAAAACGTGAAATTCCAGAAGAACTTCTCTCTGNATTAATAAANAAAAATTATTTCAGATTATTNCTTCCGAAATCCTTAAATGGAGTTGAAATGGATTTTATTGAATATTTAGAAACTTTATCAGAAATTGCTTCAAAAGATGCTAGCGTGGCTTGGTGCATCAATCAAAGCAATGTCCTATCAACAAATGCAGCATTTATGGAAAAGGATTTAGCAAAAAAAATTTTTGATAACCCTAGTGCAATTATTACCAATGGGCCACCTATTGAGTATGATGTAAATGAAAATGAATCTGATACGCAGGTTTCAGGTAAATGGTCTTTTAGCAGTGGAATAAAACACGCTACATGGCTTTTAGCTATATTCACTGATAAAAACAAACAAAATAAAAATATAATGATCCCCAAATCATTAGCTCAATTAGATGATGTTTGGGATGTCAACGGATTAAGAGGAACTGGTAGCTATAGTTTTTCNATACAAAATAAGGCGATCCCAAATGAAAATATTTTTTATGACAGATTGAATCTTAATGAATCAGGGCCAATATATAAAATTCCTAGAGATCTAAAATTTGGTTCAGGTTTTTCTACTATTGCCTTATCTTTAGCAAACTCTTCAATAAATTATGCGCTAGATTTTGCCAAAAATAAAAAAGGTATATACTCTGAAAAACTTTCAGAAGAACAGGTTTTTTTGAGAGAAATAGGAATTACAAANGGACTTTATAAATCCTCTAAATCATTCTTAGATAATACTATTGAAAAAGCCTGGTTGGTAGTCAGTGATGGTGTTTTNTTNGAAGATGAAATAATTGCAGATCTTAGATTAGCNGCAACNCATGCTATTAGGACTTCNGAAGAAATAGTAAAAAAAATTTATAACTTATTGGGATCTTCTTCTATTTTCAAATTCAATAAAATTCAGAGATATTTTCAAGATATGCTAGCTATNTCTCAACAAGTTCANGGTAGGATGTATCATTTTGAAACAGTAGGTGANTACTTCGTCAGCTCTAAGCTTAAAAAAATTGTGTAAATTGATTTTTATGGCGATCCCGAGCAGATTCGAACTGCCGATCTCCTCCTTGACAGGGAGGCGTGTTAGGCCACTACACCACGGGACCACTCTTAGATAGATTTAATTTTAGCAGATGAATTACGAAATAATTGTTGGATATGTTGGATATTTTGTTGGATATTGTTCTAGATAGCTAATTCTGACATCATGTATTTGAATAATTAGTCTGATTAATAAGTTTATAATTATTTTCATAATTATTATTATTCTAAGGAGCTAATATAAATATTTTAGTTACAGGTGCAACAGGTGCCACAGGAAAACTTCTTGTGAATCAACTTCTCGAGAAAGGTCATGAAGTTAAAGCATTTGCTCGTAATATTACAAAATTTAGTACAGAAATCATAACCCATAAAAAGTTTGATGTAATTGGTACTTCAGTTTTAGATATGAGTGAGGAAGAATTAGAAAATCATACTAAAGGATGTGATGCGATAGTATCAACTTTAGGGCATAACCTTAGCTTTAAAGGAATGTTTGGAAATCCAAGACAACTTGTTACTGATTCTATAAAAAAACTGTGTAAGGTCAGTGAAAATACAAAAAACAAACCTGTAAAAATAATATTAATGAATACAGTTGGATGTAAAAACGAGGACTTAAAAGAGAAAGTTTCTTTTTTTGAAAATTGTGTTTTTTTTCTATTACGCTATCTAATCCCGCCACACTCAGATAATGAAAATGCAGCAAATTATCTAAGAACTCTAATTGGTCAAAATCATTCAAATATTGAATGGGTAGCAGTAAGGCCTGACAGCTTGATTAATGAAGAAGAAATAAGTCCATACACAACTCATTCGTCTCCTATTCACACATTATTCAAACCTGGAAAAACTAGCAGGATAAATGTGGCTCATTTTATTTCAGAACTAATATCAAATGAAAAGATATGGATTGAATGGAAAGGCAAAATGCCGGTAATTTATAACAAAGAAGATTAGAACTACTAGCTCTAACATCATGTATTTGAATAATTAGTCCGATTGATTCATAATTTCTATATGGATTTAGTAGTAATAGCTCAAATAATAA
>NZTZ01000018.1 GCA_002703265.1 Chloroflexota bacterium
CAATCTTAAGTTTGGTATTTATTGTATCTTTTGTTCTAATCACACTAATAAATATTTATACTAAAAATAATCAAATTATCAAAAGACTAAATCTTAGATCTAAGTTTAATACTCAAAACACTTTATTTTATTGTTTTTTACTTTCTATAATTGGAACTCTTTCGTCATTATATCTATCAGAGATGAAAGATTTGGAACCATGTAAATATTGTTGGTTTGAAAGGATTTTTTTATTCCCATTAGTGTTTATTTTTTTCGTTAGTTGGATCAAAAAAAATAGTTTTGGAATAATCATCTCTATACCTTTTATTATTTCTGGAATATTACTAACTTTATATCACTACTGGATACAACTATTCCCTCCAGATGAAACTTGTGATGTAATTAGTTGCTCGAGTCCATATATTTGGGAATTAGGATTTATTTCTATTCCATTAATGGCTTTTTTCAACTTTTTTGGATTAGTATTAATATTAATAAACTACAAATTAATTGGAGAAAAATAAATGAAAATTAAGACATTATTATTTTTATTGTTAATTTTTATTTTTTCATGCTCAGGTTCAAACTATAATTTTTCTGAGGTTACTATAAAAGGTGGTAGCTTACCAGAGTATAATCGAAATATTGAAGATGCTGCCGTAGGAGCCTTTGCTCCTGTTCCTACTGGGGTTGATTTAAACTCAGAACCCATAACAATTACAACAAGAAGAGGCCTTGAAGAAAAAAAGGCATCCATTATCGTATTTTTAGCCCACTGGTGTTCACATTGTCAAAGAGAAGTACCAATGATACAAAAATTTATAAATTCCAATGGCTATCCAAATAATATAAACTTGTTTGGAGTTGCAACGCATATCGATAAAAATAGAAATAATTATCCTCCAGATAGCTGGTTAGAAAGAGAACAATTCAACATCCCAACAATTTTTGACGATGAAAACAACTCTATAGCTGATTCTTTTGGACTTAGTGCATTTCCATTTTGGGTCTTCCTTAATCCTGATGGAACAGTTTATATGAGACATGCTGGATCATTATCTGAAGATCAATTTTTTCAGGTTATGACAGCTGGAAATATTTTAGAGTAAAATCTTGATATACAATTACGAAGTAAAAATTTTATACAAAGATAATGTTAATGATCCTCAGGGTCTAACAATAACTGAATCTGCAAATCGAATTGGATTTGATGGTATAAAAAGTATTCGATCAGGAAAAATTTTCATAGTAGAAATAGAATCTGATTCAGTTAAGAATGCTGAAAAGGCAGTTGCAGAAATATCTGACAAACTATTATCTAACCCAATTATAGAAAAGTTCTCTTTCGAAAAGCTATAAAGAACCTTTAGTTGATGCTATTGAATCAACTCTTCTTGGATCAAAAGAAGCAGCTTCTCTTAGAGCTCTAGAAAATGTCTTAAATGAAGACTCTAAAATATGATGATGATTTGAACCAGATAACATTCTTAAGTGAATTCCGAATCTACCATTAGCTGATAGAGATTCATAGAAATGCCTACCCATATCTAATGAAAATTCTCCTTCATTATCAGAGCTCCCCATATCTATTACTGAGTATCCTCTACCAGACAAATCTAATGCTACGCTACACAGAGCTTCATCTAACAAACAAGTCTTATCACCCATTCTTAATATACCAACCCTATCTCCTAAAGCATCATCAATACACATTCCCAGAACGATTGCAGCATCTTCAATTATATGGTGAGTTCCTGTTTCTAAATCGCCTTCAATTGATGCTTTTATATCTATCAACCCATGCCTAGCGATTTGATCAAGCATATGATTAAGCATTCCAACAGGAGATTTTATTTCCGAAACTCCTTTACCATCCATATTTATTTCTATAGAAATTTGAGTTTCCCCAGTAGTTCTAGTTTTTTTAGATTTTCTTTCAATATTCATAATTTTTATTTATATCATTAAATCAACAAATCTAGCTCTTGCAATAATTTACGAGTTTGATCAGGTGTTCCAGCAGAAATTCTTAATGAATTATCAATAAATTGATTTGAAAATTTTCTTACAAATATCCCTTTGCTTGCTAATCCATCAAATATTTCGTTAGCATTTAATTTTCCTAAATCGCAAAGAACAAAATTTGCATTAGATTTATATACTTTAATACCATTTTTTTTCTTCAAAAAACTATAAATCATATCTTTTTGCTCCATAAGAATTTTTACTTTTTCGTATAGTTTTTCCTTATTTTTCATAGCTTCAATTGCTACAAATTCAGCTGCTGAATTTATATTATATGGTTGTTTTATCTGTATTATTCTCTTAATAATCTCAGTGTTAGTAATCGCATATCCTAATCTTAATCCAGCTAAACCAGCCCATTTAGAAAAAGATCTTATTATAATCAAATTTTCAAAGTCATCAATTAGATTCATATATGACTGTCCACAAAATTCAAAATAAGTTTCATCAACAACCACAATAATATTTTGTTTAAGCAAATATATTAATTCTTCTTTTTCTACTATATTTCCCGTAGGATTATTGGGTGATGCGATAAAAATCATTTTAGTTTTATCATCCAATATCTTTGTTATTCCTTCCAAATCAAGACCAAAATCTTTTCCCCTTTTGACTGAAACAACTTCTGCACCTTGTATCTTTGCAAAAAACTCATACATTCCAAAAGTAGGTTGAGCATCTATTAATTTATCATTTGGTTCTAAAAATAATCTAATTAGTATATCTATTAGTTCATCACTACCTGAACTAGCAACAATTTTTTCAAATTTAGCTCCTGTATAATCACTTAATGCTTTTCTTAGTCTTTTTTGATTAGGATCTGGATACTCGTGAATGTTTATTTGAGAAAGATTTTTAGTTAAGTTTAACTCAGAACCAAAAGGGTTCTCGTTAGCGTTTAACTTAATAATTTCTTCAGAAGTAATACCCGATTCATCTGATAATTTGTCTGAAGGATCAACACCATCATAAGCAGGAGAATCTTTTATATTTTTTCTAAGATAACGATCAATACTCATTTATTCTCCTGTAAAAAAATTCTTTCTGACGGTTAGTGCATTTTTATGAGCATCTAAAGATTCTAATGATGCTAACAATTCTCCATCTTCACAAATCTTATCAAATTCTTCTTTATCTATAGATAGTACAGGAATATTTTTTGTGAATGTTCTTGTCGAAAGTGATGAAGAGTATCTTGCAGAACCGTTTGTAGGCATTACATGACTAGGACCAGCAACATAATCTGCCAAAACTTCTGATGAAATCTCTCCTAGAAATAGCGAACCAGAACTATTAATTTTTTTGGATAAATGAATTAAATTTTCTGAAGGAATGGTAGTATGTTCTGCGGCAATTAAATTTGCTACTTCTACCATCTCTTCTTCTTCATTAATAATTGATATAAAACCTCGTTCCATAGATTTCTTTATAATATCTTTTCTATCAAGAGATGAAAGCTTTTTTAAATATAAATTATTTATTGAATTAGCTAAATCCATTTGATTAGTAATTACTATTGGCAATGCAAGTACATCATGCTCAGCTTGGGCCATAAGATCTGATACTACAAAATCTATATTTGAAGATTGATCACATATTATTAGAGTTTCTGTTGGACCAAAAATTCCATCTACTCCAACATCACCATAAACTTGTTTTTTTGCATTCATCACAAATATATTTCCTGGGCCACAAATCAAATCTACTCTAGGGATAGTTTCAGTTCCGTAAGCCATCGCCGTTATTGCTTGAGGGCCTCCATAAGTATAAAATTCATCTACTCCACAAAGTTTTGCAGTAGCTAATAAGTACTTATTAGGATTTTGGTTACCTGGTGTGGGAGAACTAACAGCTATTCTTTTTACTCCAGCAATTTTTGCAGGCACAACAGTCATTATTATTGTAGAAATCAATGGAGCAGATCCACTTGGTATATAACAACCAACTGATTCAATTGGTCTGACATATTCACCATAACCTTTTTCTTCATCAAACCAACTTTTGCTAAGAGTTTTACTTTGGAATAATTTCACTCTCTCAATTGTATTTAAAATAACCTCTTTTTCTTTCTTGGAAATTTGTGACACTGACTCGTCTAAAATATTTTTTCTAACTTTTATACCACCAAATTGTACGCCATCAATCTTTGAACTTATTTCAACAAGAAAATCATCACCTTTTTTCTTAGTTAATTCAATTATTTTTCCTATATATTGTTCTAATTCATAAGTTTTAGAGAAATATCCATTTCCATCAGAACTAATACTAGAATAGCTATTTGTTCGAATTTTATTTAGATAATCTTGAGTAGCTTTTTTACCCATTAAGATTTTCATTTTTGATCTCCAAAAATAGAAATAGCAGTTTCAAGTTTAGAAAAACCTATTGAATCTTTATAAAAAATCATTCCTACATCTGATGTTGTGATACTAATACCACCCATATTCCTTAATTCTGTGACACAATTTAGTAGTTGTTCTTTATGAATAATCAATTCTAATGATATCCAAGCTCCAGGTTCAGATGTTATCACTTGACTAAAAGAAGGCCCCTTGAGTCCATGTAAAACCGGATTAGAACCTATTGTAGTTTTCAATTCATCTGTGTCACTTAAGTTCAATTCTTCCAATGATAAATTAACAGTTAACCTAATAAACTTCTTTGAATTTAATAACGCTTCAATTTTTTCAATAATAGATTTTGCTAATTCTATAGAACTATATTTTTCATGCATAGTTTCTATATTTGCTACTAATGCCGCCTGTGAGGAGAAAACTGTTCCATTTTGAATAATCTTAAGTCTATTTTGTCGTAATGTATTTCCAGTTGCAGTAATATCACAAATCATATCTGCATATCCAATATAAGGAGCAACTTCTATACCACCACTTGCATCAACTATATCAAAATAATAAATTGAATTCTGATTTAGAAACCTAGTAACTAGTCTTGGATATTTTGTTGCGATTCTAAGATCTCTTCCTTTTTCTCTCATTTCAAAGGATAAATCAGCTAAATCAGCTAAATTTTGAACGTCAATCCAAGCTTCAGGTACGGCTAGAACCATATCAGATGATCCATATCCTAAATCATCAATTATAGCTATTGTATTTCCATTATCAATTTTATTTTCATAAAAACTATCTAAACCTACAATTCCTAAGTCAGCTACCTTTGAATCAAGTCGGGATGGAATATCTGATTGTCTTTGAAACATTATATCCACTCCTTTTAGACTTGGGATATTAGCTGTATAAACTCTATCATTTGGTCTTGATACATCAAGGCCACATTTGTTCAAAAGACTTAAACTTCCGTCATATAAAGCGCCTGAAACTGGGATAGCAAAAGAAATATTATCCAATCTAAATTTTACTCCTATTTATTTTATTATTTTCAAAAAATATAACTTCAGAAATTTCATTTTTTGAGCTCCAAAGTTTTAATTCTTCCAAATTAGCAAAAGAAGAATTCAGACTTACTATATTACCCTTAGAACGTTCTTTTTTACAAGTATCAATAGCCTCATTCAGATCATTTTGATCATCAATATAAATAATGACTTTTTTTGATTTAGGAACTTCAAAGCTAAAATTTTTACTGTGAATTATCTTTTCTGAATCAACAGCAAATCCAGCAGCAGAAAGTTTTTCTCCTAATGAATTCCCTACTGAATCATACCTTCCTCCACCACCCAAGATATCATTATTTGAATTAGTAAGGTTAAAAACAAAACCTGTATAATAACCCCATTCTCTAACTAAACCATAATCGATAAATATTTCAGATTGATCAATATCATAATGAGATAAATTACTAGTTAAGTCATAAAGATTCTTAAGTTTGTTTTTTACAGAAATATTTTTCAAAACAAGGTTAGCCTCTGAAATACTTTCCTCGAGATTTAAATTGATATTTACTAGCTTATTGATTATAGAAACACATTGAAGAAATTTTTCTCGTGAGGTACTACTTGAAAACTTATTTATCATTCCAGATATAATAGAATCTTTATCTCTTGTTTGTTCAAAGTTAGAATCTGAATTAAAAGCTGATTTAAGCAATAAAGAAAAATCTTGATTCTGAATTTCTTTTATCTCAAAAGACTCTTCAAGAAAAACAATTCCGCTTTCTTCTGCCTTGATAATTATAGCGTCTTCAGAGTAATTAGTTCTTATTTGATCTATATTTTGGAGTATAAATAAAGCAACCCTGTCACTTAATTCAAAAGATTTAATTACTTCTTGCAAAATCCCTAAATGACCTATAGATATTCTAATTTCTTCACTTAAAATTTTTTCTAGGAAAATTTTTGACATCGCTATAATTTCTAGGTCTGAAAACAAATTATTATTACCGATTAGCTCTACTCCATTTTGCCTAGAATAATTTTTATTATTACTACTAGCATATCTGTATATTTCGCCGGAATAAGAATATCTCACTTCATTTGAATTATTACGATTTTCTAAAAAAAGTCGCATAATTGAAGGAGTAAAATCTGGACGCAAAGATACATCTAGACCAGACGGGTCTCTAAAATTGTAGATATTACTACCTATACTTGAACCTGTTTTTCTAGAAAAGATAGAAGATTTTTCAATAATTGGAGTGTCTATTCTTTCATATCCCCAAAGTTTTGTGAAATTAAAAAATTCGTAGTCAAGCTTGTTAGAAATACCTAGTTCATTTGAAAATCTATCACTGAAGCCAGAGATTTTATTTAAGTTATTTTTATCGTCCAATTTTAAACTAATTTTCTAGTATATTCTTAAAATACTTAAATTTACTGATTATTACTAGTTAAATTATAAGCAGAGTTTTATGTGAATTTGAAAGATTTATACTGGCATTTTTCTACCAGTTTTATTTCTCCCATATTCAATTAGTTCTTTTTGCTCGCTATCAGAAAGCATTTGTGGAATACCAATCATCTTGCAGCCAAGCTCATCAATTATATAATCAAGCCTTTCTATTTGAGTCATACTTTCATCNAACCAACTAGAGTAAAAAACAATTCCATTCTTTTCTAANGCNGACTTTATTTTATTTCTNGCCTCATTCATAACATCAGGATANGGTGGGTCATGAGCATCTGGTTGCATATAGCTCATACCCATATCTCCTGGNCCCCATTCTGCAAATGCAATTCCTGGAACTTGAGCTATATCNTCTACATTNGCAACACAATGTCTATCCTCAATTTTNAGTCCTAAAATAAGTTCACCATCTGGATTTAATGGCCAAGGGTCAGCTACATCTGTATATCTAGATTGTTCTAGTCCCCAAATTTCAGCTGGTTTCTTTTGCCCTCCTGATCCTCTCAATCCTTCTCCTATATATTCTCTTCCTAATTGTTGATAAGGATATCTGGTAACTTGAACAAATGCTTTTACTGATTCAGCGCTTCTTGTATGAGTGTGAAGTATTCCATGGACACCTGCAGTTAATAGGTGCCTAGCTTGCCAAGCATTATATCTAACCTCTTCAGGAGTTATAGCGTTTGAAGGGAGTGTGCAAACAACAGTAGGAGTAGGATGACCGCTATTTGTAGGACCTCCATCTTTAAGACCTTCAATAAATTTAGTCAAACCTACAGTATCAAAAGGATTATGCTCAAAATCAATCAAAAACATATCTGCCAAAGTTTTTGCTTCATTGATACCAGCCTCATAACTTAATTCTTCTGGATGTTTATGGTATACGGGTTGTCCTTGTTCCCATAATTCAATTACTTTATTAATTCTTTTGCTCATAATAACCTCTCTGATTTTTTTTATTNTAGCTTAATGTCCAATCAATACCTAATTCCGCGCAAATTCCTTTAAACCAATCTAATACTTCAGGATGATATGGAATACCATGATCTTCTCTTTCAATCTTTTCCTCGTATTCTGGTAATCCAGCNTAAACTACTCGATNAACTCCTGGAGCTGGTTTAGTTTCTTTAATTGATCTCATGTATTCATCCATATCAGACTTAAATTTTTCTACATCTGTAAANGCCTCAATATCATATGCAATAAAATGATGAGAAGCTTGAGATCTTCTAAATGTTCCTGCACCTGANCCTCCAAGAACTCCTGCTAAAATTTCTACTAACATAGCCAAAGAAAATCCTTTGTGAGACCCTATTTCTCTTGTCCCTCCAGCGGGTAACATTAAATATTCATCAGGAACTTCNGTTTCTTCCATTATTGGAGTTCCATCTTTTTTTGCAATCCAACCAGGCATAACCTTNACACCAATTCTTTGAGCTAANGCTATTTTATTTCCAGCAACTGAAGACATGGATGCATCAAAAATAAATGGAGGTTCTTCCTTAGTAGGAACAGCTACACCAATAGGATTTAATCCTACTCTAGCTTCAGCACCATTTACTGGAGCTACCATAAGTCCTCCTGTAGTCATAGCAATACCTATCATATTATGTTCTAAAGCCATTTCAGCATGATAAGCACAAGCTCCGAAATGCCTTCCATTTATTACAGTTACAGATCCAATTCCATAGTCTTTAGCCTTTTCGATGGCCATTTTCATTGCATATGGGCCAACAACTAATCCATGNCCTGCATCTGAATCAAGNGTAGCTACTGCACCTTTTCCTCTGATTACTTTNGGCTTAGGAGTCGGATTAATATCATTTTCAGCAAAAGNTTGAACGTATCTCCTCAACATATTAGAAACACCATGAGACTCTATACCNCTAACATCAGCATAAATTAATACATCTGCNGAAACGAAGGCATCTTCNTTCGACATTCCCATTTTTAGAAAGATATTTTCAACTACTTTAAAAATATCTTTGTGGTCAACTTTTACGGCTATATCCTCAGGTACATGAAATCTCTCAAGCATATTTTTCCTCTTCTTATATCTTGTATGAATAATAATCTATTCTAATCTAAGTGATAGTATTTTCAAACATTTTTTCAGTGATCTTGAATATATTCAAAGAATCTTCGATTTTTGCCCCTAGAAATTCCTTACCTTCAAATATACTTTCTAGATAATTTTTCATTTGTAATTCTGTACTAGAAAGGTCATTATCAATTTTCATTTCAAAAATTTTTGAGTTATAAAATATCTTTCCTGAGTTAATTCCATTTAAATAAATAGAACAGTTTTTAGCATGAATAGAATACTTTTCTAATCTTACAGGGCTAAGATAAGATGAATTAATTGTTCCTAAAGATCCGTTTTTATACTCAATCAATGCACCAAAAGAAGTTCTATATTTTGAATCATATCTTCTTGAAGAAGCATATACCTCGCTTATATCTGAACCACTAAGATAATTCACTAAATCTATAGAATGAATTGGTGACTCCAAAACCATTTTATCTAGTAAGTTATCATCAAATGCTCTATGCCCTATCCATTCATAAATATCTTTATTAAATTCTGCGTGAATATTAAATATTTCACCATAATCTTTTAATATTTCTATTGATTTTAAAACATAAGGATTAAACCTTCTGTCAAAACCAATAAAACATTCCAAATTGGTTGAAGCTTTTACTAAAGAATTACCTTCATTTAAGGATAAACCTGGAGGTTTTTCCATCAAAACATTTATACCATTACTCAAAAGCTTTTTAGCAATACTATAATTATTTTTGGCATCCACAGCAACGATTGCATAATTTTCATTTTTCAAATTTATTGATTTTAATAATGAATCTATATCTGAAAAAAAAGTTGAATTTTTATAAGTCTTACTTATTTTATCTATGGAACTTAAATTGAAGTCGCAAAACACATCTGGACTTTTATTAAATTTATCCATAGCTTTTAGATGACCTAACCCTCTTTTCCCGCAACCTATTAGTATTAATTTTTTATCTCTATCTACCATAATTAAAACATAAGTTACTATCTAAAATTTTCCTTGTAAAGATTTTCGAAAATTTATTAGTGTCATTTACCTGGGAAATAAAAAAATACAAAGATAAAAAACATNGAATTTGAACTCAAAATTAGCCAATTTTAAAATTCTGGGAAAAAGGGGGTTGCATTTAAAAAAAAGTGTTGTAATATGTAATTATCCAAAGTGGAGTGAAGGTAGAGGAAAGCTGTAAAAAGCTTACTAAGGATTAGTAGGTGGAAACACCGAGAATCTAATCAATGAAAATTGATTCTACTGGAACAATGAAACCAAGGATAAAAAGCCCGCTTCAAAGGAAGCTCTAGTTGATTGCTCAGGTAGGACTCTGGAGGTGGGTTTTTTTATTTAATATTTTTTCCCTGTTACANAAACTTGTTTTGCAAAAACAATTCTGTTGATNTAGAAATCAACAAATAAAACGTCAATTTCTTAATTAATTTTATTTTGATTTAACAACTACTGTTTTTTATTATGTCGGTTATAATAATCCATAAAATGATATTTGGAGAAAATTATGGCATTTGTTGAAACAGACATTCAAGATCAAATAATAATTATAAAACTTAACCGGCCTGAAAGACTAAATGCTCTAAGTACTGTCATCAGAGAAGGTATGGCTGACGCATTCAATAAATTTAAGAATGATAAAAACTTAGAAGTTGCAATTTTAACTGGAGAAGGAAGAGGTTTTTGTGCTGGAGAAGATATGAAAGAATCTTTGGAAGAAGGACAACTTTCAAGTTCACCAGGGAAAGGTGAAAAAATTGAGAATCCATTTATGACGGGAGATCTGGATAAACCTGT
This sequence comes from Chloroflexota bacterium, assembly GCA_002703265.1. Lineage (GTDB taxonomy): Bacteria > Chloroflexota > Dehalococcoidia > Lucifugimonadales > Lucifugimonadaceae > TMED-70. The sequence continues at coordinate 10,700 of NZTZ01000018.1, forward strand.
TATTGGCGCAATTAATGGTTACGCTATGGGTGGAGGTTTTATGTTAGTAGAAAGGACTGATTTGAGAGTTGCTGTTAAGGAAGCTATTTTTGAAATGTCTGAGGCGAAAAGATGGATGCTAGGAGGATACAATCACGGACATTATGCAAACTTGCCTCACCCAGTTGCTACAGAAATGGCATTAGGATTCAGGTTTACTGCTGAAAGGCTACATCAAGTAGGCTTTATAAACAGACTTGTAGAAAAAGATGAATTGATTTCAACTTCTATAGAAATGGCCGAACACATGCTCTCCCTACCTCCAGCAGCAAGAGTAAATACTATCTATATGATGAGAGAAATGGCCCCAAAAACAGGTGAAAACTTCGAAGATCTAGCAGAAAAATTACACGCCCATGGTCATCTTGATGATCGTATGGAATCTAGAAGAGCTTTTGCTGAAAAAAGAAAACCCAATTTTGTTGGATGGGATAATCCAGAAGACAGATATAATTTACCAAAATTACAAGAATAGAAAGAAGGATAATTTTATGACCAATGGACCATTATCAGGAATTAGGGCAGTTACTTGTTCTACTGCTCAAGCAGGAACAGTTCCTTACATGCTTATGGCCGATCTTGGAGCAGAAATAATTAAAGTTGAACTCCCCAAAAAAGGTGATGGAGGAAGAAAGGCTGGTGAAGTAATCAATGGAATAAGTTCTTTTTTTGAAACAAACAATAGAGGAGTAAAAAGTATTACTCTGAACCTTAAAAGTGAAGAAGGTAAAGATATTCTATATAAATTAATAAAAACTGCAGATGTTTTTGGTCAAAATTTTGCTCCGGGTGCNGCAGAAAGAAATGGATTTGGTTATGAAACTNTAAAAAAAATCAATCCTGCTTTAGTTTATGCATCTGTATCAGCTTATGGTCCAGATGGTCCTAGNACAAATCTACCAGGAACAGACGCTATTGGACAAGCTATTGGTGGTGTTACAGAAGCATTCGCAGTTCCAGGACAACAAAGAAGAACAGGAATAGCCTCAGTTGCAGATGAAACTTGTGGATTATTAACTCTGAGTGGAATATTAGCTGCGGTAATTCATGCAAAAAATACAGGAGAAGGTCAAAAGGTTGAAACTTCGTTAATAGGAAGTGCTTTCAGGTTGATGGGATGGACGATGACCACTGCTATGTGGAGGGATACTCCTCCTATTACTGGAGTTAGAATTAATGGAACTAGGGAAAGACCTGGTATTGCAGCTTGTTTTAATGACTCCGATGGAAAACCTTTTGCATTTCAACTAGAGCCAGATCACTGGAAGCCTACTTTAGAGCTTCTGGGATTTTACGAAAACTTAAAATCTAAAGGGCTAGAAGACCTTGGTTTAGCATTTGAATCTGAAGATAAAAAAGACGAAATAATAAATACTCTTTCAGACCTTTTTTCTACAAATAAAAGAGATTACTGGATTGAAAAAATGAGAAATGAAAGAAGGATAGCAGCACCTGTAAATAGTATGATAGAAGCTTCAAATGATCCTGATATTATTGCAAATAATTATGTAACAGAAGTTTTTTATCCTGAAATAAACAAAAAAATGAAAACACATGGCACACCATGGAAATTTTCCGAAACACCTTCAATTATAGGTACTGCTCCAAAACTTGGAGAACATAATAATGAAATCTTAAAAGGTATAGGTTACTCAGATTTANAAATANAAAAATTCAAAGATAACGANATAGTTTAGCTCAGGTAGTTTTTTTGGAAGTCTGTGCTCAGGCCCTCCGGCGGTTAATTACATTTAACTATTTCCCAGCTAATTAAAATATGTATTTCATTGAAAATAATCTGATTCCAATACATTTTATATAATCAAATAAAACTAAAATAATAAATTATGAAATACTCAAAACTGGGAAATAGCGAACTTGAAGTTTCCAATATATGCTTGGGCACTTGGCCTATAGGTGGAGGAATGGGTGCAATAGAGCAAAAAGATGCTATAAATGCTATACATGCTTCGATAGATAATGGAATAAATTTTTTAGACACTGCTCAAATGTACTTAGATAGTGAATACATTCTTGGAAAAGCAATTAAGGGAAAAAGAAATAAAATTATTCTAGCTTCTAAGCTTTCATCTTGGAAAAATATAAATGATATTGAAAAAGCCCTAGAAAATTCATTGAAAAATTTACAAACAGATGTGATTGATTTATATCAAATACATTCATGGCAGGAATCCATTCCAATGGAAGATACATTTTCAAAATTANTTGAATTGAAAGAAAAAGGTTACTTCAAATACTTAGGAGTTTCAAATTTTTCAGCAAAACAAATTGAAAAAATGAATAAATTTTCTGGTAATCAAATTATTTCTAGCCAACCTCATTTCTCAATTCTTTTTAGACATTCTGAAAAAGAAATTATCCCTCAAAGTCATTCTTTAGGAATTGGATCGATAGTTTATTCTCCAATTGCGAGAGGCTTATTATCAGGAAAGTATAAACCAGGACATATTTTTAATGAAGATGACGCGAGACATAATCATCATACTTTTGAAGATGAACATTTAGAAAAAGGATTAAGAATTTATAATATATTATTAGAATGGATCAAAGACAAAGGATTCAATCCAACTCAATTAGCAATAGCTTGGACTCTTTATACGGATGGTGTTACTTCAGCTATTTGTGGATCAAAAAATCCCGAGCAAGCAATATCAAATGCTAAAGCAGGTGAAATTGACTTAACTCAGGATGATATTTCAGAAATTAATAAATTAACTGAAAATATTTCTATTTATGAACTAATTACTCCAAAGAGATTTAGCTAATTAGTGCCAATCAACACCATATTCTTCTCTTATTTCACTAAAAATCTTAGAAAGACCAATGGTTCCATATTGTAAGGAGCTACCTATGTTCATCATTGTGTAACCTTCTTTTATCCATTCTTTAGCATGGTTTACATCACCCATTGTTGTTGCTAAAGCTTTACCAGTACCCTTTACTTTTTGAGCAAGGTCTACCATAACATTCGCAGTCTTAGGATTTGTTGCATCATCTCCTGGGAATCCCAGAGATGCAGATAAATCTGCAGGGCCTGCAAGAATAACTTCAAAATCAGGAATAGCTAATATTTCATCAATTTGTTCCCAAGCTTCTACAGATTCCATTTGTAAAATTAAAAGAGTTTCATCATTTGCATTATCAACAACATCTCTTGCAGAAACACCATCTAAGTATCCCGCAAAAAATGGAGCTATACCTCTTTCACCAATTGGTGGGTATTTTGCATCATGAATTGCCTGTCTAACTTCATCTGGAGTATCAACTTGAGGAATCATTACCCCTACAGCACCAACATCATAAGCTTTTTTNATGTAAGCAGGATCATTCCANGGAATTCTAATAACTGGGGCAACACCTTTTTTNCTTCCATCAACACATAAAGTTCCCATTGATTCTGTTCCCCAAGGATTGTGTTCAGTNTCGATCCATACCCAATCAGGTTTACAATTATAAGTNGCGTTAGCAATGTGTGGTTCAAAACTTGGCATACTTGTGGACAAAACAGGCTTACCTGTTGCTAGTTTTTTTCTAATATCGCTTGGATACATTTTATTCTCCTCTATAATAATGATTTTTTAAAAATTACTAGATATACTATTTTTGAAGTATAACCTTAAGAAAAAAAATTGAAANTAGGAAAGGNCACTCNAATGAAACTATCTAATTTTGCATTTTTACCTCCAATNGATGATATTAAAAATGAANTAATCCAACGAATGAAAAAGGATTTTCCTGATTTAGANATTTTAGTTTTTGATGANGAAAATGAAGTGTTAGAAAANATACATATTATTGAAGCTGGCTATGGATGGGTTAGTCCTGAAGCAATTNCCAATGCCAAAAATTTGAAATGGNTGGCTAATCCTGATTCAGGAAGTTTCGTAAATGANTCAGGAAAAGATGGATGGTTTTACAAAGAATTAGTTGAGCATGAAGTTGTAGTAACTAATCCAAGAGGGATTTATTTTGATTACATTGGAAATCATGTGATGGCTTATCTTCTTTCATTATCAAAAAGATTCCCTGATTTTATGGATGCTCAGAGAAAAAAAGATTGGAATAAAAAAGCTAATAGGCATAAGGCAATACANCTGGATGAAGCAACANTTATGATAGTNGGAGCAGGAGGTATCGGTCAAGAAGTGGNAAGACTATGNAAAGCNTTNAATATGAAGGTAGTTGGAGTNGATCCAAAGTTTGAAAAACTTGATAATTTCGATAAAGTTATTAAGCCTGAAGACCTTATAAATTCTTTAGATGATATTGATGTACTTGTTTCAACTGTGATGCATACACCTGAAACAGGAAATATGTTTAATTTAGATTTATTCAAGAAAATGAAATCCACATCAGTTTTTATAAATGTTGGAAGAGGCAAAACAACTAATTTGAATGATCTNGTATTTGCTCTAGAAAATAACATCCTATCTGGAGCAGGATTAGATGTTTTTGAAGAAGAACCTTTACCTAAAGACCATAAACTTTGGGATATGCAAGGAGTGATTATTACTCCTCATGTAGCTCTTTTAGATGCAAATGACATGATTACTAATAGAAGATACGAAATTATAAAAAAGAATATTGAGTTATTTAATCAAGGAAAAGAATTGCATAACATTGTTGATAAAGAAAAATGGTATTAAATTTAGTTTGAAAAAGAAATAATTACTGCACCAAAAAAGATAACAATTACTGAAAAAATCCTAAGTTTAGTTATTTTTTCTTTCAAGAAAAAATAACTCCAAATCATTCCAACTATTATTGTTAATTCACGTGCGGTTCCAGCATAACTCATTCTAGATATATTTAATGCATATAGCATTACAGAATAAGCTAAATACATAATCGAAGAACCTAACAAAACTGATGAATAATTTTTTCTAAATTCAATTTTGAGATCATTTATTTTACTTTTACTACCAGTAAATAAAATGGCTCCCATTGAACCTCCAATTGTAATTAATATTGGGTATACGAAAGGGTGAACTGAAGATACTGCCTGTTTATCTACAATAGTATAAAAAGAAATATTCAATCCAACTAAAATTGATAAAAAAATCCCAACAANTAAATTTCTATTGACTCTTAATTTATTNCTTAAGATTGGAATTACAGAAATAAATATCAAACCTAAAAAAACCATNAATATTCCCACTATTGCTGATGAAGAAATAGTTTCACCTAAGAATAAAACACCCCATAAAGGAATAAAAAAAACAGCACTACCTCTTGCTAGAGGATAAACGATAGAGAGATCTGCAAGTTTATAGGCTTTACCTAAAAATGCATAATAAAAAATCTGAAGTACTGAATTTATCAGAATCAATAGCCATATATCTAAAGAAATAGGATTCGAAATAACATAAATAATGGCTATAGGAGAAAAAATTATCCACGAGCCTAAAGCTATCAAAACTAACATGATTTGAGGATTATCAGATTTTTTTACTAAAAAATTCCAATAAGAATGTCCGATGCAATATAGAAGTAATAGAAAACTAGCAAATAATGTCATTTTTAATATGAATTTTTTAGATAATATCCTAAAAAATAAAAAAAAAATATATAGGAAAATTAATGAATTACAGAAAACTTGGAAGTTCAGGAATTCTAGTCTCAGAAATTGGATTAGGTACTAATAATTTTGGAAGAAGATTAGATTACAGTGAGTCTGAAGAAGTAATTAATCATGCTTTGGATTCTGAGATAAATCTTCTTGATACTGCCGACATGTATTCAAATGGTTTGTCAGAAGAGTATATAGGTAAAGCAATAAAAAATAAAAGAGATCAAGTTATTATTGCAAGTAAAGGGGGTATGAATCCAATGCCCTCACCTACTGATACGAAAGTGGCTCAGAGAGTAAACGAAGGTCCTAATAAATCAGGTTTATCTTCTGTTCATTTAAAAAGATCTGTTGAAGAAAGCTTATCCAGATTAGATACTGACTATATAGACCTATACCAAACTCATATATTTGATCCATATACGAATCAAGAGGAGACCCTTAGAGCTTTGGATGATTTGATTTCCGAAGGAAAAATAAGATACATCGGCTGCTCAAATTATATGGCATGGGAATTAGTAGAAGGAATTCATATTTCTAAAAGATATGGATGGTCTGAATTTACTACTATACAACCTGAATTTTCTATGTTCGAAAGAGAACCTGAATCTGAACTTGTTCATGCTTGTGATAAATATAATGTTGGAATTCTTCCATATTTCCCATTAGCATCAGGTTTCTTAACGGGTAAATATAAAAGAGATTCAATACCTGAGGGAGGTAGACTATCTGGNGGTGGTCATTCCGCATGGAGTGAAAAATGGTTGACAGAAGAAAATTTCAATATAATTGAAAATTTAGAAAAATGGGCTTCAAATAAAGGTATAACAATGGTTCAATTAGCTTTTGCTTGGTTATTANCTAAAAAATCTGTTTCTTCTGTAATTGCAGGTGCTACAAGCAAAGCTCANATAGATTCAAATATTACAGGATCAGGAATTAAGCTTAATGAAGAAGAAATTATAGAAATTAATAATTTACTCCCCAAAAGAAATGAAGCAGGAGTAGGAAATATTCTTAGAAGAATACAAAATACTCCCTAATTTCTTTCAAGATAATCCATTGCAGCCTTAATTCCACCTGATTTATGCTCTATCTCAGCCAATGATAATCCCATCTCCACTGCAGATAGGGTCCCTAAAAGCATCGGATCATTAAAATCACCTAGATGCCCAATTCTAATTATTCTTCCTGACCATCTTCCTAAACCTGTCCCAAGTGATGTATTAAATTTTTCCAAAATGATTTTTCTTAAATTATCAGCATTTATATTTTCTTCAAAAAGTAAACTAGTTAAAGAATTAGAATGTTCATCTTCATTTATAGGAAGCAGCTCAATTCCCCATGACTTTACTGCTTCTCGTGTAGCATTAGCATGTCTTTCATGCCTTTGAAAAATATTATCTAAGCCCTCTTTCTCTATTAACCTAAGAGCCTCTTTAAGACCAAAAAGAATATTAGTGGATGGTGTATATGGAAAGAATCCACTTAAGTTAGTTTTTACCATTTCTCCCCAATCCCAATATGATCTTCTGTAATTATTTTTTGTGGAAATTTCTATAGCCTTTTTACTCACAAAATTAAAAGCAATTCCAGGAGGTAACATTAAACCTTTTTGTGACCCCGCTACAGTTACATCTACCATCCATTCGTCGTGGTAATAATCTATTGATCCTAAGGAAGAAATAGTATCTACCATTATTATTGCTGGATGATTGAGTGATTTTATATTTTTAATTGTTGAAGGAATTTTACTTGTAACTCCTGTAGAAGTTTCATTATGAACCATACAAACAGCCTTAATTTTTTGATCCTTATCTTGTTCTAAAGTTTCGATAATTTTGTTTGAATCAACTCCAGTTCTCCAATCGCTTTGAATATATACAACATCAAAACCAAGTTTTTCAGCCATATTCTTCCATAAGCTTGAAAAATGACCAGTATCATACATAAGGACCTTATCTCCTTCGGAAAGAATGTTTACAAGAGCTGCCTCCCATGCTCCAGTNCCAGATGATGGAAAAATTATAGGTATGCACTCTTCTCCTTTCACAATCTTCTTTATGCCTTCAAGTATTTCTAAGGTCATTTCTGAAAATTCTGGACCTCTGTGATCAATTGTGGGGTTACTTATTGATCGTAGAACACTGTCAGGGACATTAGTTGGACCTGGTATTTGCAAAAAATGCTTTCCTGTTTGCATTAATTTCTCCTGTTATGGCTTATGTAATAAATAAATATTATATCTCTCAAAAGTAATATATTATATTGACATATTCAATAATAAAAAAATCATCATATGACTTCAACATTATTAATTCAATTAATTATTACTTGCTTTTTAGGTGCCGCATCACCGGGACCTAGTTTAGTACTTGTTTCTAAAAACGCTATATTAAATGGTAAATTCAGTGGAAGCTTAACTGGATTTGGGCACGGCATTGGAATATTTATTTATGCTTTTTTATCAATAATTAGTATTGGAGTAATCAATGATATAAACACATTACTTATAGACATAATAACAATTGTATTAGTTGGTTATATGTTATTTTTAGCTTTCAGAATTTACAAAGATAGAAAAGCTAATACTGAAAATAATAGTAATAAGGCTTTATTTCAAAATTTTTACGATGGTTTTCTTATATGTTTCCTTAATCCTAAAATAACAGTTTTCTTTTTTGCAATTTTTTCTCAATTGGTATCTAATGAAATGACCCTTTTAGACAAAATAATTTTTGCTCTAGTAGCATCTGTTATTGATTTTTTATGGTACACATTAGTTTCATTTATGGTTGGAAATTCATCTGTCAGAAATATTCTTAACAGGGGGACTTATCTAAGCTTAGCTTCATCAANAATTTTTGTATTTTTATCAATTTTTATATTAATTAAAATTTTTATCTAAAAAAATAAAATTTTATTATTGATTAAAAAAAAATATATACTAATATCTTATTATCTCTAAATAATTTTTTAGAATTATTGATTTGTTCAGTACAAAGACAATGATCTAATCAAGCTATCGGCGACGAGAGGTTTGATTTGATTTTTTAGAAATAAAAAATATGCTAAAAAATTTGAGATAAAAGAAGCCCGCTTCTTGATTCTGGTTGTTGCTCAGGCAGATACTCTGGAGGTGGGTTTTTTGTTTAATTATTTTTGTTATTAATTTAAGATTGACAAGTATATTGTTAAGATAAAAAAAATGATCTATCCTAACGATATCTAAAATAAATATATAAAATTGGCTAAAAATAAAAATATAAGTGCTTATTCAATAATTGACTTCTCTCAATGTAAATATAAATCATGGTTAGATTTTGTTGATAAACCAAAAAATTATCCTCAAAATATTGACCCTTGGTTAGAAATTATCAGAAAGATAGGTAATGAGCATGAGAACTCTTATCTAGAAGACTTAAAAAAATCTGAAAATGTTTTCGAAATAAATCCTAAACTNGACTTCATNCAAAAAGAGAAAGAAACTGATGAAGCCATTAAAAGAGGTGAAAAATATATTTATCAACCCTTCTTAAAGTACTCAAATTTTACTGGATCTCCAGACTTTTTGATAAAAAATAAAAATTTGTATGAACCTGTTGATATAAAATCTGCATTCAAAATGAAGCCTGAAAATATAATTCAAATTTGTCATTATTCTTTCATTCTTGAAAAAAAATATAATCTCTTACCAAAATTTGGGAAAATCATTCTAAGAGATAGAAGTGAAGAAAAAATTGAAATAGATAAATTTTATGATTATTTCAAAAACATTAATTCTCGAATTAAATCATTTATTTTAGATTCTAAAGAACAGCCTAAAGCTGAAAAGTGTGGTTTGTGTAGTGTTTGTGAATATAAAGTATATTGTGAAAATAATTGGAAAAATACAGACAACCTAAATCAAGTTGCAAATATATCTAAAAAACAAATTAATATATTAGAAAAAAATAATGTTTCGACTATGAAAAAACTGTCTGAATTAGATGCTGAAACTCAAATAAAAGGTATTAATAAAGACTCTTTAGGAATCCTAATAGATCAATCTAAATTGCAAAAAGATTACTTAGATAAAAACGAATTAAGTTATAAGATAATTTTTGACATAAAAAAGAAGATGAACGATCCTTCAAAAACAATCGGTTTTGAATTACTGCCTAAGCCCGATAATGCTGACTTATTTTTCGATATTGAAGGTTATCCTATGTATTATGATTCAAGTGAAAAATCATCTGGTCTAGAATATTTATTTGGGGTTTTCTATAGATCTTTTGATAAATATTTTTTTAAGAAGTTTTTAGCAACTAATTATGTTGAAGAAAAAAAAGCTTTTGAAGATCTTNTAGATTTTTTCTATTCTCATNTAAAAGTAAATAAAAATGCACATATTTATCATTATAATTCATANGAAGAAACAGCCCTAAAAAAGCTTTCCCAAAAGTATGAAACAAAAATATTTGAAGTTGATTTCATACTTAGAGAAAATAAACTTGTTGATTTATATAAAGTTGTAAAAGATTCAGTAATTTTATCAAGTGAAAATTATAGATTAAAAACAATTGAAAAATTTTATAAATTAGACAGAGAAGAAGATATTGCATCAGGACAAGATAGCTTAGTCGCTTTTGAGAAATATCTAGATTCTGGGCATAAAGAAATTTTAGATGAGATTATTAAGTACAATGAACAAGATTGTAAATCACTAATTTATCTTCAAGAGTGGTTAATTAGTATCAAGCCTGATGAAATAGATAGCCTAGAAAAGATTGAAGAAGAAAATATTTCAGAAAATTCGTTAGAGAGAATTAAAGAAGAATTAGAAATCAAGGACTATATAAAAAATATTAATAACGAAACTGAAGATGTTATTAAGATTCTAGAAGAGCTAAATTTTTATAACAAAAAAGAACAAAGATCTGACTGGTGGTCACATTTTTCAAACCTTCAAAAAGATACTGAAGACCTAATTGAAGATACTAACTGCTTAGGGGGCTTACGAAAAATTTCTGAAGTAGAATCNGGTCCATACAAAATAATTAATTGTAATTACCCTGATCAAATAACTAAAATGAGAGATGGTGAGTATGTTTTGGATCAGACTGGATCAAATAGGATTCTTATTACACAAATAAGTTACTCTAAGAATGAGGTTACCCTGAGAATCAGAAAAGATAAACCTGTGCCATTTTCACTAACTCCTCAAACTCCATTAAATACCAGAGCAATAGATAGCGCGGTTGCTGATTTTATAAAAGGATATGATTTTACAAATTCATATCCAGCAATCAAGCAATTCTTAAGAAGAGAAAAAACAAAATTAAAAAACGATATAAAAATAGATGAAAGATCTTCAAAAGAACTTATAGAAATAATTAAAAGCATGAATAATTCTTACCTCGTTCTTCAAGGCCCCCCTGGTACTGGTAAAACTTATACAAGTTCTAGAATAATAGTTGATTTATTAAGAAATAATTTCAAAGTAGCTATTGTATGTCACTCGCATAAAGCAATAATAAATTTAGTAGAAGCTATAGACTCTTATTCTATAGAAATTGGATATGAATTTAGGGGAGCATATAATCCTGGATCAAGAAAACAAGATTTAGAATTTAANAATATTGAAGTAACAAATACAAGTAAAATTGATTCAAAAAACTATGACTTAATTGCTGGCACTGCATGGGCTCTTTCAAATCAAGTACACAGACAAAATAGTGAAAAAGAAAAGAATTTTGATTATATATTTTTTGATGAAGCAGGACAATTAAGCATTTCTAAATTAATTGCTTCCTCCATGTCCTCAAAAAATATAGTTATGATTGGCGATCATATGCAACTTCCTCAACCTACTGCTGGAAATCTTGACGGAGAGTCTACTTACTCTCCTATAGAATATTTACTCAAAGAAAAAAATACAATAAGTGATCATAATGGGATTTTCCTAGATAGAACTTTCAGAATGCATCAAAATATCTGTGATTTTATTTCAAAAAGCTTTTATGAAAATAGATTGATTAGCGATCAAACAACTCATAATCAACAAGTAATTTTACAAGATGGTAAATCTGTTGAAAATGGTATTTATCTTATAGATCTGGACCATAATGACTATTCTGTCCAAAATATGGAAGAGGCAAAATATATAAAGAAAATTTATGATAAATTAATCTTAGGAAATTGGATTGATAGAGAAAAAAAAGTTTCAGAAATTTCTGCAGAAGATATTTTAGTTGTAAGCCCATTTAATGCTCAAGTTAATCTCATCAAGCAATCTCTGGGAGAAAATGCTCTGGTTGGTACAATTGATAACTTTCAAGGTCAAGAGGCTCCTATTGTTATTATTTCTTATGTAAGTTCAAATCCTAACAATATCCCAAGAGGATCGGATTTTTTCTTTGACTATAGAAGATTAAATGTATCTCTCTCAAGAGCAAAATGCCTAGCTATAATTATTCTAAATAAAGAATTACTCGATTATCATTGCAATACAATTGAAGACATGGAAAGAGTAAATTATTTTTGTAAACTTAAGTCATTCGAAAAAAAATTATTAAAATAATCTAAAATTCAACAACGCTATGAATATCGATTCCAGCTTTTTTCAATTTTAATTCACCTTTTAATTCAGGAAGGTTTACAATAAATCCAGCACCAACAATATTCTTTGATTCAAATTTTCTTACAAGATCTATTGCAGCAAGGGCAGTACCTCCGGTTGCTAATAAATCATCTATTATTAATAGATTTGTATGACCATCCAATGCATCCTTATGAATATGCATTTCAGTTGATCCATATTCTAAATCAAAAGATACACTATAGGTTTCATAAGGTAATTTNTCAGGTTTTCTTANAGGTATAAATGCAGAATNTAATTTATAAGCTATCGCACCAGCAATTATAAATCCTCTAGATTCAATACTAAGNACTGCATCAATATTTTTATCTGACCATGGTTCGGTCATTTTATCAATTAGTTCTGAAAATAAATCAGGGTCCTTTAATAAGGTAGTTATATCTCTATACTTAATACCTTTGATAGGAAAATCTAAAATAGTTCTAATATGTTCTTTCATTTGGATATTATATTGAAATTATTAAGAATTGGCACGCCCGGGAGGACTCGAACCCCCGACCCTCTGGTTCGAAGCCAGATGCTCTATCCAGCTGAGCTACGGGCGCATAATGGGGTGGGCGGAGGGGTTCGAACCCTCGATCTACCGGGTCACAGCCGGTCGTGTTAACCACTACACCACGCCCACCATATAGAAAATCTCTAGTGATCAGTTGGTTCTTTCCCTACAGATTTCCGATACTCATTAATTGTATCGCTAGTTGGAGGATAATATTTGCCTGGAATAGCGTTTTCTTTAAGAATTTTTTCTTTTATAAATGCTTCAGCNCCTTCATGATCTTCTACCCACTCAATACATTCTTCTGCAAACCATGACGGAACAACTACAACTCCATCGTTGTCACCTACAACAACATCTCCTGGTCTAACTAATACTCCTCCACATTGAATATCAATATTTTCTTCAGCGGGTTCAGCCCAAGGCCTTCCTCCGTAAGGAGTTCGTTCCTGAGCATAAACAATAAGNTTGTAATTCTCTTCTTCTAGAACATCTAAATCTCTAATTGCTCCGTCTGTNACAATTCCAGCAGCTTTATTCATCTTTAGAAGAAGTAACTTAACATCCCCACCTATTGCTGAGTATTTAGCACCCATCATATCTGCAACAAGAACATCATCTTCACCACATCTAGACATCGCAAGCATTTCAGGAGATTTTTCTCCTAACTTTGTTTCAGAATCAATATCTATTCTGGGAGGTAAAAATCTTAGAGTTCTAGCTCTACCAGCTAGTCGTTTATTTGGAGTCATGATTTTTACATTCTCCATGAATGGTAGAGGTACCCCTAAGTAGTTATGCAAACATGACCAAATAGTCGCAACTGGCACTTTCTTATATCTTTCTAATAATTCTTTACTGACCTCAACGGGTTTATATGATCTTTCCATGTGTCCCTTCTTATTTTTCAAAAATATAAGCTAATTCTATCAATAATCGTGTTGGGATCCCAGTTGCACCTCTGTTATGCCATCCATCATTAGAACTAGTCATAGAGTTAGCTGCAATATCAAGATGAACCCAAGGAACTTCTTCTACAAAATGATTTATAAAATGTGCTGCAGTAATTGTTCCAGCTAATCTACCACCTGTATTTTTTATATCTGCAACAGTAGAATTATTTTGTTTTTTTGAGGTAGAATCAAGAGGAAGTTGCCATACAAAGTCTCCTGTTATATCTCCAGCCAATTTTACTTTGTCCATAAAATCTTTATTGTTTGAAAATGCAGAAATATTACCCTTGCCAAGACCTATTGAGGCTGCACCAGTTAGAGTTGCTATATCTATAATAAACTTAGGATCAAAACCTTTAGCATAAGTAATAGCATCAGCTAATGTTAACCTTCCTTCAGCATCNGTATTTTCAACNTCGATATAAGTTCCATTCATTGCTCTAACTACATCACTTGGTCTTTGAGCAGATCCACTAGGCATATTCTCAGTTGCTAAACATAAAACATCAATATTAACTTTTAATTTAAGGTTAGCAATTGCATTTATAGCAGCAATAACTGCAGCAGATCCTCCCATATCCCCTTTCATGGAAAACATTGATCCGGAAGGTTTCAAGGATAATCCCCCACTATCAAACGTTATAGCTTTACCAATATACCAGTACGAGTTTTCATTTTTTAAAGGCTTATAAGATAAATGAATTAGTTTAGGTTCTTCAATAGAACCTTGAGANACTCCAAGAAAGGCATTCATTCCTAACTTTGCACATTCTTCTTTACTAAGTATTTTACAACTTATAGATTTNTCAGTCTTATNATTTGCGATATTNGATAATTCAGTTGGTGTAAGGACGTTAGCAGGTTCATTAACTAAATCTCTTGCAAATTTTTCTGCTTCACTTTTTTCATAAGATTTATTTACAATATCTTGTATATTAGAAATCTCACTAGAAACAACTTCAAAAAAAACATCTTTTTTTTCTGACTTTTTACTTTTATATTTATCAAAAATATAATTCCCTAGAAAAAAACCTTCAAAAAAAGATTCTGTTATTAAATCAGTATCTTTTGATTTAATTGAATCTACAAAAAAACTTAAGTTAGATAATTTAGAATCAAGAAAATATCTACCAAAAGAACCAGCTGCTCGTCGAATTTTATTTGAATCAATTTCTTCTAAGCTACCTACACCTATGCAAATAATTCTGAGAAAATTAAAATTCTTATATAAACTATCAGGTGTATGAAGCACCGTAATTTTTCCTAAAGAAGATAAATCTTCATTGCTCAAGCTCTCAGAGAATAATAAATTTACGCTATCATTTGAAAAATTTATGCTATCTGTATCCTCTGAAACTAAAACAACTAGACTATTTGATTTAGATTTTTCTGTAATTTTCTTATAGAATTTCATTTGTATTTACTCACGTTTTTTTCTAGATATTTTTATTTAATAATAATTATAACTCGTAAAAACTTTAAATTTATTTAATTAAAATAGGCAGAAAAATCCCAAAATTTATTCTCAATTTTTGAATTTGTTCAAAACTTTAACTAAAAATGTTCAAAAATAAGTACTTTGGTACCTTGTTTATTCAAACAATAGATATTAAATTCATAGTTATATTCATAAATTACTGGGGGGTAAATAATGAAAAATATAAATTCTGTAAGTGTGGTTAGTGATGGTTCTTACTTATTGGATGGAGGTCCATTTTTTGGACCTGTGCCAAAAGTTTTGTGGGAAAANCAAGCAAAGCCAGATAGAAAAAACAGAGTAAGATTAGGACTTAATTCTTTATTAATTAGAAGTGGTGAAGAAAANATATTAGTAAATACAGGAATCGGATCAAAAGAACCCGAGATAAATAGAGAAATTTACGGACATGCTTCTTCTAGATTAATAAGAAATCTAAAAAATAATGGAGTATCAGCTAAAGATGTGCATAAAGTAGTGCTTACTCAACTTCACTTTGATCATTCTGGTGGATCAACATCTCTTGATCGTGAAGGGAAATTAATTCCAACTTTTCCAAAAGCAAAATATTTAGTTCAGAAGTCTGCCTGGGACGAGGCTTTTAATCAGGATGAAAGATTACTTCCTGCTTATGGACATCCGGTTGATCATCTAAATATTTTACAAGAAAGAGATATGGTTGAATTTTTAGATGGAAATACCGAGGTAAGTCCTGGTGTGCATTGTGAAATGATAGATGGATACTCCCAAGGTCATCAAATAGTAAAAGTAAATGCAGGATCCGAAAGAATAGTTTATTTATCTGAACTAATACCTGCTCCTTCTCATTTGCCATTAGCTTACATTACGGCTTATGATAGGTACCCTGATCAAACTTTAGAGATCAAGAGAAGAATTATTGCGCAATGTGAACAAGAAGGTTGGTTGATGGTTTTCGCTCATGGTTATAAAGAATATGCAGGATACATCAAAAGAAATAATCATTCTCTAAATTTAGAGCCAATTAATATCTAAGACAACCTACCTGTTAGATTGTTTTCATTATCTATTGACTCAATAATTACTTGAGAAATTGAGTCAATAGGGCTTTTGTCTTCTACCAACTTAAAATAAGAATAGTTTTCTGTATATCCTGAAAATGGTCTTTTATTTTCCCAAAGAATATTCTGTTTAGTAGTTAAGAGTGAATTTAGATGTTTTATATTCAAATCTTTTGCAATTTCTCTAATTTCTTTTGCCCTACTCGTTATTGTGGAAGGATGAACCTTATTTTTCAAATGATATGCTGTTGTTCCAGGTCTTATTGAGTAAGGAAATACATGAATATCTGAAATATTTAATTTTCCTAATAATTTCTTTGTATCGNTATGATCCTTGTCTGTCTCTCCTGGAAAACCAACAATTAAATCNGTAGTTATAGATGAGTTTTCTAATTTATTTCTAATTACAGAAACAATTTCAGCAAAATCTTGTGTTGTGTATTTTCTTCTCATAGTCTTCAAAATTGCATCAGAACCACTCTGTAAAGGGATATGAAAATGTGGGCATAATCTGCTTTTATATTTTTTTTCTTCCCACAGCATTAATAATTCTTTGTTGAATTCGTGAGGCTGTACTGATGATAGCCTAAGTCTTTCTATNTTAGTTTTGTCTAATATTTTTTTCAGAAGGTTAGTTAGATTAATATCTTCAAGATCATAACCATATGTCCCTAATTGAGTTCCAGTTAAAACAACTTCTTTACATCCCCTACTCTCTAAATATGAAATTCTTTGAATAATTTCTTCTGGTTCAATTGATTTTTCTCTTCCTCGAACCTTTGGAACTATACAATAACTACATATTTGATTACACCCTTTTTGTATTGCAACCGATGCTCTAGTTCTTCCAAGAAGNATTTTATTAATATTNTTCTCATTTGAACTTTTAGATAAATTAATACCCAAATCAGTAGAGATTTTATTCAAAAAAATATCTTTTTCTTTATTATTAATTATTGAATCCACTACTCCTAAATTTAATATCTCTTCACTATTCCTCTCAGCATAACAACCAGTAGCTACTATCTTCAATTCGGGGTTAGATTTTCTGATATTTCTGAGCTTATTTCTAGCTTTCTTATCAGCCGATTTTGTTACTGTACACGTATTCAATATATAAATATCACTTGAGGCAATATCATCAGAAATATTTAATCCTGAAGATTGTAATTGATCTGATATTTTTTGTGAATCAGATATATTTAATTTACATCCATGAGTTTCTATGTAGACATTCATAAGATTATTAATATCATTAGATTATAGTTATCAAGTATATAACTCTTGAAACTTCAAAGACTAATTTACTCTGATAAGATTTATCAAATTTAAGGAAAAAAAATGAAAAAGAAAGTTGTAGTAACTGGTATAGGATTAATGACTCCCATTGGTTTAGATAGAGATTCAACTTGGAAATCTATAACCACAGGAAAAAGCGGAATAAAAAAAATATCATCTTTTGATACTGAAAATTTCCAAACAAAAATTGCTGCTGAGATCACAGATTTTTCTCCTGATGAGATTTTAGGACGTAAGTTTGCAAGTCGACTTGATAGATTTGCTCAATTTGCTTGTGTCACTGCGAAAGAAGCAATAAAAGACTCCGGTATATATCTTGATGCTGTTGATTTAGAAAGATTTGCAGTACTAATTGGAAGTGGAATCGGAGGAATAAAAACTTTAAGCGATCAATTCAATGTTTTATCCGAAAAAGGGCCCTCAAGAATAAGTCCTTTTCTTGTTCCAATGATGCTTTCAGACATGGCTTCAGGCCAAGTTTCAATGATGCTGGGAACTAAAGGACCAAATTTTTCAACCGTTTCAGCATGTGCTTCTGCAGCTGATTCAATTGGACAAGGATTACACATGATAAGAAGAGGAGAGGCAGATATTGTTCTTGCTGGTGGAAGTGAAGCTGCAATCTGTCCTATTGGTATTGCTGGATTCAATTCTGCTAGAGCCTTATCAACAAATAATGACAATCCTGAAGAAGCTTCAAGACCTTTTGATGCAAAAAGAGATGGGTTTGTTCTAGGTGAAGGAGCTGGTCTGATTGTATTAGAAGATGAAGAACACGCACTCAAAAGAGGTGCAACTATAATTTGTGAGTTATCAGGATATGGAGCAACTTCAGATGCACATCATGTAACTCAACCCCATCCAGAAGGNGAAGGAGCATCTAAAGCAATGGATATTGCAATAAGTGATGCAGGTATNGAAAAAGAAAAAGTTGCGTACATAAATGCTCATGGTACTTCAACTCAACTAAANGACAAATTTGAAACTATCGCTATCAAAAAATCTTTTGGAGATCATGCAAAAAAATTAAAAATTTCATCCACAAAATCTATGACNGGGCATTTACTAGGTGCCGCTGGAGGAATTGAGGCTGCATTCACTTGCCTTGCAATAAACGAAAAAGTAGTCCCTCCTACCATAAATCTATTAAATCCTGATCCAGAATGTGATCTTGATTATGTAGCAAATCATGCATTAAAGGGAAATGTTCCTGCAGCAATTTCAAACTCACTTGGTTTTGGTGGTCATAATGCTTCTTTGCTATTTCAAGATTATCCTAACCAGTAATGTTTTATGAGAATGAAAATTTCAAGATAAGCATCGATGATAGAAATATAGAGCCTTCAGGCCTATCAAATGAAAAAATTCTAAAAATTATTCTCCAGAATAGAAATATTTCAGATGATGAAGTAAATAATTTTCTTCAAAATTATAATATTAATTCAATAGACCCTTTTGAATTTCCTGATATGGAAAAATCTATTGAAATAATTTCTAAGTTTATAACTCAAGGAAAAAAGATTGGGGTGTATGGAGACTTTGATGCAGATGGACTGACAGGTACTGCAATACTGATTGAAACAATAGATAATTTAGGTGGAATAGCTAAACCTTTTATACCTCATCGTGAGGATGAAGGTCACGGGATTTCAAAAAATGGACTAATGAGCCTAATTGATTTTGGTTGTGAATTAATAATAACTGTTGATACTGGAACAAACTCTTTCGACTTGATTGAAGAAATAATTAATGAAAAAAATATAAATTTTATTATTACTGATCATCATATTCCAGAAAAAAAATCTTTTAGTTATCCAATTTTAAATCCTGTATTAGATGAAAATATTACCGATTATTCAGGAGCAGGTGTTGCTTGGATTTTATCTAAAGCTATTTATCAGCACTTTGAAAAACCTATGAAGGAAGGCTTAACATCTTTAGCAACAATTGGAACTGTTGCTGATGTCGCCCCTCTTCAAAAAAATAATAGAATAATAGTAAAAAATGGGCTTATTGAAATAGCTAAATCTCAAAATTTTGCGATTAATGCCTTAAATAATATTTCAGGTAAAAAATTCTTTTTTGAACCTCCTGAGGCTGAATATATTTCTTTTTCTTTGGCTCCAAGAATTAATACTCCAGGAAGAATTTCTGATGCTTACACATCATTAAATTTATTAACAGCAAAAAATTCAAAAATTGCTCATAACATCTCACAAAAAGTTGAGCAAATGAATGATAAAAGAAAATCTCTATCATTAGAATTGTGGGAAAAAAAACAGGAAGAGATAAAATCTCAAATAAACCTACCAATAATTTTTTTAGACTGCACTGGATATCCCCTAGGTTTACTAGGCCCTTTAGCTGGAAGACTTGTGGATGATTTATCAAAGCCTGTATTTTGTTATGCAAACAAAGATAATGTCTATAAATTTTCATCAAGATCTAATGAATCTTATGATTTGTTTAATTCCTTATCGAAACTCGAAAGATATTTCATTAATTTTGGAGGCCATTCATTAGCGGCAGGATTCTCTATAAAATCTGATGATTATAATGAGTTTTATAAAGAAATAATTGAAGCTCATGAGTTTAAGTTTCAAAAGTCCAGAAAAAATTATAATGCTGATTTAGAAATAAATATTAATCATCTCAACTATAACTTATGGGATGAGCTCAAGAAACTTTCACCCTTTGGAGAAAAAAATCCTGAACCAATTTTTTATACTAAAAATATTACCTTAGATAACATTAGATCTATTGGCTCAGATAAAAATCATATATCTGGTAAACTTTCAAATAATCATGAAACATTTGATTTTATTGGTTTCAATATTATGAAGCAAACCACATTTTCTAATAAGAAAGTTAGCATTTTATACAAACTTNGAACAGATTTTTGGAATGGTAAAAAACAAAAAAAAATACAGATTTTAGAAATTACAACAGCTTAATTTGATCGTCTTGTTTTTACTGAAAGAAAAATAACTGAAACAACAAAACATATAATTGCTATGAAATGTGCCTCTTGCAATCCCCAAAAATANACTCTGTCTAATCTAACCCATTGAATCAAGAATCTTCCAAGACTATACCAAGCTAAATATACGAACCAAAGACTACCATTTGGTTGAAGTTTATTTCTGAAAACAACTAAGATAACAAGACCAATAATGTCCCATATAAACTCATAAAGTGCAGCTGGATGCACTGGCGTAGATGGGTCTGAACCTAATGGGAAATGACCATTACTCCAACTCTCACTTCTNGTGATACATGACATTCCAGGAGAATTTGGGTTTGTATANTACCAACCAAAGAAAAAATCAGTAGCTCGTGAACAATGCTCACCATTAATGATGTCCCCTATTCTTCCAATTGCTTGTGCAGCTAAAAGAGCTGGAGCTGCGAAGTCCATCAATCTACCAATCATACTTCTATCTAGTCTAATAAACTTAGCGTAAAGAACTCCACCTNNTAAACCNCCNAGAATACCTCCCCAGAGACCAATTCCACCTCTCCAAATATACAAAAAGTTAATAGGATTATCTATGTAATAATCAAGATTATCTAAAATATGCACTAATCTAGCACCTATGATTCCTCCAATAACTCCCCATGAAGCTACGTTAAAAATCAAATCGTCCTCGATACCTTCTTTTCTTGACTGCTTTATAACCATGTAAACTGCAACAGCAACTCCTATAACTGAAAAGAATCCATGCCAAGATAGAGATATAATATCAGTCTCAAAAATCATTGGGTGGAAAGGTATTTTAATCATAATTTATAATATTTATTATTAGTGGGTTTGTAACGTTAATATAATAAACAATAAATTTAGCTTAATAAAGAAATAATATGAGCTTAGATAGAGAATTAGAAAAATTCTATAACTATATTTCATCTGAAAAAGGATATAGTCTAAACACACTTGAGTCATATTCTAGTGATCTTAAATTATTATCAAATTATTTAGAAAGCAAGAATAAAAAAAGTTGGGAAAGAATTGAAATTTCAGATATAAATAATTATTTTTCTTCAATATCTAAAAATTCAAAAGCAACGCTAAAAAGAAAACATGCTGCTATCAGATCTTTTTTTAAGTTTTTAGAGAATGAAAATCAAAATATTAGTAATATTTTAGAAAAAATAAAAACTCCTAAAATTGGATCTCCGATACCAAAACCTCTTTCAATAGAAGAAATAGAAAAAATAATAAATTTTCAAAATATAAATGATGAAGATTTCACTAATACATGTATTTTTACACTAATGTATGCATCAGGCCTCAGAGTCAGTGAAGTGATATCTGTAAAAATTGGTGAAATCGACTTAAAACAAAAAACTATAAAAGTAACAGGAAAGGGTAATAAACAAAGAATTTTACCAATTTATCAGGACGCAGCTAAATTTATTTCTAGTTATATTAAATCTGTAAGAAAAAATATATCAAATATTGAAACTTATTCTTCAAAACTTTTTGTTAGAAAAAACTCAAAAAAAATAACACGACAGTATGTCTGGAGAAAATTAAGAGAAAGAACTATTAAGGTTGGAATAAATAAAAATGTAACTCCACACATGATAAGACACAGCTTTGCTACTCACCTTTTACAGGGAGGAGCAAGCATAAGGCATGTACAAGAATTCTTGGGACACAACTCTATCGAATCAACTCAGATTTATACAAAAATACCTAATGAAAAGTTAATAAAAGATTATAATGTTGCGCACCCAAGGGGAAATAAATAGAATATTAGTATAAGGAGATAATTTTGCCAGTAGTCGCTATAGAAGGATACCTAGGATCTGGATACCAAACAATTGGTAGATCAGTTGCTGAAAAATTAGGAATAGATTTCGTAGATAGAGTAATTCTCTCAGAAATTGCTAAAGAGATGGATAAACACCTAGCTGAAATTGTAGACCTTCAAACAAAACCCGAAGAAAAATCATTCACACAAAGAATTACTGATGGATTGTTAGGGGCTTTAGAAAAATCNGCATTATCAGGTGGAGGAGCTGATCCTTTCTTTGGACATGGAATTGAAAATCTTTTATCATCTCCTTACAAAGATTTTCCACATAAGGAAGATTTAGTAGAAAATTTAGACTTTACCAATGCTATTAAGAAAGTTATAACAGAAATAGCCAAACAAGGAAGTGTACTTATATTGGGAAGAGGTGCTTCTGGTGTACTTAGAAATGACGAGAGAGCCTTGAAAGTTGGTATCTATTGTGATTTTGATATCAGAATAAAAAAATATGCACAAAGAGAAGGTATTACTGAAGAAGAATCTAGAAAAAAAATATTAGAATATGATGAAGGGAAAAAAAATTATTATTTGAATATTTTTCAAAAACAACCTTTAGACCCTTCTATATTTAACATAATTTTCAATTCAGAGTTACTTCCTGAAGAAGAGATAATAGATGATATTTGTGAAAATGCAAAAAAATATTTGAGTAAGAGAAAATAAAATGCCTAAAAAAAGTAAAAAGAGCAAAAAGAGAACGAAGCCTAATGTTTTTGTTCAGTCAAATACGAATGATACAACTAAAGAAATGGCTACTACTGAAACACCAAAAGTTGCTGTTTCAGAAACTATAAATAAAAAAATTACAAATGATGTAAAAGATGTAAATTACTTCCCGAGCGAGCTGAAAAAAATGGGAATAATTACATCAGCAATGGTCGTTGTATTAGGAATCCTAACAGTAGTACTTGGATAACAAAAATTCATACAAAAATAGAATTTCTGAGGTCCCTAAGAAACCAGGGGTTTATCTTCATTCTGATATAAACAAAAACGTTATTTATGTTGGGAAAGCAATATCACTTAACGATAGATTAAAGTTTTATTTTTCTGATCCAAAAGATGTGACTCCTAAAGTTAGTGAATTGATTTCTAAAATAGACGATTTTGATTACATAGTCACTGATTCAGAACAAGAAGCATTACTATTAGAAAATCAGTTGATTAAGAAATATCAACCTAAATATAATGCAAGATTGAAGGATGATAAATCATACCCTTATATCAAGATAACAAAATCAGAAAAATTTCCTAAGGTACTTCTCACAAGAAACCCAAATATAAAAGATAAAAATAAATATTTTGGACCTTATACATCAGTAAGTAGTGTAAGACAAACTTTAGATTTATTATCAAAGATTTTTCCTTATCGAACTTGTGATAAAAAAATTGAAGATAATTCTAGACCTTGTTTTAATCTTGAAATTGGAAGATGCTCAGAGGCTTATCATAATAATAATAAAACTATTTATGACAAGACAATTTCTAATGTTGAAAAATTCTTATCAGGAAAAACTAAATCTATAGTAAAAAAGATAAAAAAAGATATGGAAGTTGCATCTGATGAACAAAATTATGAGAGAGCTGCAGTTCTTAGAGATAGAATTAATGCCATAGAAAAAATGCTAGAAAGACAGAAAGTATCAGGAATAAAGAACGAAACTTTTGATCTGATCTCATGCTTTAAGATTAAAAATGAAGGCATGATAATAGTATTTAATATTATTCAAGGCAGCCTTTTAGCTCATGAAAAATTTAGAATTGAAAATGTCGAAGGTACAGAAACTAATGAATTACTACGATTATTTATGTTTGATTACTATTCAAAAAACATAAATATTCCTAACAAAATATATGTATCAAATCTTCCAAATGAAGATGAGGTAATAAAAAAAATTTTACAATCAAAAACAAAAAAGAAAATATCCATAATCATTCCCAGAAGAGGATCAAAAAAAAGTATATTAGAAATGGCTACAAAAAATGCTATAGAATCTATAAAACAATGGCAGGTCAAATGGATAAATGACACAAAAAAAACACAAAAAGCATTAATTGAACTCCAACAAGAAATAGGTTTAGATAATATTCCTAAAAGAATAGAATGCTATGATATTTCTCATATTCAAGGCTCAAACGTTGTTGCTTCAATGTCAGTTTTTGAAAATGGAGTGCCAAAAAAATCAGATTACAGAAGATTCAAAATTTCTGAAGATAAGAATGATGATTTCGAAGCTATGAGAGAGGTTATAAGCAGAAGGTTTAATAGATTAATCAATAAAGAAAAAGCAATAGATAGAAAGATAGATTCTTTTAATAAAAGACCNGATCTTGTACTAATTGACGGAGGAAANGGACAGTTAAGTTCTGCTTTGCAAAGTATGAACAAATTAGGAATATCAAATATCCCAATAGCTGGAATTGCTAAGAANGAAGAAGAACTATTTCTTCCTTTTTCAGAAGAATCAATAACTTTAGATAAAAGCTCTCAAGGATTATATCTTATACAAAGAATTAGAGATGAAGCACACAGATTTGCTATTACATATCATAGAAATCTAAGACAGAAGAAATCAAATAAATCAAAACTGGACCTAATAGAGGGAATTGGATTAAAAAGGAGAAAGGCTCTAATAAGTCATTTCAAAAGTGTTGAAAAAATAAAGAAATCAAGTGTGGAAGAAATCTCTAAGATAAANAATATTAATAAAACTTTAGCAGAACAAATACTTAGGGAATTAAACTCTAAATAAATCTAATCTNGATTCCAAAAGTTTTATGGCTGCTAAAAGAGATTCTCTGGATTCCTCAACATCAAGTTGTATTCCACTTAATTCAAGCCTTAGATCTTTTGAAGAAACTTTAGTATATTCATGAGGAGAAAAATTAGATTGATGAAGTCTATTATCAATAATAATATTCTTAATTCTTCTAAGTACTTTATTATCAAACTGTTCATCTAGCAATCTAGAAATATCTGATAATGTAGGATTCAAAGATAAATCTCTTGATAATTTATTAAAAATATTGAAATTTTTAGATGTTTGATAAATTTTTTCAAGTTTAATGTTGCTATTAGAATTTTTTAGTATTTCTGATGCAAGAGAAGTTGGACTTAATGGATTTCCGTCTGAAAGAAGCCCCCAGAGCCTACAAGAGGAGAGNCTGAGGTTGAAAGCACCACCAGAAGNGTTATAGGACCTTATTTTAGCAAATTGATCTTTNGAAATTTCATAAAGATTTGAAAAAACTAAAGGTTCAACAAATTTTAAACTTTCAGAAAGAGTATATTCCGGTAATTTTTCATTTCGTATTATCATAAGTCTCCTTTTTATACATGCAGGAATTTTAGAGGCATTATGGAGGAATTATAATAAATCAAATAAGAAAATTGCATCAGGCAGTTTATACAGGTTTACAGGAAAAATAAAATAAAACATTTACAATAATTATTACTTAGTAACAACTAAATGATCAAAATATACATTTANCNCTATTTGTATTTTAAATTAGCTTGTATTATTATTGTAATAATTTTTCATACATAAAATTTATTTGTTTTTTTTTATTTTTATTTTTTGTAACATATTAAATTACTCTGAAAGTATCTTGTTTNATGAAATTGTTTTTAGCGATAAATTATATTTTTTATTACTCCAGAAATATAAAAAGTAAATAATAAATCAAATTATTTCTGTATTTATTTTCAATCTTTTTTCAAAAAAGCATTTAAAGGGAATATTTCTATAATTTACAGAATAAATTACTATTTAAGACCCTTTCAGCGAAATTTTTGGTCTATACTTAGTTCTCATATGACTTCTAATCCTCAAAACAATAATTCTGATGATTCCGAACTAAAAATTTGGTCAGCTTTTCTGTATTTTGACTATAGAGTACTCTGGCTTTCTGGAGTATCTGCAATGATAACGATGAACCTTAGAATGATTATCACTGCTGTTTGGTTGTATGAAAGAACTGGTTTGGGATCAACATTAGCTTATTTAGGTCTGATTGAATTAGCTGTTAGAATTCCAGCAAATATGTATGGTGGAGTCTTTGCAGACAGATTAGATCGTAAAAAACTTATTGCATTCACTCAATTATCTAGTTTTATATTTATTGGATTAATGACCGTTTTAGAAAGTTTTTCTAATCTAGAAATTTGGCATGTATATTTGGTTACTGCGATTTTATCTGCTACTAGTGTGTTTGGCAACCCTTCAAGATCTGCGCTGACCGCTAGAGTTGTACCTAGAAATGTTTTGGCTCATGCTGTAGCTATGAATACTATTACATGGCAAGTTGGAACAATTGTAACTCCTTTCCTATTCTTTGTTACTTCTTTCGCATGGAAAGAACAAGCTACAGAATCTCTAGTACTTTCATTTTGGATTAACACTTTATTTGCCCTAATAAGTGTAGCATCACCNCTGTTTATTAGAGAAAGTGGTAAAGCACTTGATTCCAAGGANAAAACTAATATACATAGAAACCTTGTNGAGGGNTTCAAATACGTGATTGCACACCCTATTCTTCCTGGTTTATATATTCTTGATATAGGAGTTACTGTAGTTTCATACTACAGAGAACTTTTTCCTATCTTTGCAAAACAACTATACTCAAGAGGCAGGGATGCTGTAGCAATATTGACTGCATTCAATGCAATTGGATCTATAGTTGGAAGTCTCCTAGTGATGTATACACACAGAATAAAAAGTAAGGGAGTAATAGTTTTATACGCAACTCTTCTTTATGGATTTTTCTTAATATTATTCGGAGTTTCTACTTCAATATGGATTGGTATATTTGCTCTAATTGCTTTAGGAGCAGCTGATGCAGTTGGAATGACTATGAGGCAAACCATTGTTCAATTAACCACCCCAGATAATATGAGAGGAAGGGCAAGTGCAGCTCATTCTCTAGCCGCAATGAGTGCAAACGGAATAGGAAAATGGGAAGTTGGAATTATGTCTGACTATATAGGAGCTGGTAATACAATGATTTTGGGAGGAGTTGTGTCAATATTTGTTGTATTAATAATTTGGTATGCTCTTTCTGGAGTAAGAAAGTATCAATACTCTGAATAATTATTTTTTATTCTCTTCATCCGCAACTAAAGCACCTTTTCTAACATCTATTGTTGATAGATAGATAGTTCCAATAACTATCAATGCCCAAATTATAAGTACCCCCAGTTTTTGATTACTTGTATTCACAGCTATTACATAGATCAATGGACCAATTACAGAAGATGCTTTCATTGTAAAAGCATAAAAGCCAAAGAATTCTGCTGATTTTTTTACAGGCGTCATCATAGAGAAACAAGCTCTGGCCAAGGCTTGGCTACCGCCTAAAACTAAACCACTTAAGAGTCCTAGGGTCATCCATTGAAAACCTATTTGTATATTAAGTGGTTGCCAAAGAACATCTCTCAGGAAGGCAGGCCACGCATCAATCCATCCATCTGACAAGCTGGAGGCATGATTTTTACTTATAATCCTTGAAGAATCAAGTTGACCACCTGTGACTACAACTGAATAAGAACTAGAAGGTTCATTTTGAACAATATTAATAAATTTCTTTAGTTCTTCTTCAGATACTTTCTGACCCTTTAGTTTATGAAATTTTTCTTCCCAATTAATAACATCAATATTTTCTTCAGTAGAAGAAAATTCTATAGACGAAATAAGTTCATAATTATTACTGTTAGAATCAAAGGCAAACTGATAATCATAATCNTTATCATTTGTAAGTTTCAATGGAGCAAATCCCAACACAAAAACAATAATTATAATCCATCCTGTAAGAGCAATAACTAAAGCCTCTTTGGTACCATATTTATCTGCAAGCCAACCAAATAAAATAGATCCTGGAGCTGCTACAAATTGAATAATTAATATAGTAATCATATTAAAAATCAATTGAACTCCCAAAACGTCTGCTCCATATGCTCCAGCAACAGACAAAACTGTTTGAACNCCATCATTGAAAATATAAAAAGCTATCAAAAATGTAAAAAGATATTTAAATTTTCTAATNTCACTAAATGTTTGTCTTAATCTTGAAAATGCAGATAAAATTATTTTTGAAAAGCTTTCGTTTTGTAAATTATTTTCAATCTCTGGNTCAGGNACTGTNTTNAGTGTCCAAATTGACCANCCAAACCACCAAATTCCNACAGAAACTATNCAAAGCCTTGTGACTAAGTCTACAGCTGAATCATCAAGATAAATGCTTGCTCCTTGTATAAAAATAAGGTGGACTAACAACAAAAGTCCTCCNCCAATATATCCATATGCATAACCTTTTGTCGAAATTTCACTAGCATATTTGCTTGGCGCTAAGCTAGGAAGTAATGAATTATAAAATACATTAGCTCCTGCTGCTCCAACATTTGCAATAAAATAACAACCTATTAACCAAGCCCAGGAATTAGCAACATAAACAGAAAAGAAACTAATTATAGTAAACAAAGAACCTATNATCATATAGTACTTTAGGAATGTTTTTTTCAATGGCTTTGTATCTGCAATTGCTCCCAAAATAGGACTAGACAAAGCAACAAATAAAGCAGACATAGATACTCCTAATGCCCACAAAGAAGAACCTGTAAAAGTTATACCTAAAAACTCTGTTCTGCTACCAAAAGTAGCTTGAAAAGCAACAACAAAATATATNGGAAAAATNGCTGTTCCTGCAGATGTAAANAANGCAGAATTAGCCCAATCATACATACACCATCCAGTAATGGCTTTTCTCTTTTCAGNATCNAGAGATTCTANNGAATCTTTATTCTTATTCTTAAATAAATTTCTAAACATTGACTAATCTAAAAGAACTTGTGTTTGTTTGATGTTAGGTTTTTTTATCTTTCTAGCAAATATCCANGCAAAAATTGCCTCAAAAAATAAAGTGATAGACCAAGCTGAACCACCGACAATAGCCCCGTAACTTTCAAAATTCTTAAATATCAATATACCTGATGCTAATGTGATAATTAATACTATAAATCTACAAATATTTATGTATATGATAGGATTTGTTGATTTAGAGTTCATTATTATTCCTACATATAATTGCTCCATAACCAAAAATGGAGGAAGAAATGACAACATTCTAAAGACTATCAATGTACTTTCAAATAATTCTCCTTCTAAACTAAATAAACCAGAAAAAATAANATTATTTATTGGATTTATCCAAGCAATTAGACTACATAAAAATAAAGTAAAAAATCCTACAAAATAAGAAAAACTTTTTATCTTAAAGTAGTTGTATCCNTTAGAAATTAGAGACAANATAGTTGATTGACATCCATTTATTGTGAATGAAACTGCACCAAAAATCCCAAAACCTACATTTACTGCAGAAATTGATACTTCAGGATTATCTAATCTAGTCAAACAAGCATTTACAGCAGGCATAGTAAAAGCAGGAATAAAAGCTGCAAATAATAATGGAATAAAAAACTTAAATAAATCTCCTACAAAAAAAATATCTTTGACAAACTTAGAAGACAAATCAAGTATAAATTTTCTTACTAAAAATAAAATTAGTAAAGTTTCTAGAACCAANGAATATGTAAAGGCTGACATACCAAGTTCATAGCCTTCAAAACCAAGTAAAAAAAATAATAATGCTAGTAAAAATGTAGTTATAAATCCAAAAACTGTTCCAAGCCAAATTAATGAAGACTTAGATGAAACTATAGAAATAGCATAAAGATGCATTTTTAAGACTAGTAAAAAAGGAATATAAAAACCTATCTTAAGACAACTTTCAACGTTTTTTCTGAGTTCTCCTTCCGTTACAAATATTTTTTCAAGAAAGATATTTGTAATAGGTGTAAAAACAACAAATATAGAAATTAATAAGCAGATTATTGANATNAGTAACACAAAAAAATGTATTTTTANTTTGTTTATACTTCTGTAATAAACAATTGTCAGCTGTTGAATCCTTAGATTAGGCAATGCTATGAGAAATAAAATAGATATAGCTATGGAATATGCACTAATAGAAATTTCTGGATCATTTGTTCTTCCCATTATTGCGTTTAAGACAGGAGATAAAAATTGAGTTATTGATAAGTTTATAGATGTAGGAATTAAGATCGCAAATGCAGTTAGATAAAACTTATCAATAAGAAAAAAATTCTTTTTCAATATTTAAACTTTCTTAATTTCAAAATTTTCTTCTGATGATTTTTCAACAGTATTTTCTAACATACCTTGAAATTGATCCGAATAAATTGAAATAGAATCCCCAGGCTTAAACTTCCACTTTCTAGTTGAAAATGATAATTGACTAGTTCCAAAAAAATGAAGATGTATATCGCCAGGATTTCTATGAATATCATATTTGAAATGATGATATTCCATATTGTTCAAACTATGTGACATATATTCTTCACCTGATTTTAATTCACCGCTACTATATATAACACTCCCATCTCTGGTAATATCACATTTTATTGTCACATCAGAAAAATTTAGAGAAGTATTTATTGATGGACCTACAGAACAATTTCTAAGTTTAGAATGAGCTAAATATAAATAATTAATTTGTTCAGTTTCATGATCAGAGAATTCATTTCCTAAAGAAAAACCAATTCTTACAGGATTTCTTTTTTCATCAATAATGTAACAACCGACGACTTCAGGTTCTTCGCCACCATCTAATGAAAATGAAGGCAATAATATATTATCTTTATGCCCCTTTATGTTAAATCCATTCCCTTTATAGAACCATTCAGGAGCTACTCCTATTTCTCCAGAAGAAGGCTTCCCTCCTTTTAAGCCCATTTCAAACATTTTTGCTGAATCAGTTTGATCTTTTTTTTCATCATCATCATTATGCATCATGTCTCTTGATTTTACTGAACCTGTATGAGTAAGACCTGTCCCTGAAATAAATAATCTGTATGGATCAGGATGTGTTATTGGAGGTAAAATATTAACATCAAATTTTTTAGGATCACTAATTAATTCTTCATAATTAAATTCAAAAACAGGACAGTTTTTAATTTTTTGCTCTAAAAATTCTTCTATAGTAATAGAATTTTTAATTATCTCCATAAATAATTTATAAGTTGTATCAATATCTTTATTTTTGGCAGTTAGGTTTATAATTTTATTCCCTTCTAAAACTCCAACAGCTGTTAAATTATTTGGGAACTTTAGCTGTATTAAATTCATGATAGCCTCTCGATAATTATTAGAATTAGTATTTTTTTTATTCGATAGAATTTTTTTGATAATAATACAATATATAAAAAAATAATAAATTTATGTTCAAATGAGTGATAATTTACAAATTTTAGTAATCAACGGGCCTAACTTAAATATGCTGGGTAAAAGAGAAACGGATATTTATGGTACAAGAACTCTGGATCAAATCACTTCTGATTTAGAAAAAAAAATAAATGACAAAAGCTTGTCNTTAGACTTTTTTCAAAGNAATCATGAAGGTGAAATATTAGATTTTATGCATAAAAATAATAATAAGGTTGATGGATGTATTATAAATGCTGGTGCTTTAACACACTCTTCAACTGCTCTTCATGATGCAATTAAGTCTGTAGATTTCCCTTGTGTAGAAGTACATATGTCCAACATTTACTCTAGGAAAGAAAGTTGGAGACAAAAGTCCTTGATAGCTCCTGCAGTTATTGGAACTGTTCAAGGATTTGGTGAAGAAAGTTATAAAGCTGCTTTAGAATTACTAGTTCAATATATTAGAAACTAGAAATTTTTTCCCCATTCATCGAAGTTGAAATTTATATCTAATGGGTTTCTTTCTCTTTGTTTATTATGTTTTTCTAATAATTCTTTTGAAAGCATGTCTATTTTGCCTTCTTTACCAATTACTAAAAGAAACGCAACTTGACTGTCACTTGGTATATTAGATATTTCCTTTACTTTATCTTCGTCCCAACCCCCTATTGGATGGGATTCTAGTCCTAATTCAGCTGATCTAATCATTGCATTTTGGCCTGAGAAACCAATATTAAGAAATGTTTTAGGAGAAATATTTTGATCATTTTCTGTGCAAAAAATTATTATTAATCCTGAGTTTTGAGCCCATTCTTGATTGCCTTCAGACATTGCTTTAACCAATCTATCAAAACGATCAGAAGATCTTTTTACAGCTATTATTTTCCATGGCTGAAGATTCCTAGATGATGGTGCCCAAATTGAAGCTTGAATGATAGAATCAATCTCTTTTTGAGACAAATCTTGAGGGCTAAAATTTACTGAACTATTTCTCTTAAAAATTGCTGAATCTGACAATATGTAATCTCCTGTACTTTAAGTTTATTTTATTGTACCCTTTTCTTTTAAATCCTACATTATTTTAAGGCAAAAAAATGATTTATGAATTTAGAACATACCAAATTAAAGCTGGTAGTCTTCCAATAGTTATAGAAAAGTTTCAAGAAAAAATAGATGGTAGAAATAACATTTCAAAAATCGGAGCTTTTTGGTACACAGAAATCGGACCATTAAATCAAATAATACATGTATGGCCATACGATAGTATTGAACATCGAAATAACTCAAGGCAAGAGGCTGTTGAAAAAAAATTATGGCCTCCAGATGCTTCAGAATATATGGTGAGTATGAATTCTGAAATTTGGAAACCCGCACCTTTTAGTCCATCATTTACAGATAGAGAAATAGGACCGTTTTTTGAAATGAGAATGTATACCTTTGAACCAGAACAGATAGATAAAATCCTTGGACCATGGGAAGAAAAATTAGAAGCAAGAAACAATCTAGCTCCTCTTGTTGGAGCCTTTATTTCAGAAATTGGAGATGTTAATAAATTTATGCATATATGGGGTTACAAAAGTCTACAACATAGAACTGAGGCTAGAGAAAAATTNAGTTCCATAGGATGGCCACCAAAGTCANATGCTAAACCTCCCTTAAAAATGGAAAACAAGATCGTTATGGCAGCTAATTTTTCTCCTATTAANTAATCAAAAAGAAAAATTNTTTTGTCTTAAGTTCTCATAAGCTATTATTGAAACTGAGTTACAAATATTTATAGATCTAACGTTTGGAAACATCGGAATAAATATTTTACTATCTTCATCAAAATCATCTAATATTGATTGATTAATTCCACTACTTTCAGACCCAAAAACGTAAGAATCATCANAATTAAAATCGCAATCTACATAATTTTTTTTTGCNTTAGTATCAGTTAAGTATATTTTTGAGTNATTTTCTNTCAAAAAATCATCAAAATNATCATGNANATAAACNTCAGATAAATCAAAATAATCTAATGATGCNCTGCGCAGATTTTTATCATTTAATGTAAACCCTAANGGTTNTATAAGGTGTAATTCAGCATTNATGTTTGCGCAAAGCCTTATTATATTACCTGTATTATGAGGTATTTCTGGTTCTATTAGTACTATTTTGATAAGTAGGCTCCACTTAATTCATTTATCTTTTTTTTCAAGGAATCTAGGTTATCTATTGGAAGGTCGCAAACATAGTTTTGGCAAACATAAACTTTATTTTTTTCATCTTGGTTTCTTCCTTCCATTATAGGAAGATAAAAATCTGGATTATTAGTATCTTTTGAAATAATTATGGTACTCGGCATATAGGAGGATAATAAAATTCTCAATGAATCACTATAAAATCTTTCTCTGGTATCTCCAGAAATAAATATTTCTGTGTTTTGTTCTTCCATCAAGTAATATAGCTTAAACCAGGAAGGAAGGTCTAATGGACTTTTATCAATTAGGTTTGAAACTGATTTCATTGATTCCCCAACAATCTTTAGATATTTTTCATCATTTGTAAATCTATAACATTTATATGAATTTTGGGCAGCTATAGCNGCTGAGTTTGGGATCATAGGATCAAAGAAACCTTTAGGTCTAATAATTAGATCATTAGATTCAGCTGTATCGTAAAATATCTTATCCTTTTTACTCCAAAATTGATTTATAGTGTCATCACATAAATCTTTTGCAAGATAATACCATTTTGAGTCTTGAGATGAGTGATAAAGATCAAATAATCCTTTAGTTAGATATGAATAATCTTCAAGAAATCCTATATCACCTGTTGCTGTATGAGTAAGATTATTATTTTTCTTAAAATTTTGTAGAATAGATTTAGCTGTATCAATTGCTTGATTCAAAAACTTATAATCACCCGTCACGTTATAAGTACTACATAAGGAGGATAAAAGTAACGAATTCCAAGAGCTAATATATTTTTTATCTGTATTGGGCTTAATTCTTTTATTTCTGATATTTATTAATTTTTCTTTAGAAGATTGAATAGTACTTTCTAACTCTTTTTCAGAAATATTTTTTGCTTCAGAAATATCCCTTAAAGATTTAGTAACATACAAAATATTTTTTTTATCTAAATCTCCATCTTTAGTTATATTCCAGTAATCTTTAATGATTTCAAAAATCTCTTTTGAAAACATATTTTTAAGCTCTTCAAAAGACCATGTATAGTATTCACCTTCTTTACCTTCTGAATCTGCGTCTTGTGTTGAATAAAATAAATTTTCCTCAGATTTCATTTCTTTTTCTAGAAAATCAACTGTTTGATCTAAAGCTTTTCTGATTTGCTTATTTTTAGTAATCATAAAAGAAAAACATAGAATATTTAAAATTAGAGCATTATCATATAGCATTTTTTCAAAATGAGGGACTTTCCAATCTCTATCAGTTGAATATCTAGAGAAACCTCCAGATAGCTGATCAAAAATCCCTCCATTAATCATTGAACCTAAAGTGAGTTGCCCCATATCGTAGTATTCATTTGATCTTAGTTTTTTCCCTAACATAAATAGAATTTCAAGTTTAGAAGTTTCTGGAAATTTTGGAAAATTCCCAAAACCTCCTTTTTCATAATCAAAGGTNTCTTTTATTTGTTTTTGAATTTTTGGATAAAGATTATTTAGAGCNATCTCATTTTTTGAAATGTTATCAAAAAAACTCTTCAATCCATCATAAACAACNGATGAATGTTCATTTACACTTTTTCTGTTAGTTTGATAAATCTCAATTATTTTTGCTAAAACTGATCTAAAAGCTGGTATATTGTGCCTATCAAANTTTGGGAAATATGTCCCNGCATAAAATGGAACTCCTTCACTATTCATAAAAATTGAGGCAGGCCATCCTCCTCCGCCGCTTATCATTTGAATCGATGCCATATATATAGAATCAATATCTGGTCTTTCTTCTCTNTCTACNTTTATAGAAANAAAATTCTGATTNAGNATTTTTGCTGTTTCTATATCCTCAAAAGACTCNTTTTCCATAACATGNCACCAATGACAACTTGAGTANCCAATAGATAGAAAAATAGGCTTATCTTCTNACTTAGCTTTATCAAAAGCTTCTTTNCCCCATGGAAACCAATTAACAGGGTTNTTTGAATGCTGAANNAGATACTCTGACTTTTCATTAGATAGTTTATTCAATAATTCNTTCCTAAAAATCTATATCAATACTTACAGGACAATGATCAGATCCTAGTATNTCAGAATGAATATTTGATGACTTNAGTTTAGTAGAGAGNATTTNNGATGTGCAAAAGTAATCTATTCTCCAACCAACATTTCTTGATCTNGCACCACCCATATAACTCCACCAAGTATAATTATCACCTTCTGAGTTGAAATATCTAAACGAATCTATAAAACCATGTTTGACTATATTTTCAAAACCTGATCTTTCTTCGATAGTAAAACCAGCATTTCTTTCATTAGATTTAGGATTTTTCAAATCAATTTCTTTATGAGCTACATTTAAGTCCCCACAAAATATTACTGGTTTAATTTTTTCCAGTTCAATTACATAATTAAGAAAATCAATATCCCATTCTTTTTCTCTGTAGTTCAATCTTGAAAGATCTCTTTTGGAGTTAGGCGTATAAACAGTAACTATAAAAAAATCATTATATTCCAAGGTAATCACTCTACCTTCATTATCATGTTTATCAATACCTAAGCCATTAATCGAATTTATAGGATCTGACTTAGTAAATATCAANGTACCAGAATATCCCTTCTTCTCAGCNCTATTCCAAAATTGTTTATAGCCAGGAGTCTTTATTTCTACCTGAGANTCAGANGCNTTTGTTTCTTGAATACAAAATATATCTGCATCAATTTCATTAAAAAAATCTAAAAAGCCTTTCTTNAGGCAAGCTCTNATACCATTTACATTCCAAGAAACTAGCTTCATATAAACCTCAACNNATCTGAATAGTGAATCTTACTATAAATATGATAAATCATTATTCAAACCTCTGAAAGTACCTCTAAGACAAACTAAATAAAAAAAACAATAAAAGACACGCAAAATGGCAAAATCCTGTCTTTTTCAATTATTTTTTTGACAAAACTTGTTATTAATTTTATTTATTTTTGTCGTAAAATAAGAGTATAATTTGAACTAGAAATATAAAAAAAAGACAATTATACAAAACCTAATGAACAATAAAAAAACACTATTTTCAATAAAAAAAGGCGTAATTTATAACGGAACAACGCATGAAAAAAAAAGTTATGTTCAATCATTAGGTTTTATGGTCTGTGCATCTTTTGGAGGGAACGCGGGTTATAGGCAAGTTATTGAAGCCGTTGAATCAAAAATTGATGGTAAAGTATCCCACAGGAATATCAGGGGGGCTATAAAGGATCTAAATTCAGTTTATCCAGTTGAATTCTATGGGAATAAACAAATTGAAACAATAAAAATAAACAGAAACCTATTAGAAAAACATTTAGTCAATAATTCTCAATCTAAAATTCTAAGATATATTTATAAAGAATCTGAAGAAATCAAAGAATTTATTAATAATGAATTCTCTATGAATGAAAGGCAATTCTACAGGTTGATAAACGGAGAGATAGGAATTTCAAATAAAAAAAACTTTTTTAGGCTAGCAGCTTTTATATCAATTTTTTTATCTAACGATCAAAAATTTAAGTATTATCCTACATTCAGTCAAAAAATACTTGATAATCAAATAGGATATATTTTTTCAAAAACTACTCCCCTATTTGCAATAAACCCTACATTAGAAGAAATACTCAGCTTGAGTTTTATGATGAACAGAGATGTACTAATTTATTACTATTCTAAGATATGTAAAGAATTAGATTTTAGTGGAGAAGAATCTTATAAAATCATAAAATTCTTATCTGAAAAAGAGATAAAAAAATACAAAATAAACCAAATGAAATTTTTAGACTTTTTTCATACTATGGATAACAATGGTGAATTTATAGATCCCCAAACAATTATAAGAACTAGTAATTTACCCATAGACAAAAGAATTAAGATAGTACCAAAAATAGAGAGAGATATAGTTGAATCATTACCAGAACTTTTTACTGAAATGTGGGAAGTATCTAAAAAAAATCTAAATATATTGAGAACTGAAGTAAGTAAACAAATAAATTCTAGAAAAAGCATAAAAAGAGATCTTCTAAATGATAAACTCGCTGATTATTTAAGATAAGATTTCTATTATTAATTGCAAACAATGGAGTTGAAAAATCAATAAAAATCAAGAAAGAACAAATAAAATATTTGCTACAGAAGCATCTAGGNCTCTAATAAAAAAATTATCAATATCTATAATTCTGATAATTCTAACTAGTATTTTTGCTCAAATGAGGTTTTTCTTACCAGACAATCCTGTTCCAATAACATTTCAAACACTAGGCATACTTATGATGGGTGGACTTCTTGGACCAAAATGGGGTTTTGGGTCTTCATTGTCATATGTGATCTTAGGTTTTATAGGGATGCCTTTATTTCAAGGAGGGAATGGAGGATTTGAATATACAACGGGTGTAACCGGAGGATATATTATTGGATTTATACTAGCTTCTACAGCAGTAGGATTCCTAGTTAATAAAGGATTACATGAATCAAAAAGTATATGGGCTTACTTTGTGGGAACTAGTTTAGTTTATTTCCCAGCATTAATTTGGCTGTCAGTATTAGATTTTAGCTGGCCTGAAGAAGGAAAAATGCTTTCTCAAGCAGTATATCCTTTTGTAATTGGAGATGTTATCAAAGTAATAATAGCTTCATTACTAACAGTGGGAATCTTTAAGTCTAATTTGAAAAATTTCTTAAAATAATTGAAAAATGAAATTAAATTACCAAAAGGTTGGCTAAATTTATTAGAATCTGAATTCTCAAAAGGATATATGTCTGACATAAAGACTTTCCTATATAGTGAATACAGTAATAATAAAATAATATATCCAAGTAAATCCTTAATATTTAATGCATTTAATTTATGTGATTTTGATGAAGTAAAAGTTATTATTCTAGGACAAGATCCATATCATGGTCCAGATCAGGCTCATGGACTAAGCTTTTCAGTAAGAAAAAATATTCCATTTCCTCCATCATTGAAAAACATTATTAAAGAGTTAGAAAACGATATTGGGGTAAAGTTTAACCAAAACGATGGGAATTTATCTAAATGGGCAAAACAAGGGGTTTTTCTCTTAAATACGACTTTGACTGTAGAAAAAAGCAAGCCTTTATCTCACTCTAAAATAGGTTGGGAGTTGTTTACTGATAAAGTTATAGAACTACTTAGCGAAAAAAAACAGAATCTTGTTTTTATACTATGGGGAAAACATGCTCAAGCAAAAAATCAACTTATTGATAATTCAAAACATCTAGTAATTTCTTCTACTCATCCATCTCCACTATCGGCTCATAGAGGATTTTTTGGAAGTAAACCCTTTTCCCAAACAAACAATTTTCTCTTATCAAAGAATATAAAAGAAATAAACTGGTGAATAAAAGGTGACTTAAAATATGAGAGAACCGATTTTTGAGGGACTTATTATCGGTTCTCATGATTAAATTTTCTTAGTAATACACATATCTCGCTACATTTATTAAATTTTGTCTCATTAAAATAACAATATTTTAAATATAATAAGACAGTAAATTAGCAAAAAAAATTAATATAAATATAATCAGAAACTGAGAACTGGTAAAACTTAATTCACTTTTTTGTTAGCAATTATCAGTTCTCACACAAAACTGTATGTTTTTATATATTTTTTTTGAAAAAAAAATGTTCTAATTTAATGGTGTTATTAATTAAAGAAGGAAAAAATATTGGATATTTATGTAGGTAACTTGCCATGGAAAGTAGATGATAAAGATTTAGACGAGCTATTTTCTCAATATGGTGAAGTATCAAGCGCTAAAGTTATAAAGTACAAAGACTCAAATCGTTCAAAGGGATTTGGTTTTGTCGAGATGGATGATGATTCTGCTGCTAAAGCTATTGAAGCTTTAGAGGGTTTTGAATTAGAAGGTCGTCCGTTAAAAGTTAATCAGTCTAGAGGAAAAGACAACTAAATATCCTTCATTAATAAATGAGTCACCCCAATTTCAAGCAGAAAATTATTTCGAGGGTAGAAGAATTTTTTATTCATCTAAATCATTCNGATAAAAATTTAGATTTAGGGTACTTAGACGAATGCTTAATTGATTTGGAATCAGATTTTCAGATCTTGACTAACTATATTCAAGATGAAAGATTGAACTTACAGCTTGAGGGTATGGTCATAACTCCTCAAACTGAAAAAAGACTAACAAATGCTGAAAAGTTATTTAAATCTGTTCAATCTGAATTTAAAGAATTAAGAAAGTTATTAGAAAATTCTGACTCAAATGTTCTTAATAAAAAACTTATTATAGATAAGTTTGATAAGTATATTTCTCCAAAAATAATTTGGTTATTTGAGGAAGAAAAAACTATTGAGTATACAGCTCTGAAACATTTATATGAAACTGGAGAAATAAGATAGATAGACAACTAATTTTATTTTCCATTTAAAATCTGTAATAATTTAATTCCTTAATTATGAAAAATAGAAAATCATTAGAAATTAAAGATTATAAGACAATTTATAAAGACCAAACTGGAGAAATTGTTGATAGAAAAACTTGGTTAGAAATTAGTGAAGATGAATCTTATATCATTAGAGATATNTCAAATCAGAGAAAAAAAGGCTGAATCCANGCATTGGTNCCTTCTGANGAACGTATAACAACTCTACAATATTTTTTCATACCTTCTGTAGAAATTTCTAACTCTTCTCCTTCGGATTCATGAAAAATAAACCCTGAATCATTTATAACTCTAAATGTATATTTTTGTTTTTCTTTTGGAGGCCTTTCTTTAACTTTCAAATGAATCTTTTCTTTTGAAATCTGTAAAGTATCGAGTTCAACACCTGTGGATGAATAGAAATCTCCTTTTTTCATAGCTTTTAAAATATCTGGAACCGAAAGTGATTCTGAATTTACATAAACCCATCCCCTACCAGGATTTGATCTGGTCGAAGCAAACTCTTCTGTAAAGTGATGAGCATCATCGCTAGCTACACCATAAATAAGNTTCCCTGAAGATAAAACTTCATCCCATATTTCTTCTGTTGATAAAGAATATAAAGATCCTTCATTATTTGCATGCATATGTCCATTAAAAACTTCAAAAGCCCAAGCATCATCAGAATACTTTATATCATCTACTGAAACCCACCATTGATAATTTGGATGATTGATACTGGCTATACCGTTTTGGGAATTTATTTTTTTTACAATATCATTAATCGCATCAATATTATTTTCATAAGAACCAGGAAGAATAACTTTCTTTATACCTAAACCATTTATATGCAATGCTGCTGGACTTCCGTTTATTTCTCTTATTGTTATTTCTTCACCAGGAATCAACAATGGCCAGTTTTTCGAATCATCATCTAATATAGTCAAATGGTTATGATCAGAAAGTACTA
>NZTZ01000019.1 GCA_002703265.1 Chloroflexota bacterium
CCCAGCTTCCGTTTGGCTTGATTATTATGAGGGAGGTTGGCAAACAGTTGTTCCTCATGGTGGATATCCAAGTGAATACTTTGGAGCTGATTTTGGAATACATGGGGATGTAAATAATATTCCTTGGGATACAAAAATCATTAAGGATTCTCCAGAAATTTGCTCAATCGAGTTTAAGGGTAGAAGTGTAAGAAGTCCTTTTGAAATAACACGAACAATTTCCCTAAAGGCTGAAGATTCATTTCTTGAAATAAACCAAAATGTTACAAATTATGCTGAGGAAGATTTAGATATCGTATGGCTGGAACATATAGCTATAGGAGGTTCTTTCTTATCTGAAAAATGTACCCTCAGTCTTCCTAATTGCACAGTACTTTCTCATCCTGAAGATGTTGATAAATCTTCAAAATTAAAACCTAATTTTT
Source organism: Chloroflexota bacterium (assembly GCA_002703265.1). Lineage (GTDB taxonomy): Bacteria > Chloroflexota > Dehalococcoidia > Lucifugimonadales > Lucifugimonadaceae > TMED-70. The sequence goes on from NZTZ01000019.1 coordinate 426, forward strand.
CTGGAGAATGGCCATTGGTTGATCTAAAAGATGGATCAAAATCAGATTTTAGAAAGATACCTGGAAAATCAGATAGATCTTTGGACATGGCTTACTTCACTGAATTGGAAGAGGGATGGTACGTTGTAAAAAATAATGAGCTAGGAATATCCTGGGGAGTTGAGTTTCCCAATGATTTATTTAAGTATGTTTGGTACTGGAGGAATTTTGGTGGAGGATATGGNTATCCATGGTATGGAAGATGCTATAACGCTGGATTAGAACCATGTACAGGATGGCATAACGGAGGAGTTGAACAAGCTGAAAAAAATGGCTCAGCTTATTTTGTAAAGGCTGGAGAAACAGTTTCAGCTTATATAAAAGCCGGGGTGGTCTTAGATTACGATGAAGAAAAAAGAAAAAATCCTTTCTAATTTATTCTCCTTGTAAATCTGNATCCCATCCNCCNTTAGCCATAATNCCTCCATCCACATTAATATATTCTCCCGAAATGAAAGATGCTCCCTCACTGGCTAAAAAAGAAGCNACTCTCCCAATTTCTTTTGGATCCCCTACTCTGCCTATAGGAATATCTTTACCAAATAATTCCATACTTTCTTCAATATCACCTGTAATTGATGTTCTTACCATAGGAGTATTAAATGTTCCTGGATTTATAGCATTGATCCTAATATTACTCTTGATGTAATCTAGNGACATTTGTCTTGTTAGAGAAAGTACTGCGCCCTTACTTGCAGCATAAGGAGGTACTAATTTTTGAGATTGCAATCCTTGGACACTTGAAACGTTTATAATGACTCCTTTTCCTAATTTTTTCATATGAGGAATAGAATATTTACTCATCAAGAAATAACTTTTTAAGTTTACATTTATTACAGCATCCCACATATCTTCAGTAGTGTCTTCGACATTTTTATAGGATGCAGGAGGTTGAATACCAACATTGTTTACAAGAATATCTAATCTTCCAAGAATATTTGTACATTCTTCAACAACTCTTAGAGATGATTCTGATTTACTAAAATCAGCTTCAATAAAAATTGCTTTTCTTCCTTGAGCCTCTAAATCCATAACTGCTTGATTACCATGCTCTTTGGAAATATCAGCAATACAAATAGTAGCTCCATCTTCGGCCAGAACATCAGTTATTCCTCTTCCAATTCCTTGGGCTCCTCCAGTTACAATTGCAACTTTTTCTTTATGATCAAGCATGTTAATCCTTTCTAAGTTTCTTCACCAAAAGTATACACGATTTAAATTTATGGTGATATTATAAATTTCATATTGGAGTAAAGGTATATTGTGGAATATCATATAGAAAAATTGGCATCCCCTAATGCTGTAGTTGGAGAAGGTCCTGTTTGGAGTTCTGAAGAAAAAAAAATATATTGGACAGATATATATGGAGGAAAACTTTTCAGATTTGATCCCCTACATAAAACTAATGAAATCATACATGATGGTGTCCAAGTTGGAGGCTTTAGATTTAATGAATCAGGAGGACTAATTCTTGGATCATGGGAAGGTATTATTCTATGGAACTCTGATGATGATTTTAAAGTTATTAAGGAAGGTTTAGTAGAAGGCACAAATATTAAAATTAGAGTTAATGATGCAATATCTGGACCTGATGGAAGTTTTTATTGTGGGACTGATGCAACAAAATGGCAAAATGATTTAGTTTTTAGAATTAATCCAAATCACTCAATAGATGTAATTGATGAAGGTGTAAAGTTATGTAATGGGATGGGTTTCTCACCTGATGAAACAATTTTTTATAGTACAGATTCCCTAAGAAAAACAATTTATAAATGGGATTATAATTCAAAAACTAAATCTATTTCTAATAAAAAAATTTTTGTAAAACTAGACGATGAAAACTTAGGGATAGTAGATGGAATGACGGTTGATTCTGAAGGATTTATCTGGTCTGCGATATGGTTTAGTTCAAAAGTTATGAGATTCGATCCTGATGGCAAACTTGAAAGAGAGATTCATTTTCCAGCTACCCAGACATCTTGTCCTATGTTTGGAGGTGAAAACCTAAATGAACTATATGTAACAACAGCTAGTTCAGGTACTGGAGAAAACCCAAATGGAAGCGAACCAAAAAACTATGATCATAAAGCATATAGAGGAGGAGATTTATTCAGGGTAAAACTTGATATTCAAGGAAAACCAGAATATAAAACAAACTTCTAGTATTTAACTGAGACTTATGAAAAATAAAAAATTATTAGTACTAATAAATGAACTAAAAAAAGATAAAGAAAAAATCAAAAAATATATTGAATATCATGATAATCCTTTTCCTGAAATAGTTAATGATTTAGAAAAAAAACCTATTGGAAGAATGAGAATTTACCACAATCAAAGTAAACTCGTAATGCTTCTAGAAGTAGAAAAAGATTTTGATCTATCAAATGGGATTCATATAGATCCGATAAAGGGTAAGGTTGAGGAATGGCAAAATATTATGGGTGAATTATTTGAGGAGCTTAAGTCAGGGCAACCAAGATCCTGGGAATTAGCTGAAAAAATATTTGATACTAAAAATTATTATTAATAGGATAGTGAAAAATGAATAAAAATTTTATTAAATATAGGGGTAATCCAAATCTAGATTTAGAAAATATTGTTTCAAAATCTAATTCTTTCTATGAAAATATAAAGCAAAGAAAAACCATAAGAGAATTTTCAAAAAAAACTTTCCCGATTTCAGTAATTGAAAATTGTATAAAAGCTGCAGGCACAGCTCCAAGTGGAGCAAATATGCAACCTTGGCATTTTTCTATATCAAAAAGGAATGAATTAAGAAAATTACTTAGAAAAGAAGCTGAAATAGAAGAAAACAATTTTTATAAAGAAAAAGCTCCCAAAGATTGGTTGGACGCTCTTGAACCTCTTGGAACAGATGCAAATAAACCTTTCTTAGAAGACGCTCCATATATTATTGGAATATTTGCAAAAAATTATGGAATCATGAAAAATGGGAAAAAGGTCAAACATTATTATGCTAATGAATCAGTAGGTATTGCAACAGGAATTCTTGTAACAGCATTACACTTGGCAGGATTGTCAACATTAACTCATACCCCCTCTCCAATGGGATTTATGAATAAAATATTTAGTCGTCCACAAAATGAGAGGCCCTATTTATTGTTAGTAGTTGGAATAGCAAAGAACAATACCTTAATTCCTGACATAGAAAAACTACCATTAGAAAAAATTTCATCAAAAANATAAAAATTTAAGGAGAATAAAATGGGCTTACTCGATGGCAAAAAAGTATTAATTACTGGCGCAAGAAAAGGAATAGGAAGAGGAATAGCCATTACTTTAGCAAAAGAAGGAGCAGATATTGGATTAAACGATATCGTGGATGATGAAGTTTCAGCCAAGTGCGTTGAGATTGTTTCTAAGAATGGAGTAAACGCAACTTTTCATAAAGGCGATGTAAGTAAACTTGATGAAATCAGCTCAGTATTTGATTCATTTCTTGAGTCTCATAAAAAAATAGATGTTCTAATAAATAATGCAATTTTTCCTGACCAACAAAGACCTTTCTTTGAAACAGATGAAGAATATTGGGATAGAATGATGAATTTATCATTAAAAGGATATTTCTTTTGTTCTCAAAGAGCGGCAAAAGAAATGATAAGCAGTGGTAATGGAGGAAGAATAATTTGTCTTTCAAGTGTTCATTCATATGTTGCAATGCCTAATTGGACAGCATATGGAACAGCAAAAATGGCGCTGAGAAGAATGGTAAAAGGTATTGCCGCAGATTTAGCTGGAAAAAACATTACAGCAAATTGTATAGCACCAGGAGCTATTTCAAACAGACTTCCTGATATTAACGATGATTCAATTGATGGTCCACCCCATGATCCAAAAGACTTTAAGAGATTTATACCGGCTGGAGTAGGTGGTTTACCAAGTGATATAGCCAATGCTGTGCTATACCTTTCTTCACATCTTGGACAATATGTAAATGGTGAAACTTTATTAGTTGATGGAGGAATGATAGCATCACAAAAAATACATGATTAGAAAATTTATAAGCAGGAGAATATGAAAATAACAGATCTAAAAGTATATCTAACCAGACCTAAAAGTAGTACTAGATCTTGGTTGTTTGTTGAAATTGATACAGATGAAGGAATAACTGGAACAGGAGAATCTACTAACTCCGGTGGAGGTGGAGCATTAGTTTTGGCTCATACTTATAACATGATGAAAAATGATCTTGAAGGACAAGATTTTTCTGAAGGTTTAATAGGAGAAAATCCTTCTAATATTGATTATATATGGCATAAAATATATCGAAGATTTGGAACACTTGGATCAAGAGGTTTTGCTACTACTTTAGCGAGTGGAATAGATATGGCTCTTTGGGATATTAAGGGAAAAGCCCTTAATAAGCCCGTTTGGGATCTACTAGGAGGAAAAGTTAGAGAAAAGGTACCAGTTTACTCCCACGTTGGATTTTTAGATAAAATTGAAACAGCAGTTTCTGATGCAGTAAGACAGGTAAATCTAGGATATAAAGCCCTCAAGCTAGATCCATTTATGCCTGAAATGAAAAAAAGCCATAGAAGATATATTGATGGTAAAATTTCTGAANAAGGAGCTTCTTACGCAGATGACCTTATGAGTGAAATAAGAAAAGCTATTGGCCCTTCAATAGAACTGATGATAGATGCACATGGAAATTTTGATGTTTCAACAGCAACTGAGCTCTGTAACAGGATGAAAAAACATAATCTAATTTGGTTTGAAGAACCCCTTCAACCAGAAAGTATTGATGCTCATAGACAATTAAGAAACAATACAGATATCAACTTGTGTATAGGAGAAAGAAAATATACTAGATGGGATTTTGCTCCATACTTACAAGAAGGATTAGTAAATTACATAATGCCAGATATTTGTTGGACAGGAGGTATATCAGAAATGAAAAGAATTGCTACCCTTGCTGAAACCTTCTATATTCCAATAAGTCCTCATGATGCATCAGGAGCTTTCAATGTAATTAGTGGAGCTCATGTGTTAATGAATGTACCCAACATTTATAGGTTAGAAATGACTGATCATTCGTTGGAAAACTATAATAACGTTATAACTGAGCCCTTAGATATTCGAGATGGATTCTTGCATCTTAACAATAAACCAGGTTTAGGATATGAGTTAAATCATGATTTTATAAAATCTAATCCTGATCCAGAATGGGAAAAAATATGGAAAAATTAATTTTATTTTATAAGCTAAAGAAAAATATAAATAAATCATGATCAAAATACCAATAGCAATTATAGGAGCAGGTGGAATGGGTGGTAGACACCTAAGAGCATTGGGTGCATTATATGAGAGTGGTATGGCAAATGTAGAGTTGGTCGCTGTTTGCGATAAAAGAAAAGAAAATGCAAATTTTCTTGCAGATAATGCAAATGAATTACTTGGCTTACGTCCAAAAGTTTTTACTTCTTTAGAAGAAATGAAATCAAAAATGCCTGAAATTGAAGCAGTTGATATAACAACTGATTCAGGATCTCACCACCTAATTGCTCAAGAAGCTTTCGAACTAGGATATAACGTCTTATGTGAAAAACCACTGTCCTTGACTATAAAAGGTTGTAATAAAGTGATTGAAGCCTGGAAAAAAAGTGGAAAGGTTCTAAGCGTAGCTGAACAGGAGAGAAGAGATCCTATTTGTAGATTAAATAAAGCTATAATAGATGCTGGAATTATTGGAGATCCTTATAGTTTCATTCAAGGTTCAGCTAGAGGAGGCAATGATATTATAATTTGGCCATGGAGGCACTATAAAAATGTTGGTGGAATTTTTGTAGATGCAGGAGTACATGCTGTTGATCAAATGATGTACTATTTAGGTGATATAGAAGAAGTCTTTGCAGTATCTAAAATTTGGGAACCAGTCAGATATAGAGGAGATAAAATAGGAGTTTCTAATTTCTATGATCATTGGGCTGATGAAGTTCCTGAAAGTATAAAAGCTTCATCAGAAGACATGGTTATCTCTACACTTAAATATAAAAATGGAGCTATTGGTCAATGGACTTCATTTTGGGCAGCTCATGGTGAACCTTTAGAATATTCTATGATTTATGGAAGTAAAGGTTCTATGAAACCTGCAAAACAAAGAAGAGGTGATCCCCTATCACTTAATATAGATGGAATTGGAGAGATCACAGGACAAGAAGTTATAGATCTAGTTCCAGATTTTCATCTAGATGAACTTACTTCACGCTTATTTGGTTCAGAAAGAATTGCTTCCTATAAAACTCCGTTTGAAGATGCAGATAGATTTCTTGTGGCTTTAGAATATTATGAATTAGGTCAATGCATCACAGATGGTACAATGCCTGAAGTAAATGCTTATGTTGGTAGAAAAGATTTAGCCGTTTGTAATGCTGCTTTAGAATCATCTGTATTGGGTAGGCCAGTAAAAATAGATGAAATCGAAAACGAATCAACCTCCGTTTATGAATCAAGCATAAACGAATATTGGAATATATAGATATAGAAGGAGAAATTTTATGAAAATAGAAAAAATTGAAACCTTTTTTGTATCAAGGTTTTTGGTAGTCAAGGTTACAACTGAAGATGGATTAGAAGGCATTGGTGAATCTTGTTATTGGTCATATCCGAAAGCTGCTGAAGCAACTATCCATTCTTTCTCTGATGCCTTACTAGGAATGGATTCTGATGATGTAGAACATATTTGGAATTATTTGTGGAGATATAACTCTGCTTTTAGAGGGAATAGCATTGGAGGAGCAATAAGTGCAATTGATATGGCATTATGGGATATCAAAGGCAAAAGGCTTCAAACACCAGTCTGGAACCTCTTGGGTGGAAAAGTAAGACAAAAAATAAGAGCTATTGCACTTGGAGTAGGTGGTGATACCCCAGAAGAATGTGCCTCAGGAGCTAAAAAAGCTTTAGAGCAGGGATTTACAGCGTTAAAATTTACACCGATGCCTAATAATTGGGCTGAATTAACATACACTAGATTAATTGGACTTGCTTTAGAGATGGTTGAGGCTGTTAGAGAAACAGTTGGTTGGGATTTTGATATTGGTGTAGAAATTCACAGAAATATGCAACCTCATGAGGCTATTGCATTTTGTGAAGAAGTTGCAAAGTTTAGACCTTACTTTATTGAAGATCCAATAGTTCCAGACTCAGTTGTTGCTATGGCTGACGTCTCTTCAAAAATAAAATTACCTCTTGCTGTTGGAGAAAGAAACATGGGGATATGGGAATTTAGGGAATACGCCCAACTAGCAAAACCTGCTTTCTTCAAACCTGATATTGCAGTCGCTGGAGGAATTACAGGAGTGAAAAAAATTGCAACTATTGCTGAAGCAAATCATATAAAAATTTGTCCACACAACTTTCAGGGGCCCATAGCTACTGCTGCATGTATAGCTCTAGGGACCTCTTCTCCATCCTGGGATCTACAGGAATCATTACAAGAAGACATATCTCCAAGAAGAGATATGACTGATGAAATAATAAAAATTAAAGATGGTTGGTATATCCCATCGGAAAAACCAGGTCTTGGAGTTATTTTCAACGAAGATTCTCCTTCCATGCACCCATTTGATCCTGCAAATATACCGCCTCCTATTTCAAGCGATGGTAGTGTGGGACTAAGATAGATATAAAGTAATTAAATAAGATTTATAAAGATGAAAATTGATGAATTAAAAATATACCATGTAGCTCTTCCATTGATCGATCCATGGATAACCTCATATGGAGCTGATTATGAAATACATTCAATTTTGATCAAAGTTACAAGTGAGAATAACTTTGCATGGTCAGAAACCTGTGCATTAGAATTACCTACCTACTCCTATGAAAGCGCTAATTCTATTTTTTACAACTTATCTGAAATATTTGGGAAAAAAGTTATAGGAAAAGAATTTGAATCTTCAAAAGAAATTAATGATGAACTATCACTTTATAAAGGTAACCCTTTTGCTAAAGCTGGCTTAGATATTGCTTGGTGGAACTTAGAAAGTAAAATAACTAAAACTCCACTGCATAAATTATTGGGAGGAACAAGAAAAGAGGTTATTGCAGGTGCTGATTTTGGAGTAGAAAAAGATATTGATACGCTTTTAGAAAAAATACAAATAGCTGTAAATAACAAAACTCCAAGAATTAAGCTGAAAATAAAAAAAGGCTGGGATTCAGAAGTCTTAGATGCCGTAAACAGTTCTTTTCCAAACTCTATCTTTCATGTAGATTGCAATGGAGGTTATTCAATTGATGACATCGACTTCTTCAAATCAATTGATAAATATAATTTAGCGTTCATTGAACAACCTTTATCATCAGATGACTTAATTGATCATTCAAAGTTGTCTTCTGAAATCAATACACCTATATGTTTAGATGAATCTATTAATAGTGTTGAAAGAGCTAGACAAGCTATTGAAATAAATGCATGTAAATTTATAAATATCAAACCAGGAAGAGTTGGAGGATTAACTAACTCCATAAAAATNAATAAATTAGCTGAAGATTCAGGAATCCCAGTTTGGGTGGGAGGGATGTTAGAAAGTGCTCTAGGAGCTAGTGTTTGCATAGCTTTAGCGACTCTTGATAATTTTACATATCCAGGAGATTTATTCCCATCAGAAAGATTCTACGAAAATGATTTGTGTAAACCAGAAAATAAATTTAAATCTCCTTATATTTTTGAGCCTTTAGATAAACTTCCTGCTCCAGATAATAACTTACTTGAAGAATTTACAGTCAAGTCGAAAAAAGTTAGCTGAATTTATTTTAGCCACAACAATCACAGTTATTTTGGCAAGAACTGTCTGATGAAGGCGGCACATCTAATGCAGGGTTTCTGTCAAAAAAACCAGATGGCTTAATTGTAAAACCAATATAAGCAACCGGCATAACAGGCCAATCTTCAAGCCTTGGTATATGATTATGGCCAAGAGTATACCAAACTACTAAATCTTTATCCTTAACATCTCTTTTTGACTGTATCCATTTTGGTAATCCATCTCCTCCAGAATGCTGTTGAGGATAATCACCTGAAGCATATAGTTCCTTTTCATTGAATTGAGTTACCCAAAGATGTTTATTCATGAACCCTGCCCTTTTATTTACTACAGAGTCAGGGTGACTAAATGGCAATAAATTTTCACCTGGAGAAATTTTATAACTGACAGGCTCTCCCATATAATTTTTCTTTTTGGAATTAACAACTGTCCAATACCTAGCAGCGAAAGGATCAATAGTTCTTGCGCCGTCTTGTTCATTTTCAATCAAAGTTTTCTTAGTAGAAAATGCATTGCCATGGGGGTTACTATCTCCTATAGGATCGAGAACTGTATCAACTTCATATACTGAGTTTTCCTTTCCATCAACCATCATGTCTAAACGAACATTAAAAAAATGTTGATGATTATGAGCAACTACTTGTGGAGCCACCAATGTCCCGTGATTAGGTTTTATTCCAGGAGGAACTGCTGCAGAATTAACAATTCCAGTAAGCTTAATTTCGTACTCTATTCCACCATCTTGATAAAAATACCAAAAGAAACCGTACTCATAATTTCCTACTGTTACAATGCTTGAAATTACTAATCTTCTAGATCTTCTAGTTTCTACTTCCCCACTTCTGGTATCGGTATGTTTCCATAAAATACCATAATCTTCTTCATGCATACAAATTGCATTTTTTATAACTTTTGCATCGCCTCTAATATCAAATAATGATGCATCAAAATAGTATATTTCACCTAAACAGTCACAGCCTAATTCTAATGAATTTGCACATTTACCAATTCCAACTTCACCAGCATCAAAAACTTGTTTTTTGTAGTGATCATTTGTGGGATCTCCATAAGGAACTATCATTTCAGAAAGAGAGGCCCTGTATAAGATGGGCCTTATTTTTCCATTATCTTCATAAGAAACATTATGAATAACAAGTCCTTCTCTGTTTGTAAAACCNACTCTTAAATGCCATTTTTGCCATTTTACTTCATTACGATCAACAGTAAAGCTNGGTCCTTCTGGTTGAGTTATTTCTATTGGCTTGAGATCTTTTCTAAATTCTTTTTGATATTTTTGTGAATAATTTCCATCATTTGGCGGAATAGGTACTTTTCCAAAATCTTGTATTTCGACTACCTCATTTTTATTTAAATCAAGAATTATAGATAGTCCTTCAATTGGTCTTGCATATGCATTATCACCAGGCTCTTTCCTTATCCAACATCGACCAATAGCAAGTCTTTTACCTTCTTCTTCTTTTTTCCCAAAGTTAGCTATAGGCCAAGGGTCTATTTGTAATAAATCAGGATCATCTATTCCTCTTTTCTTTAGCGCATCAACTACTAAGGGATCATGCTTCATTTTTGATTCCCACTCATTGAAATCCATTTCCAAATCACCAAATATAAATGCTGGCTGAACACCAGGTTTATAATCACATCTAAGTATTTTTTCATTAGTGATATCTATATCTAATTCATAGAGTTTTTCTTCTTTATAATTCAGAGCAACTACAAATGCTTTTCGCCTTATCTCATCTCCTAAATTGAAACTTAATACTTGATTTTTTGGAGGTTCTATAAGTGTTATAGTTTCAAAAAGTAGAAATTTTCCTAAATTAGATTTATTTTTCACAATAGAGGTTACTAGATTTATTTCTTCTGAAGTAAGGGGATCTAAAGGATGAGAAATGTCATTAAATTTTATTTCTTTTATATTTTTTTGTGATTCAACCAAATCGTACCTCTCGTTACTTTATTCGACTTTTTTACATTATATTCTTTTAGTTTTTTTTTGAAACAATTACAATGTTTATAACGATAATGAAATCAAAATATTTATATTTAACCATCCATAAGGAGAATTTATGAAATGGTGTAGATTTGAACATAAAAAGGAAATTTATTTTGGTATTTTCGAGGATCCTTTCATAACAAAAGTAATTGGAACTCCGTTTGGAAATTATGAATTATCTGATGAAAGGTACAAATTAGAAGATGTAAAGTTGGATATTCCAGTTGTACCGAGTACATTTTATGCTGTTGGAGTAAATTACATAAATCATGTTAAGAAAATGGCAAAAATCCGTGGAATCGAAGGTATTACACCAAAAAGCCCAGATGTTGGTTATAGAGCCAATAACGCTTTAATACCACATAATGAAACTATCATTATTCCTAAAGATGCATCTGAAAATATCCAGTATGAAGGAGAGTTGGTAGTTGTAATAGGAAAAATAGCAAAAAATTTAGATAAAAATAATGTTTGGGACCATATTTTTGGTTATACAATCGGGAATGATGTGAGTGAGAGAAATTGGCAATCAAACGACAGAACATTATGGAGAGCTAAAAATACAGATTCATTTAAGCCCATGGGTCCCTATATTGAAACAGACATAGACTTAAATAGTTTGAGAACAATAATAAGAATAAATAATGAAATCAAGGATGATTTTAAAACTAATGATATGATTTTTGGAATAAGTGATTATCTTTGCAAAATGACCAAATATTTAACACTTTATCCTGGAGATGTCATTTGGATGGGAACGGACGAAGTCCCTCAAAATATAAAAGATGGAGATATTGTTGAAATAGAAATTACAGGGATAGGCACATTGATCAACCCTGTTATTAAAGAATAAAATAATAATTTTTTATGTCAGACAAAATCAATAAATTACATAGATATATGAGAATCGGTATAAATAGAACTGGTTCTTTCCCATCTCAACCAGAGCTGATGAAAAAATTAGGGATTAATCCTGAAGAATTTAACGAATTAATTAACGAAGCTAAAGAATCTGGTAGAGATATAAGACCTGAATATTTTGAAATTAACCAATATTCAAAAATNTCAGATTCAGAAATAAAATATGGAACTGAAGAAAAGGAACCTTTTGGTCATAAGGATTTTATAAATTTTCATAAAAATCTTTCNGAAAAAATTTTAGANCTTAATTTTGGTGACGATGACTNAACNGAAGANATTTTAGAATTAGCAGGAACATTAGTAAAATATCTTGAAATACAATTATCAAAAATAGACCAANATGAAGATTCAGATAAACTCAAATCATATGATAGTTACAGCGAAGTAATGAGTGTTTATGGAATAGAAAAAACAATTCCTACAAACAATCAAATTCAAACATCTGTAGATAATTTCTTAAGTCCATTCAAGGATATTTTTAATAAAATTGGTATTATCTATGAATCTTATGACACACATATCAATGAACCATATAATGAAGATGATATTATAAACAATTATGAGACCCTTAATTTCAATGAAATAAATAGTTTGTTGAAACTTTATGAAGATGGCCAACTAAGTTAATAAACTTCTAAACTTAATTTATTTATTATGAATTCTGAAAAAGAATATATTTTTTATCAATTTGAAAATAGTTATGAAATATTAAAACTATCTTTATTAGGTGATTTTCTAACTGATAATAAAAAAGAGCTGAATAAGCGTTGTGAAGTTATGTTGCATAGAATATTTCCAGAAAAATCTAGAGAACAAATAAAAGAAATCATAATTTATAACGAAGAAGAGTTATTGTCAAAAATTTCAGAAATAAATTTTACAAAATAATGAAACTTGAATTTTCGTGAATTTCACCAATATTTTTGGCATTTATGTATGTACAAGTTGATCGCAGTGCCCCAAGTATTTTATTCAATGTATTCTTGACAGGTCCTCTATCTTCTACAAGAATTGATTTTCCTTCAGATGTTCTATAATCTGCAACACCACCATAGTGTTTTGTCATAGCTTGAGTAGAACTCATACCGTATAGTTCTCTGAAGTTTTTATTATCTTTTCTTATAATGGGAGCCATGCTTTCTTTGTGAGCTGCCAATAANGATCCCAACATAACAAATCCAGATCCAGCCGCAAACGCTTTAGAAATATCACCTGTTATTTTTACACCACCATCAGATACTATAAAACCATTATATTTTTTGACTTCAAGGCTACAGTCTATAGCTGCAGATAATTGAGGATAACCTATACCTGTTGTTTCAGTAGTGTCACAAACACCCCCAGACCCGATACCAACCTTTACTCCGTCTGCTCCAGAATCCATTAATAGTCTTACTCCTTCTGAAGTAACAACATTACCTGCAATTATTCCCAACTTAGGAAATTCTTTTCTAGCTTCAGAAATNATTTTAGAAAATTTTTCTATGTATCCATTTGGTATATCAAACACAATAGTNTTAATGTTTTTGTTAGTTTTTTGTAAAATGTATGAAATAATTTCATCAATTTCTGAAATTTCTTGTAATCCAAATGTTATGAAATTAAATTCTAGATCTAATCCATTACTTATAGACTTAACCCAAGCATCCTTATTATAAAATTTACTTACAGCATTTGTCATATGAAAATTTTGTAGAGCAAATCCCATCTCAAAAGTTCCAACATTATCCATATTAGAAGCCATGATAGGAACTCCAGTCCAACTTATTCCTGAAGCTGGAAATAAAATTTTTGTGTCTAAAACTACATCTTTTCTTGAATTTATTTTTGAAGATTTAGGTACTATTAAAACGTCTTTAAAATTTAATTTTTTTTCACTTGAATAGAACATAATAAATTATTTTAATAATTGATTAACAGTACAAAAATTGGTTAGATAATCACTTACCATTGCACGAACATAGGCATAATAATATGAAGATATCCAGAATTTGCAGCTGACCTAAATACTCCTGGACTTGAAGGGCTCATAGTTTCAATTTCTACTTCATCTCCATCTAGCACACTCAATATTTCATTAAGAAATTTAGAATTAAAAGCTATTCTAGTCTCTTCTCCTTCAATGCTGGCATTTACTCTTGATTCATTTGATCCNAGTTCTTCAGCCTGAGACATAATTCTAATTGAACCNTCGTCAGTATCATCAGAAACCATTCTAATTATTCCACTGCCATCTCTAGCAAACACTGAAGCTGCATTAGTAGCCTGTAAAATTTCTTCTCTATTTACCCTGCAAATAGTTCCTTTCTCTCCTGGAATCAATCTTTCATAGTCAGGAAAGTTACCTTGAATCAATTGCGTAACAACCTCAACGTCTCCAAACTTGAATAAAGCTTGGCTTTTTTGCTCAGTAACAGTCATATCAAGCATACCTGAGTCTGTTCCTAATAAAGAAAATATTTCATTCATTGTTCTTCCAGGAACTATAACAGAAACATCTTCTTCTACCGAGGACTCACAACTCCCTGTCTCTATAGCTAACCTAAACCCATCGGCTGAAGCCAATGTAAACTCATTCCCTTTAATATCAACCTTAACNCCTGTTAATGCTGGTCTTGACTCATCAGTTGCTACAGCAAACCTAACTCTTGAGAGAGAACTTTTGAAATCAGATGATGAAATTGAAATTTTAGGACCATCACTAATATTAGGTATTGGAGGATAATTTTCAGGATCAATTCCATTCATCTGTGCATCAAAATTTGCACAATGGATTTTTAATCCTATTGGATTTGCTACTGTTTCAATGTCTACTTTCTTATCGGGCAAGGAATTAATGAAATCAGAAAGCATTCTAGCAGGAATTGTAACTGAGCCTTCTTCCTCTATTTGAGCTCCAATCCAGGTTGTTATGGCAATTTCAAGATTAGTAGCAGTAAGTCTCAACCTACCATTATCAGTAGCTATAAGAACATTTTGTGTCTCCGGAATAGTTGATCTAGTAGCAACGGCTTTGCTAACTGTTGCCAAACCTTTTCTTAAATTAGATTGAATACAGCTTAGTTTCATAAGATTACCTTAAAATCGAATAATTATTTACTTATAAGTAAAGTATAAAAATAAGAAGAAATTTTACAAGGATCAATTATAATAAGTTTAGAATTTTATTCATAAATATATAAATGACAAAAAATAATGACAATACTAAAGATTTTGCTGAGATCGATTTAGATAGAGAAAAAAGAACCGGTTTCCCTGAAGTNATTTTTGGAGAAACAAAAACTCCAAAACAATCTGCACTCATAGCTGAAAAAATTTATAAAAAATCAAATCTATTTCTCATAACNCGAACGAATATAGAAACATTTAATGAGGTAAAAAAAATAATTCCAGAAGCAGAATTCGATGAACAAGCTAAAATGATTTATAGTTCAAAAAAAGACGAAAAATATCAAGGTAAAGTTTCAGTTGTAAATGCAGGTACGTCTGATATCCCTATAGCTAAAGAAGCAGAAATAACTGCAAAATTAATGGGAGTTAAAGTCGAATCTATAAATGATGTAGGTGTTACTGGTATTCATAGAATATTANGTAAAGTAGATAAAATCAGAGAATCTAACTGCATAGTTGTAGTAGCTGGAATGGAAGGGGCATTACCAACTGTTGTAGCAGGTCTCGTTGATAAACCAGTTATTGCAGTTCCTACTTCAGTAGGTTTTGGAACTGGCGCAGATGGTTATTCAGCACTTCTAACAATGCTTAATTCATGCGCTCCAGGAATATCTGTAGTAAACATAGATGCAGGTTTTTCTGCCGGTTATCAGGCCGCTTTAATTGCTAGAGGNTAATTTGTTCAAAAAAATAGCTTGAAACTAATTATTGCAAGGTTTTTAAATATGCAATTATATCTGCAATCTCTTGCTTCTCAGCCTCTTCCCAACTGGCTGGCATAAGATTTGAGTAACCTTCTACGATGTATTCACCAGGATATCTTATAGAAGCTTCAATATAATCATCAGGGGAACTATAACCTCGCGTTGCTGCCCTTTCGTAAATCCCTGCAAACCCAGGTCCAACTATTTTTTCAGCTCCTGTAGAGTGACATGCATTGCAACCTTCATTTAGAAACCATTCTGAACCAGATGCTGGATCACCAACAATAACAACTTCAACTTCAGGGGCAGCACCTGCCATTACCATCTCCTTAGCAGCAGGAGTTGGTTCAAAAACAACAGGATCTGCAGCAGGCTCAGTAACCTCCCTACAAGAAATTACTGTAAACGACAGTAAAATAGCAGACAACAAAATTGTAATTTTTTTATTCATAGCTTGAGATATGTACGGGTATGATTTAATTCTCTGTTTAAATGTAAATGAACATAATTAAAAAATAAAGAGAAAAAAATAACGATTAATCAGAGATTCTTTTAATTTCAATGGTCTCACCAGGAGCTAGTGCTACTTTTCTAAATTGAATACCAAGCTTTAACATCCAATAAGATAAAGTAGCCTTACCTAAACCGAGTTCTTTTGCAGCACCGGTAAGNCCTCTTTCATTAACGAGTTCTGGAATTATACGTTCAAGATCTCTCTTAAACTTCTTTTCCACACTCAGCATTTTTGATGTTTTTTTTGTCTCTAAAGCCATAATAAAAATTATAACACAAAATAAAATATTAGTACAAAACTAATCAAATACTTGTTTTGAATTTGTTCAAAACTATTTCAATACTTAAGCTATTTTGAACTGAAAAAAGGGTTTTAAATTCATAGTAAAATTATAATATATTTAACATTAAATATTCAATATTATTTTTAAAATGTGGGTAAAGTGACATTTTGGATATAAAAGATAATTTAGGGTTTAAATCTTTTTAGAGCCTTTGAAAATATTATGTATACTTTTTGTTAGTTATTACTTAAAAGGTGTCTAAAACGCAATGTTGAGTTTAGAAAATACTATTATTGAGTGGGTTGTTAACACATTTGAATGGCTTGGTTACCCAGGAATCTTCATTTTTATGATTATGGAACCTACTGTTCTGCCCTTTCCAGGTGAAATAATACTTACATTGGCAGGTTGGCTTCTTGTAAAAAGTACATTTGGGTTGATTATTGTGAGCGCTTTAGCATCAACTGGTACATTAATTGGTTGTTCTGTAGAGTATTATTTATCAAATAAATATGGAATTTCACTAATTGATAAATTTGGTAAATATGTTTTTATTTCAAGTTATGATATTCAAAAATCTGAAAAGTACTTTATAAAATACGGATCTATGTTTGTAATTCTTACAAGATTTATACCTTTATTCCCAAAACCTATAACATCAATAATTGCAGGAATTTACAAAATGAATATTTATAAATTCNCAATTATAACCTTTATAGCATCTTTTCCATCTAATTTACTTTATATATATGTTGGAACTAAACTTGGCACTAATTATGAAAAGATTTCTGAATACATAAACCCTATAAGAACACCCCTACTTATAGGACTTGGATTAATAATTCTATTTTATTTTATGATCAAATTTTATAAAATAAGAATAAGATCATGATAGAAACAGATTTCATAAACTTAAAAGTTAATGGCGAAAACATAACAGTTTCAACTGGTGACAGACTGTTACATGCTATTAAAAAAACACAAAAAAGTGTACCTACTCTATGTTATGACGACAGAATAGGTCCACAAGGTACCTGTCGTATGTGTTTGGTGGAAGTAAAAAAAGGCCAAAATATAAACTATGTAGCATCCTGTACTTACCTAGCGGAAAATGATATTGAGGTTTTTACACATTCAGATACATTAATTGATTACAGGAAAACATTACTAGAATTATCTCTCTCTGAAATCAAGTGGGATGATCAAAGCTCTGAAAAAACAAAATTAACAAATAATGAATTTAGCGCTGCAGTAAAAGAATATAAACCAGAAAATATATTCCCCGAATTAGAAAAAAGAGAAGTCGCAAAAGATGATCTAAATCCCTTTATTGCCAGAGACTATGATAAATGTATTGCTTGTTACAGATGTACAAATATCTGTAACGATTGGGAGCAAGCTTCTGCTATTACTATTGATGGTAGAGGACAAGACTCAAAAATTTTCTCATTCTTCGACAATAAATTAATGAAATCTGATTGTACTTTTTGTGGGCAATGTGTAAACACCTGCCCTACTGGAGCTTTATCGAACAAAAAAATTGAAATAAGTTTAGAAAAAAAAGAAACTAAAACTAAATCAATATGTCCATATTGTGGAGTTGGTTGCGGAATAGAACTAATCAGTGATGGGAAAAAAGTACTTGGTGCAACTCCTGATTTTGATGCACCTAGTTTAGGATCTTTGTGTGTAAAAGGACAATTTGCTTCTTGGGATTTCGTTAATTCTCAGGAAAGACTTACAGACCCATTGCTAAAAAATAAAAATGGAGAATTTGAAAAGGTCTCATGGGAAAAGGCATATGAGGTTTTCAGCCAAAAGCTTAATGCTTCAATTGAAAATAATGGTCCAGACTCAACTGTATGGTGGGCTTCTGCAAGAGTAGTAACTGAAGCAAATTATTTATTACAAAAATTTGCAAGAACAGTTGTTGGAACAAACAATATCGATAATTGTTCTCGTACCTGACACGCTCCTACGGTCGCTGGGATGGCGGTCATGGTCGGCAGAGGTGCTATGACTAATTCTATTCAAGAATTAGCCGGTTCAAAGTTACTATTAGTAACTGGTTCCAACACAACTGAAACACATCCAGTGATATCACTTAGGATGAAAAAAGCAGTTAAGAATGGAGCAAAACTAATTGTTGTAGACCCTAGAAAAATAGAACTAACCAAATGGGCAGATAAGTATATCCAAATACGTATAGGAACAGATATTCCTTTCTATAATGCAGTTTCAAATTATATAATTCAAAATGATTTATACGATAAAGAATATGTCGAAACAAGAACACGAAACTTTGAGGAAATAAAAAACCACTTGACTCTCTATACCCCTGAGTATTCTGCAAAAATATGTGGCATAGATCCTGAAGATATTATTTATACAGCCAAAGAATATGCTAAAGCTTCACCTAAGTCTGCAATTTGTTACACCGTAGGAATAACGGAACATTCATGTGGATCTTACAACGTACAAAGCTTAGCAAATTTAGCTATGCTTTGTGGTAACTTTGGAAGTGAAAATGCAGGAGTCAATCCATTGAGAGGTCAAAACAACGTTCAGGGTGTAAGTGATTCAGGTTCTCTTCCAACAGATTTTCCTGGATATCAAAAAGTAGAAGCCCCTGGAATGGTAGAAAAATTTGAGAAAATTTGGGATGCTGAACTTCCTAGAAAAAGAGGTATGACTAAAATTACTGCGATGGATAAAATGAACTCTGGAGATGTTAAGTTTTTATTTGTTATGGGAGAAAATACTATAGTATCCGATCCAAATGCTAATCATGCTATTCATGCTCTCAACAATTTAGATTTTTTTGTTGTTCAAGATATCTTTATGACTCAAACAGCTAAAATGGCTGATTTAGTACTTCCAGCATCATCTTTTGCCGAAGCAAATGGAACTTTCGTAAACACTGAAAGAAGAGTACAAAGGGTAAGACCTGCTGTAGAAACTCCGGGAAATGCTAAAACTGACGTCGATATTATTCTGGGATTCTATGAGGCTATGGGTAAAAAACACAAAATTACTGAACCTGATGAGATATGGAAAGAAATGGCTAGTACTTCTCCCCTATTTAAAGGAATTAATTATAAGAGAATTGAAGAAGAAGGTGGAATACAGTGGCCTTGCCCAGACGAAAATCATCCTGGTACACCTTATTTACATAAGGATCAAATGGAATCAGGAGAAACTGGAATATTTAGTCCTGTTGATCATATAGAACCTGCTGAGCCTACAGATAAAGAGTTCCCATTTGTTTTATCAACTGGTAGAAGAAGGTCCACATATCATACTGGTACTCAGACTGGTAAAGCTAGGGGTTTTGATGAAATAATATCTGAAGAATTAGTGGAAATTAATCCATTTGATGCAAAAAATCTTTCTATCAAAGAAAAAGACTTAATTAAAATTGAATCAAGAAGAGGTTCAGTAACAGCTAAAGCTAAAATAACTGATAAATCTCCTGAAGGAGCCGTTTTCATGAGCTTTGCTTTTCCTGACAAAACTAGAACAAATGATTTAACTTCTGATGCAGTGGACTTTATAACAGAAACTCCAGAGTATAAAGCTTGTGCAGTAAGAATAAGCATTGCCAATAAGTAAAAATCAATTTTATAATAGTATATGTTGTCATGCGCCCGTAGCTCAGTTGGATAGAGCGAATGGTTTCTACCCATTAGGTCGGGGGTTCGAATCCTCCCGGGCGTGCCATCAAATATCACATTCTCATAATATTAGGTAGCTTTGACATTCTTTTGGCTAATTTAGAAACAGATCTTTCAAAAAACCAAGCTAATCCAGTATGAATATCGTCTTTAAATGGTTTTATCCATTTATCATCAAGATGACCAGGTCCAAAATATGCACCTAAAAGAGAACCTGAAGTAGCACCAAAACTATCTGTATCAGCACCTTGGCTTACTTGAATACAAATTCCATGACCAACATCTTCAGCAAATTTCAAAGAATTTATTAACATACCTATTTCTTGATAAATTCTACAGTGACCATATTCACCATATTTGTCACTTATTTTACCGTATGCTTCTTCCCAAGAATTAGATTCTTTTACATCCTTAAAACAAACTGAAACTCTTTCAAAAAAACGACTCTTTTGAGGTACAAACATAAGAGCTGTTTCAATTATCTCATCTCGATCTTCCATAATTTGAGCACATGAAATAGCTGCTGCAATAAACATTGTTCCGTAAACACCAGTTCGATTATGGGTAAAGCTAGCATCTCTCCAAGCGAGTTCAGAGGCCATTGCAGGATTCCCAGGGAAAGCATATCCATAAGCATCAGCTCTAATTGCAGCTCCACATAGTTCATCGCCAGGATTTAATATATCGTTGAAAACATCTATTAGGTCCTCAGGATTATCGGTTGGTAAAATGTTTCTAGGCCCATTACCTCCTTTTTCAAGAAAAGTAGATCTATCCATTCCATCAATTTTTAGATCCATGCCTGATTTTAGAAGCTTTGTATTTTCAGGACCAAAAGTTGTACCAATTGGTAGATGATGAATCCAAAGTTCTTTCATATTTTCATGAGTAAAATCTGCACCAAATTTTTCTAAAATCAACATACCCATTATTGTGTAATTAATATCATCATCTGGAGCTACATAATTTATAAACTCTCTAGCTGTTTCAGGAAAAGATCTATGAACTCTAGGAAGAACATTTTCTACATCCTTAGATACATAGTCTGACATAGGCCATTCATCTATTTCTTCTAAAGCTTTTCTAATTTCATGGCCCGTAAACATAGCTTCTAATGGCTTACCTAACATACATCCGCATAAAGATGCTATAAAAGCTGCTTCTACTCTCTTTGAACTATCTTCATAATCAATTTCTTTGATTTTTCCTTTTGGTCTTGATGGATCCATCTCATTCAAAATATCATTAATAGAGCTTGGTTCTACATAAGACCAATCATTTCTAATTTTTAGATTTAATAATTTTTCAGTAAACTTTACAAACTCGTCATAGCTATCAGGGAGCTTATCAAGCTCATCTTGTAGACCTTTAATATCATATCCTTGCTCTCCTTTATTAAGAACAACACCATGAAGTCTTTCTCTTAATGTATCTAATCGAATAAGCATAATAAAACTCCTTATCTAGCTGTATATCCACCGTCTACAGGTATAGCAGTTCCAGTAATAAATGATGATTCATCACTTGCTAAAAACAATGCAGCATTAGCTATATCATCTGCTGTGCCAAGTCTTCCCATAGGATGTAACTCAATTAATTTTTTGTGGATAGTTTCATCGTCAGTAATAGATTTAGTTAAGTTGGTATATGCAAATCCAGGACACAATGCGTTAACCCTAATTGAATGTTTTGCAAGGTTAACTCCCATATCCCTAGTCATCTGAACAATACCACCTTTAGAATGAGGATAAGGATTAAATCCATCAGAAAATCCTAATGTATCGGAATATCCAACTAATCCAATTATTGAAGACAAATTAATAATAGATCCACCTGTATTTTTCTTCATTTGTTCAACACTTTCGTAAGACATTAGCATAGAGCCCTTAAGATTTACTTCCATTACAAAATCCCATTTTTGCTCAAAGTCCCACTCAGGAGGAGCGTGTCTTGGAGTCACACCTGCACTATTAACTAAAATATCTAACTTACCCCAATTATCAACTGCGGATTTTGCAATATTTTTACAATCAGATCTTTTTGTAACATCAGATTTTAATATCAAATAATTGGGTTTGAATGATGAAATTTCTTTTTCCAACTCATTCAAAAAATTATCACTTACGTCTGAACAAATAACCTTACATCCCATCTCTAAAAAAAGTCTTGTTGTAGCCATTCCTATTCCAGAACCAGCGCCTGTTACTACAGCTACTTTTCCCTCTAATCTTGACAATATGAGCCTCCGATAAACAAATAATTAAGTAAATAATATATTCCTAAATTTGAATTTTATATACCATAATAAGAAGACTATTTAATTAAAGCTTATGAAAAAAGAAAAAAATATAGCTCCGATATTCAGACGTTTTATGGCTGCATTTGTAGATACTTCATACATTTTATTGTTATATTTCGGGCTAAATATAGTTGGTAAAAATATACTTGGTATAAATTACTCTTTATTTGATTATTTTATTGTAATTATTTGTTTTTGCTACTTAGTAATTCCTACAGGACTATATGGTAAAACAATTGGCAAATGGGCATTAAGAATTAAAGTTGTAAATCCTGAAGGAGATAANATTGGAATAGGAGCTGCTTTTGCTAGAGAAATTGGGGGGAAATTTATAGCAATAATGCCCTTAATGATTGGTATATTTTGGATAATAAAGGATGATAAAAATAGAGCTTGGTATGATATATTTTTTGAAACTCTTGTTATTAAAGAAACTAAAACGGAGAAGAAAAAATGAGTATTTCAAAAGGCATTTTAGAAGTCCTTGAAAAGTCTAGTTGGATAAGAAAAATGTTCGAAGAAGGAATCCAACTAAAACAACAATATGGTGAAAAAAATGTATTTGATCTTTCTCTGGGTAACCCTTTACTAGAACCTCCTAAAAAATTTAAAGAAAGAATAATTGACCTTTCAAAATCTGAAGAAAAAGGAATGCATAGATATATGCCTAATCCTGGATTTTTATCGACAAGAAGTGCTATTGCCAAAAATCTAAATGATGAATTCTCACTTAATATTGGAAGCGAGCATGTTATTGTAACTACTGGAGCAGCAGGTGGACTAAATTCTGTCTTAAAAACTTTACTAAATCCTGATGATGAAATAATAATTTTTTCACCTTTTTTTGTAGAGTATCTATTCTATGTTTCTAATCATAACGGTAAATCAGTTATCGCAAAAACTGATGAGAATTTCCTTCCTGATTTAGTAGATCTTGAAAACAAAATCACGGAAAAAACCAAAGCCGTAATTATAAATTCACCCAATAATCCCACAGGAGTTCTATACCCAAAAGAAGTTATAGAAAAACTTTCTGAAGTAATAAAGCGAAGTGAAAAAAAACTTCAAACTGAAATATATCTTGTTTCAGATGAGCCATATAGAAAAATAATTTTTGACGATAAAAAATATCCTTTTATTTTCAATTATCACGATAGATCTATTGTTGTAACTTCTCATTCCAAAGACCTAGGATTNGCTGGTGAAAGAATTGGATATATTATAGTATCTCCAAAAGATAAAGATAGAGAAGTATTATTTGATGCAATTATTTTTTCTCTAAGAACTTTAGGTCATGTTAACGCTACTGCNTTCATGCAAAGNGCTATAGANGACATTCAAAATGANAGTGTTGATATAGANGTATATAAAAAGAAAAGAGATTTTNTATATAAAGAATTAACTGATATTGGCTATGATTGTGTTAAGCCAGAAGGGGCTTTTTATCTTTTCCCAAAAACTCCAATTGAAGATGATGCTAAATTTGTACAAGAACTTCAAAAACACAAAGTCCTAACAGTTCCTGGAAGAGGCTTTGGCCTAGGTGGATACTTTAGAATTTCTTACAGTGTAGACGACTGGGTTTTAGAAGGATCTATTAAAGGATTCAAAGAAGCATATAACTCTTTTAAGTAGATTCCTTAAGGCCTGAACCAGTTATCGGTATAATTATTTTTTCGTTCTTTTTTATTATTCCAGATTTTACTAATTTTTCGAGAGTTGCAAAAGAAAAAGCACAAGTTTTTTCTGAATAAATCCCTTCTTCTTTTGCTAAAATTTCATGCCAAATCAATGCTTCATTATCACTTGATGAAGTAGCTGAACCATCNCTATTTTTTATGGCGTCAACAATCTCAATTAATCTAGGTGGGTTTGAGACTGAAATACCAGAAGCTATAGTTTTTGATGAAGGATCAAAATTCCATTTTTTTTGAGAAAACTCAGCTACAATTGGCTCGATAATACTAGATTGAGCTGCATGCAATTTAGGAAGACTTAAATTAGAATTCTCTGATATATCTATAAACCCTCTCCATGTTCCTAATAAGAGAGATCCGTTTCCAGTAGGAAAAATAATATGATCTACTTCTCCAAATTCTGAATAAATTTCGTATGCGAAACTTTTCATTCCTTCAGAAAAATATGGAGATAAATTATGTGATAAATATGGGATATTATTTTTTTTCGAAAAATCTTTTGCAGCAATTGTAGAGTTTTCTCTTGGACCTTCGATTTTATGTAATTTTGCTCCAAAAATAGAGATTTGATCAAGTTTACCTTTTCCGGCACTATCAGGTACAAAAATATGAGCTTTTATATCTGTAGCTCCAGCATATGCAGATAATGAAGCTCCAGCATTTCCAGAAGAATCTTCAACAAATTCTGCAACTCTTTCTTTTCTTGCAATATTTATTACAAGAGAGCTTCCTCTATCCTTAAAAGACCCCGTTGGTGACATGAATTCTAGTTTGGCAAAAAGTTTTTCTAATCCTAGTCTTTTTCCAATTTTATTTAGGGGAATTAATGGAGTACTTCCCTCACCTAGAGAAAATGATTCTTCATCATCCCTCATTGATTGTAAAGGGTCTTGTTTCATTGGAGAAATGTCTTCACATATCAATAATTCGTTACAGCCTTTTTCGCAGAAAATTCTAGATATAGAATTATCATTCTGAGTGACATTACACTTATAGCATTTCAATGAATAGGTTTGCATTTTGAATCCTTAATAAAATTATCTCTGATAACGAAAAATAATCAAAGAAAAAAAGGTCTTTGCATCTCAAAATTNCTGTAAGATTTTAAATTATCAAATAAAAAAATATTAATATTATGAGATTAAATGACTGTCAAAATTTCCACGACTTTAGGAAACTAGCAAAAAAGAAACTTCCATCTCCTATTTTTCATTATATTGATGGAGCTGCTGAAGATGAGACTACATACAGAAGAAATACAAGTGCTTACGAGGACGTAGACTTAATTCCTAATGTTTTGAGAGGAGTAGAAGATATTGATCTATCTACTACTATTTTTGGGAAAAAATTAGATTTACCNTTTTACTGTTCACCTACTGCACTTCAAAGATTATTTCATCATCAAGGTGAAAGAGCGGTTGCAAAGGCAGCTGAAAAATATGGGACTATGTTTGGTTTATCAACTATTGGAACAGTACCTATTGAAGAATTAAGTAAGTTTAATACTCCTAAAATGTTCCAATTTTATTATCACAAAGATCATGGAATTAACGATGCGGTACTTGATAGAGTAAAAGCATCTTCTTTTGATGTAATTGCATTAACAGTTGATACTATAACTTCTGGTAACAGAGAGAGAGATTTAAGAACAGGATTTACATCTCCTCCAAAACTTACACTTGGTAGTTTATATAGTTTTTTCTCTAAACCAATGTGGGGATTAAATTATGTTTTAAGAGAAAAATTTGAACTACCTTTATTGAAAGATAGTGTTAGNGAGCTTTCTAATGTTTCTACATCTATNGGTAGTTATTTTTCAACAATGCTAGATCAATCAATGAGCTGGGATGATGCAGAAAAACTTGCTTCTGATTGGGGTAAAGATTTTGCTCTAAAAGGNGTAGTAAGCGTTGAAGATGCTAAAAGAGCAGTAGATATTGGTTGTACAGGAATTGTAGTGTCAAATCATGGCGGAAGACAGCTTGATGGTCAAGTAGCTAATTTTGATGTGCTTACAGATATTGTTGATGCTGTTGGAGATAAGATAGATGTTATATGTGAAGGTGGGATCCAAAGATCTACACATATGCTGAAAGCTTTATCTATTGGAGCAAAAGCTGTTGCTGGAGGTAGNTTGTATCTTTATGCACTNGCAGCTGCAGGACAAGCNGGNGTAGANAAAGCACTTAGTCTATATAAGACAGCNTTAGAAAGAGATATGAAACTAATGGGTTGNACAAATATATCNGAGCTNAGCAGAAAAAATCTGAGATTTAGATAAATTAAAT
Organism: Chloroflexota bacterium; assembly: GCA_002703265.1. Taxonomy (GTDB): domain Bacteria; phylum Chloroflexota; class Dehalococcoidia; order Lucifugimonadales; family Lucifugimonadaceae; genus TMED-70. The sequence goes on from NZTZ01000019.1 coordinate 26,825, forward strand.
ANTAATNTTTGACTAAATTTCTTTTCTAAAAACTTCTAATATTTGATCAACATACTCAGACTTACAAGATTCTCCCATAAGACCAATTCTGAAAACTTTTCCAGCAAANTCTCCAAGACCTCNTCCTATTTCAATATTATAGTCATAAATNANTTTATTTCTNAATTCAACATCATCTATGTGGTCAGGTTTAGTTACNACNGTTAANTGATCAAGCCTGTCATTAGGAGATATAGGNAAATTAAGTTCAATTTCTGNGAGGCCTGCTCTTAGTTTTTCAGCATTAACTTTATGCCTATTCCACCTNTTTTCAATTCCTTCCTCATCGAGAAGTCTAAGTGATTCATAAAGTGCATATATAGAACTGACTGCAACTGTATANTGTGGAACATGTTCGCTNCCCCAATAATCATTTACTAAAGAAAGATCTAANTACCACGAAGATGGTTTAGTTTTTCTATTTTTTATATATTGATAAGCTTTTTCAGACATCGCNCATGGNGATAANCCNGGAGGCGAAGCCAAACATTTCTGACTTCCAGAATATGCAAAATCAATATTCCAATCATCAAAAAGTATTTCAGTACCAGCAATAGAAGTTACACAATCAATCATAAATAAAGCATTTGACTTAGATACTATCTTCCCTAATTCTTCAATATTTTGCAAAACTCCAGTGCTTGTTTCAGCATGGGTTGCTACTACAAGTTTGGTATCTGGATGTTGTTTGAGTGCATCTTCTAGAAGCGAAGGATCCATTTGTTTACCCCACTCAGATCTTAGAGGAATTATTTCTAATCCTAGTCTTTCTGCCATTAAGATTTGTCTCTCACAAAAATATCCATAAGCACAAATAATAACCTTATCTCCCCTTTCAGCAAGACAAGTTAGACCAGCTTCCATCCCTGATGAACCAGATCCACTAAGTGCAAAAGCATGATCTTTAGTTCTGTATAAATTCTTAAGACTTTCTCTTACCTCATCAAGAATTTTGAAAAAATCTGGGTCTAAATATCCAAGTATAGGATTCGACATAGATTTCAGAACATCTGGATTAGCAGATGAAGGACCTGGGCCAAGAATAATTCTTTTATTTACTTTTAGAGGCTTCAAAGAAAATTCCTATTGATATATATTCTTAAGAATTAACTCATTATAACTGAAAGGACAAAAAGATGGACCTTGGATTAAATGGCAAAAATGCAATAATTACTGGCGGAAGTGATGGTATTGGATTAGCTGCAGCTATTTCTCTTTCTAGAGAGGGAGCGAACGTTGCAATTTTAGCGAGAACTCAAGAAAAACTAGATAACGCTGTGAATGAAATCAAAAAAGATGCTAAAGGAAAGGTAGTCGCNTTCTCAACAGATGTCAGAGACGAAANTTCAGTTATAAGNTCTATAAATAAGGTTCAAGATGAATTTGGGAAAATAGATATTTTAGTAAATAATGCAGGGACATCATCTGCATCTCCATTAGAAGAAATGACAAATGATCAACTTACAGAAGATCTAAACTTAAAGGTTTATGGTGCAATTTATTGTGCAAGAGCAGTTATTCAAGACATGAAATCAAGTGGATCAGGAAGCATCATAAATATTACTACTCCTGGAGGAAAAGCTACAGCTGGAGGGAGTCAACCAACATCACTTTCAAGAGCGGCAGGAATATCATTGACGAAAGCTTGGTCAAAAGAATATGCAGGCTCTAATATAAGAGTTAATACTGTATGTGTCGGATTGTTAAAATCTGGGCAACATAGAACAAGAGTAGAAAACATTCAAAAAGAAAAGCCTGATTACACATTGGAAGATCACTGGGAAGTTATGGGTAAAAATGTTCCTATGGGAAGAGTAGGAGAAGCTATTGAAGTAGGAGATGTTATTTGTTTTCTATCTTCAGCAAAAGCAAGCTATGTTACGGGAACAGCAGTTAATGTTGACGGAGGAACATCTCCTGTAGTTTAATTATTTAGGAAATCTAAGGTGCAAGAAATAAAAACTTTTACACCATTAATCATAGCTTTTTCGTCAAAGTCAAACCGAGAATTATGATGAGGGTATTTGTTTCCAACGCTTGCACCCAACAAAAAATAAACTCCTGGTATTCTTTGAAGAAATTCTGCCATGTCATCTCCAACACTTACAGGCTCGGTTGGACCNACTANTGAATCATCTAAAACTTCTCTAGCCTTATCTCTAACCCATGATGCNACTTCCTGCTCATTGACTACAGGCCCTGCTCCATACATAATTTCTGTAGTAGCAGATGATCTCATAGATTCAGCGCTTAGTTTACTTATTCTTTCAAGGGATGAATAAATGCGCTCTCTTACATCCTGNGAATATGCTCTAATTGTTCCTTCAATACTTACAGAATCAGGAATTATATTTGGAGCTGATCCAGACTCGATCTTACCAAAAGTTAGTACACCTGGATCCTGAGGTGATATTTCTCTACTTACTATAGTTTGAGCATTAGTAATTATTTGAGATGCCGCAACTATTGGATCTACATTTAAGTGAGGAAGAGCACCATGCCCTCCTCTACCCTTAACTTCAAGAGCAAATGCATCAGCAGAAGCAAAAACAGCTGAATCATTTACTCCAACAAACCCAGAAGGAAGTTGATTCCAGATATGTAAACCTAAAACTCTTTCAGGATGATAGTCATCAAAAAGTCCATCATCTATCATTGCTAAGGCGCCTTGAACAATTTCTTCAGCTGGTTGAAAACATAAAATAATTTCACCTTTAATTGAATCTTTTACTGATTGTAAAATTCTTGCAGTCTCTAAAAGTATTGAAATGTGACCATCATGACCACAAGCGTGCATACAACCATTTTTAGATGCAAAATCTAGTTCGGTTTCTTCTGTTATAGGTAGTCCATCTATATCTGCTCTGATCATAATCGATCTTCCTTCACCAAGACCACCTTTTATGGTTCCAACAACACCAGTTTTGCCATATTTCGTATCAATTGGAATTCCTAATTTTTTTAGCTCATCTTGAATATATTGTGAAGTTTTATTTTCTTCAAAACCTAGTTCTGGCATAGAATGCAAAACTCTTCTATGATTTACTAAATTGGTATTTGATTCACTCAACAGTTTCTTGATATCCATAATTAATAATTACCTTGTCTTGCTTTTGATGCCGACATACCTCTTTTTTCAAATTCATTCTGGGCATCAAGTACATTACTTTTATTTCCTGACCAAATCTTTAATGGAGCTGCTTGCAAACCTCTTCCATAAGAATAAGTAAGTTCCCATGGAGCTTTTTTATCTTTGGCATATAAATTTATTTCATTTAAGTTATCTATAGATTCTTGATCTTCCTGGCCTCCAGATAAGAAAGCAATTCCAGGGACATCTTTAGGAACAGTTTCTTCAAGAACATCTACTGTATATTTTGCTACTATTTTTGAGTCAGCTCTTTTTGTTGCATCTTTTCCAGAAAGTACCATATTTGGTTTCAGAACAATTCCAGGTAAATGGACATTACTTTCAGATAAATCTTCAAAAACTTTTTTTAATGTCTTTACTGTTACCTCAGAACATTTATCTATTGAATGATCTCCATCCATAAGTACTTCAGGTTCTACTATTGGTACAAGCCCAACCTCTTGACTTAGTGCAGAATATAAAGATAAAAGATATGAATTTGTATTTATGGCATAATCTGATGGTATCTTTTCTCCAATATTTATTACTGCTCTCCATTTAGTAAACTTAGCACCAATTTCTAGATATTCTTCCAATCGCTCTCTCAATCCGTCTAAACCTTCTGTTATAACTTCTCCTTCACTCAAAGCAAGAGGATGAGTTGATTTATCTACTTTTATTCCTGGAACTATATCGTTTTTATTAAGTAGATCAACAAATTTTTCTCCATCGCTTGTACTTTGCCTTAATGTTTCATCATAAAGAATAACTCCACTAATATAATCGGAAATAGTTTTTGTTTGAAATAAAAGTTGTCTCCAGTCTCTTCTGTTTTCTTCAGTTGATTCAACATTGATTGAATCAAATCTCTTTTTTATTGTTCCAGTGCTCTCATCTGCTGCTAAAATACCTTTTTTAGGCATTACCATGTGCTTTGCGACTCTATTCAATTCCTTTGTATTCATTAATTTCTCTCCAAATTCATGAAATAAAATAATAATTTATCGATATCTAATTACATTAGAATTTATAGCATCTTTATATAAATTGAAACTGGTTACTTGAGTTCAAATTGAAAACTTTAAAGAAATTTTTAATATAAGGTATATTTATTAGTTATAAATGATTTCTCTAAGTAAATTACAGAAAGTAATTTATATCCTCGCCAATAATCTTTTATTATCTTTATTGGACTTAATAATTTGAAATTTAGATTGATATTTAGCTTTATTGATTTTTCTAAATTTTACCCAACATTTAGGTTGAATTATTGTCATTTAGATAAGCCTATATCCTCTCTTAGTTATTACCTTTATACCAGGATGACCCAATTTATTTAATTTTTTTCTAATTCTAGAAACATAAGAATCAACTACTCTAGATTTAAGTACTTTTTCTGGCCAAATTAGTTTAGTAATTTCAGATTTACTAATAACTTTATGTGATTGATGTATAAATATTTTCAAAAGATCATACTCTTTAGGAGTCAAATCAATCACTTCATCTCTATAGGATATTTCATATTTAGCTTCACTGACCTTAAGCATTTAAAATCCTCTTCAAACTACTTTAGCTCCCTAAAGTAATAGGGAGCTAAAGAATTACAATTTATTTTTGAGTAACATTGGTAAAATCTGGATATCCTGAAGCACTATGTTCAGTAACATCTAGACCAATTTCTTGTTCTTCATCAGAAGCTCTCATTCCTATAGTTAAATCTATAAGTTTGAAAACAATAAATGATGTTCCAAAAACAAATATAAATGCAGCTAGTACTCCAACAAATTGAGCTCCAAGTTGGCCAGCACCACCTCCAAATAACAGTCCATTAATTCCACCAAATTCTTCTTGTGCGAATAATCCTACTGCTAAAGTTCCCCAAGCTCCTGTAAATCCATGGGCAGCTATAGCTCCCACTGGATCATCAATCTTTAATACANTTTCAAGCAAAACTGCAGAACCTACTACTACAAATCCACCAATNAAACCTGTAAGAAGAGCCATNCCAGGACCCATATTTGCACAACCAGCAGTAATAGCTACTAAACCAGCAATTACTCCNTTGAGTGTCATGTATACATCGAANCTCTTCCATATTGCATATGAGAGAACCATTGCACCAACTGCTCCAGCTGCGGCAGCTAAGTTTGTNGTTATGAATATTACAGCTATTGATCCATCATTTCCTGANACTGTAGAGCCAGCATTGAANCCAAACCANCCAAACCAAAGAATAAAAACACCTAATGCCATTAATACNACTGAATGACCNGGTAATCTTTGAGGTTTACCATCAATNTATTTNCCTAATCTAGGACCTACAACAATTGCTCCTGCTAAAGCAGCCCATCCACCTACACTATGAACAACAGTTGATCCAGCAAAGTCTACAAAACCAGGACCTACATCATTTAACCATCCTCCACCCCAAACCCATGAACCAAAAATTGGATAAATAAATCCAGTTACCGCAATAGCGTAAATCAGATACGCTGTAAATTTAGTTCTTTCTGCAACAGCCCCAGATATTATAGTAGCTGCTGTAGCGGCAAAAACAGTTTGAAAAATGAAGAATGCAAAATCAAAGTATCCTGTTTCTGATGCAGGATCTATACTTGATAATAAAAAATTATCAGTACCAATCCATCCTGAACTGTTTGTTCCAAACATAAATCCGAAACCAACAAGCCAAAATACTAAAGAACCCAAAGACATATCCATTACATTCTTCATAACAATATTTATTGAGTTTTTTGCTCTAGTAGCTCCAGCTTCTAACAAAGAAAAACCAGCTTGCATTAAAAATACTAAAACTGTAGCTAATAGTGTCCATACTATATCTAGAGCTACGGGATTAAAATCCATAATATTACTCCTTAAAAATTTCAATTATGACGATGATATTATTTGCCTTTTATTTCTAAAGAGTTAAGAAAATGTTTCTAATTTTTTTCATTAATGTGAATTTTAATTTAATTAAACATTTGCGTAACAAATTGATAATATTGATGAAATATTTTAGATAGAAAATTTTATTGTAATAATTTAACAANTCAAATNATTATGAAAAAATCTGTAATTAANAACAATGATATTGCTAGAGATTCTAAGCGATCTGCACTTATNGTTTCCTTTTATGTGTTGGTTCTAATATCAGGTGTAATTATATCTGTAATTTGATATAAATTTAGTTTTATATTTTTGATTATTAAAAAAATATTATAACAACCAATATTTCTTGAAAAAATTTGACCAAAGTAATATGTTTTTATAAATAAATTTAAACTTTTTATAAAAAATTTATGGTTAAAAAAAATAAATTACTTGATGACTATCTAGATGATCTTGATCTNGATGATAATTTAAAAAAAATACTTTCTGTTATATCAAATACTTGCTACAAAATATCTGAGGCAATTAGATCTTCNAATATAAATAATTTAGTTGGTAAAACCGGAGAAATAAANGTACAAGGAGAACAGGTAGAAAAACTTGATGAATTTTCAAATNATTTACTCATAAAAAATCTTTCTGAATCAGGAAAAGTTTTTCTAATGGGTTCAGAAGANATAGAGTCCGTAATAGTGCCTAATCCAAATAACAAAGATGCTGATTANATAGTTGTATTTGANCCANTAGACGGATCTTCAAATATTGATGTAGCNGTTACTATTGGAACGATTTTTGCAATATATAAAAAAATTAATAATGACCAAAGCGATGAATCAAATTTACTTCAAAAAGGGAGTAANGCAATTGTCGCTGGNTATACNGTTTACGGATCTTCATCNGTAATGTGTATTTCTTCTAAAGAAGACACATCTATGTTTTCATTTGATAAGAATGGAAAAGCTTTAGTTACTAATGAAAAAATCATACATGGAAATNCNAAAGTTTACTCAGTAAATGAATCAAATTGGAATAAGTTTACAGATAAAGATAAAAGATGGATTGAATCTCTAAGATCTGGAGAAAATGGAAAATATACTGCAAGATATGTTGGTTCACTTGTAGCAGATTTTCATAGAAATTTATTAAAAGGTGGGGTTTTTGCATATCCTGCAGACCCAAAAACTGGGCAAGGGCGCCTAAGACTTATCTATGAATGTAATCCTCTATCATTTATTGCAGAGAATACAGGTGGAGATGCAAATGATGGAGAAAACAAGATATTGAACATAGCTCCAAATGATTTACACCAAAGAGTAGGGTTTTATATTGGTTCAAAAGAAGAAATTGATATAAGAAAAAATTCCTAGATTACATTCAAATCTTTGAAAATTGATCCAAGTTCTATAATTCCTTCATAATTTTTTTCAATAGGTTCAAATGCAAAACATAATCTAGCCATATTCTGACCATCTCCATTTGGTGCAAACATATCTCCTGCGATATATCCAACTCCCCTATTAAACACTTCATCCCTTATTTCAGATAAGTTTTTTCCATCTGTCATTTCGAACCAGGTGTAGCATCCTCCCTGTGGAGAAGACCATTTTGCATTAGTTCCTGAAAATACTTCTTCAAGACCCTTTTCCATTGACTCTTTTTTCTCTTTTAGGATTTTGTCATAGTTAGATTTTTGTTCTTCTAAATTACTTCGTAGATATCCATCTACTGCATATGCTGCAAACTGATTAGGTCCAGAACCAACCTTGACAGAAAGGGCTCTATCAATAACTTCATTAGAAGCTGTAAAGAAACCTAGTCTCAATCCNGGTGCAATTAACTTTGAAAAAGAACCTACGTAAATTACCATTCCTGAATCATCAAGAGAAGCAAATGCAGGCTCTGGTTCACCTTCAAATCTGTTGTCTACATAACAATCATCTTCAAGAATAGGAATACCATATTTATGACAGATATCGATGATTTTTAGTCTACGATCTTTTGGCAATGTTGAGCCAGTTGGATTTTGATGTTCAGGTATTGTATAAAGCATTTTTGGCATAACACCATGATCATTTTTTATTTTCAATATAGTTTCTTCTAATTTTTCAGGTATAAGTCCTTTATCATCAATTGGAGAACCGACGGTGTTAGCATTATAAAATGTTAGTTGCTTTGTTGTTCCCATATAAACAAATTGCTCAGCTATAACATAATCCCCTGGGTCAATTAGTGCTTGTATGATTAAGCCATTAGCCTCTCCTGAACCATTACATAAAACTATTGAATCTTTATCAGTTTTAATACCTCTATCAGATGCAATCTTATTTGCTGTAAATTCTCTTAGAGATTCATCACCTTGAACATGAGGATAGTAAGCCATTTCTTTAGATACTTTTTCTAAATTTGCGTCAACTTTAGACTTTAAGCCATCAATAAGTCCATACATTGGCACTTCTTCATATGGCGGATATGCAACTGCAAAATCATATTTTGCATGAAGCGTAAGTATTCTATCTGCATCGGTTGACTTTTCAGACCATAAATTATCAAAATTAAAACTGCTCATACTACCCTCTAAATTTACTATGAAATGTTATATAATAAGGGTATACACCTTATTTTTTTTTCAGGCAAGTTAAAAACCCGTATTAAATACGTATTCTTGTTTAAAAGAAAATTCAATATAATAAAGTATCTGAGCAACAAACATAGGAGAGAGAATTGGTTCAAAAATCTAATGAAGAAAATTCATCAATAAGTAATGATTATGATGAAGATTTTGAGAACGAAGAAGGTATTCACAGAAGCAGTGAGACTGGTATAGAAGATGAAGCTAATGAAGAAGAAAAAGATTTAAAATCATTTTCAAGTTCTGAACTTACTAATTGGGAACAACAAAGAGATTCAAAAGGTGAAACTAAGAAAAATAAAGATGATTCTGAGCTGAGTAATGATACCGTAAGAATGTATCTAAAGGAAATTGGAAAAGTTAACTTATTATCAGCAAGTGATGAAGTTATATTAGCAAGATCTATCGAAACTTCAATTTGTATAAAAAAACTTATGGCTATGCCTTCTGATTTCGATGAAGAATCAATTGATTACTCTAATGATTTCTACTTAAATGACGAGCTTAACTCATTTATAGTTACAAATGCTTTAGATAGGTTTTCAGAGTTGTCTAAATTGATAAAGTCTTTAAAAAAATTCCTCAATATTAAAGGAAATCTTACTCTTTCAGATCTTGTTGTAAATGACCAAGTCAAAGAGATAATTGATGGACAAAAAGTAGATGAAGTTTTTATGCAAGCATCTAAATATGTTTCTGATGCGACAGGTATTCCTTTAGAGGACGCTGAAAATAATATAATTGAACTCTCTGTTTTAAGAAGAATCCTTCCTGAAAATTATGTTGTCTCATCCAATCTTGATATAGAAAAACCAATTAAAAACCAAAATAAAATAATAAAAGAAATATCTAGTGAATCAATAAAAAATCATATTAGGATTATCAAAGAAGAAGGTGAAAAAGCTAGAAAGCATTTAGGAGAGGCTAACTTAAGACTTGTAGTATCAGTTGCAAAAAAACACCTAAATAGAGGCTTGTCAATGCTCGACTTAATCCAAGAAGGAAACATTGGCCTAATGAGAGCAATAGAAAAATTTGATTTCAGAAAAGGTTTCAAATTTTCAACCTACGCAACATGGTGGATAAGACAAGGTATAACTAGAGCTATTGCAGATCAAGCAAGAACTATCAGAATACCTGTTCATGTTGTAGAAACTTTAAATAAGATAATGCGCTCAAGAAGAGAACTAGCACAGGAATTTAACAGAGAGCCTTCAATTAAAGAATTATCAGATAGACTTGAGATGGAACCAAAAAAAGTCGCTGAAATCTTAAAAATGGCCCAAGAACCTGTATCATTAGAAACTCCAATAGGAGAAGAAGGTGAAAACGAACTTGGAGACCTGATTGAGGATGATTCAACTCCAACCCCACCTGAGGTAGCCGCTCAATCTTCAATGAGAAGTCATATTGATTCTGTATTAAGTCAATTAAATGATAGAGAAAGAAAAGTTCTNGAATTAAGATTCGGAATAACTGATGGAAAACCTAGAACATTAGAAGAAATTGGTAAAGATCTAAGCTTAACAAGAGAAAGAATAAGACAAATTGAAAGAAAAGCTTTGGGTAGACTTCGATCTGACAGAGATGTTTCTGATCTGAAAGANCTAATAACTTAAATAGAAAACTTTCTTTATGGACTAAAACAAAATAAATAGTATAATTTTTCAGGAAAATATATTTATTTAGGAGTATTAGTTTTGTCTAACAGATTATCATACCAATCCACAATTGATTGTTCAGATATTTTTACTGAAGAATTTCAAAATCTACTTGTAAAATTACATGATAAGTTCAATTCTGAAGTTGGAGAAATCAGGAAAGAAAGACTAGCAAATCAAGAAAAGGCAAGAAAAGGTATCATGCCTCAACTCCTAGAAACTTCTGAAGCCAATGGTGATTGGGAAATACCAAATCTACCTGAGGATTTAAGAAAACCTGGAATAGAAATTTCTGGACCAGCTGGAATAGCATCTATGCTTATCAATGCATTAAACCCTGGTCCTGGAGGTGTNAGAGCTGAAGGAGATCTAGATGATGACGAAGACGCAGCAGGTCATACATTAGAAGACTCTGTGTATGCTGCCAGAAATAGAATGCAAGCTACTCTAGGAACTTTACAATTTGATAACCAAGCTACAGGTAAACATTATGAATTAGAACCTGGAAAAATTCCATTCTTTATGCATAGAGAAAGAGGTCTTCATTTAGATGAACCTATGGTAACTGTTGATGGAAACCCTATTTCTGCAACTGTACTTGGAACAGCATTAACTTTATTTTTTGGAGGAAGAGAACAGCATAGAAAAGGAGAAGGAGTATATTTTTATATCCCTAAAACTGAATCTGCAAGAGAAGCAAAATTTTATAATTCTTTATTTACAGAAATAAAAAATTCAGTAGATGAATTGAATGACGTTAATATTAAAGGAATTATCCTTATTGAATCATTGCCAGCTGTTTTTCAAATGGAAGAAATGCTATTTGCTTTAGGTGAATATGCTGCAGGATTAAATGCAGCCAGATGGGATCTGAAAGCTAGTATATTGGAATATGTAATGCATGATGAAAATTTTGTATGGCCAGACAGATTTGATGTTACCATTCAAAACACTGAATTTATGTCTAATATTTTTAGAAGACTTGTAGCAATATGCCTTAAACATAATGCTGTACCTATCGGAGGAATGGCTACTGCTCTGCCCTCTAGAGATGAAGAGGTAAATATTGAAGCTGCAAAATCTATAAAAGCTGATAAAGAATGGGAAGCTAATCAAGGTTTCTTAAGAGCCTGGGTCGCCCACATTTATCACATGGATCCTGCTGCAGAACCATTTAAGAAATTAAGAGAATCTGGATGGGAACCAAGTGAGGATATGAAAAATCCAGATAATTACCCTGTTAAGATAGAAAACCCTGTCGGAACATTAACAAAAGAAGGAACTAGACAAAATGTGAGGACATTGCTTGAGTATGTTGAGGGATGGTTAAATGGAAGAGGGGCTAAAGGTATAGACAGATTAGCAGGCAGGCCAGGAAAAAGACCTGCATTGATGGAAGATTTGGCAACTGCAAGGATATCGACTGGTCAAATTGCTCAAAGAATTATCCACAAATCTGTAGCTGAAGATACAGAAGAACAACATTCTTTCAAACTTGTAAAGGACATAATCCTAAGTGAAACTGATGATATTATTAGTCAATTAGGCGATAGTGCAACAGACACACAAAAAACAAATTATAAGAAATCATCAAAAATAGCTATGCAATGGATAAAAAATTATACAGAATATAATTTTAGATCTTTAGGATCTTACACAAGGGAAGATTTAGATAAAATTGCAGCTGATAATGATGCTTTCTAAACTTTATTAAGTTTTCTAATTCTCTGCCCTATATTTCCTAGGCCTATTTCAGCTATGAAAATATTTCCTTTGGAGTCTACTGCACAACCATGTACTGCCTCACATACTTCTGGGACTCCTCTCCACCGAGTTAGTAATTCTCCAGAAGGTACATCCCAAATAGAAATTCCACTTCCTTCACTTTGTTCAACCACATAAGCTATATCATCTTGAAAGTAAATATCTCCTGGCCCTGCTAATCCATTAGTCCAAATATCTAATAGTTCTCCATCTGGTGAAAAAATTTGTATTCTGTCATTTTCTCTGTCACAGACAAAAACTCTGCTATCTTTATAAACACCAAGTTTATGAACTATTGCAAACTGTCCATTTCCAGTACCATGTTCACCCCAGGATAATTCATGTTCCCCTTCACTAGAAAANCTATGAACTCTTCTATTTCCATATCCATCACTAACAAAAATNTTTCCNTCNGGNGNAATAGCTGATCCTGTTGGCATATTAAATGGGTTTCCCTGTGTGCCATCCGTTGTAAGTGTAAAATTTGCAAAACCAAATTCACCCAATTCTAAAACACACTCTCCATCTGGCTTATGTTTAGTTACTTGGTGTGTTTGATGATCTGTAAGCCAAATGAATCCTTCTGAATCAATATTTAGTCCATGTGGAATTCTAAATTCTCCTTTTTGATCACCTTGATTCCCCCATGAACCCATGAATTTACCATCATTAGACCATTTGGTAACAGGATGTTTACCTCTTGAAAAAACCCATGCATTATCATCAGAGTCTATATCAATATCAGCACATTGTCCCAAAGTCCAATATTCTGGAATAGATATAGGCCAATTTTGATCAAGCTCAAACTTAAATTTTCCATCTCCAACTATCATCTAGCTTATCCTTTCCCATTTTCTTAATGAAGCAACCTCTCTAGGAGGATCTTGATTTGATCCAAATGCTGTATAGGAGACCTCTGCTATGTAAACAGATCCAGCAGAATCTACTGCCATGCCATGGGGTCCTATAAATTGATCAGGGTTTTCACCTAGTGTTCCTTTTCCAAAAGAACTAATTCGATCACCCTTTTCATCTACAATTACAACCCTTAGACCTAAATTNGGGACTCCAGCTTGAACATCTGGAGCACCTGCCTCAGCTACATAAACTTCTTTCTCATTTTGATCAGAATAGATAGCTATTGGTCGGTGAAAATGCCATTGATCTAGATAATTTCCATCAAAATCAAAAATTTGAACTCTAAAGTTTTCTCTGTCACATAAAGCAATTTTATCTTTATCAAAAATACTAATATTATGAGGAAGTGAGAATTCACCATCTTCTGATCCTGATTTCCCCCAACTTTTCAAGTGATCTCCTTTCGAATTAAACTTATGGATTCTTGAATTCCCATACCCATCTGAAACAAAAATATCACCTGTAAATTCATCAACAGCAACATCAGTAGGTCTATTAAAATAACCTCCTTCTTGCCAAGGTGAAGGCTTACCTTTCTCTCCAATAGTAAGTAATATTTCTCCTGATTTTGTTCTTTTTTGGACTATATGATCTAAATCATCAATAAGATATAAATTGTCATCTTTATCTATTCTGATTCCGTGGGGCCTATTAAATTCTCCTTCACCCCAATGACCAATGTAATTACCATCCTTATCAAAAATTATTAGTGGATAAAGCCCTCTGTTAAAAACATATACATTATCATTTGAATCAGTTGCTACGCTTGTGGCCTCTTGAAATCTCATTGGATGAGGTAACTTAGCCCATAAAGGAACCGGTTGATAATTTTTATTTTTTAAAGTCATTTAATCTCCTTATTTTTTTATCCATTTTCTTAGCGAAATCAATTCTCCTAAAGGTTGAGGATTTTGTTTAGAGCCCCAAAAAGTCCANGCNACTTCACCAACATATACATTTCCTTTAGAATCTGTTGTTACTCCATGTGGAGCAACAAATTGATCATCATTTTGGCCAGGTAGTCCATGACCAAACGAATCTATCTTTTTCCCTTCTGGAGATAACACAACTATTCGATTTCCTAGTCCTTTAACTCCTATTTGAACATCAGGAGGACCCATTTCACCTATATAGAGATTTTTATCTCCATTTTTACCTTCAGTAACAGACATTGGATGATGCAGATGCCATTGATCAATATAATTTCCTTCTAGATCAAATATTTGCACTCTAAAATTTTCTCTATCAGCGACAATAACTTTATCATCTCCAATCATAGAAATATTATGTGGTAAGGAGAATTCTCCATTTCCAGTTCCTGGAACCCCCCAGCTTTTTATATGTTTACCGTCTGGTGAAAGTTTATGAACTCTAGAATTTCCATAGCC
>NZTZ01000020.1 GCA_002703265.1 Chloroflexota bacterium
TTATCATAAGTTTTAAATATTTTTTTAATATATACTGAATTAGCATTGTTCACATATTCTTTATAAATTTTTGAGTCAACATTTATATTAGCATTCTCATCTTGTTTAATTAATGGTCATTATAAGCAAGCGAATTTAATATCTAGAATGCTGATAACTCAGCAGTGGTCTCCGGCAGTTGTTTATCTAAATATAATTAGAAAAACATTGAATCAAATAGGTAATCTTTGGCACCAAGGAAAGCTTCTGATAACTGAAGAGCATCGTGCTACTCAATTTTGTTTGTTGCTGATGGATAGGGTTAGAAATACATTCAAATTGCCAACACCAAATGGAATGAAGATTTCTATGGCATCTATAGAGGATGACAAGCACGTTATTGCTTTATATATGACAGCAGATTTTTTTAGATGGGATGGCTGGAATGTAGAAATGCTAGGAGGGTCTATTCCTAATAAAGATCTTGTTACCTATATTGATACGAATGCACCAAATTTTGTTTTATTATCTTCTACTTTTCCTCAAAGTAACGATAATCTTGAAATCGCAATAGAGGGGATCAAGTCACTCAACAAGGATATAAAGGTAATTATTGGAGGTCCTGCAGCTTCATTAATTAAAGATACTAATCAATTGATAGATGGATTTGCCGAAGATCCTATTCAGGCCGTTAGCGTTGCAAATAGCCTTTCAGAATCAAATCCTGCTTTGATACCCTTAGAATCAGTTCTTCTTTCTTTGGGAGAAAAAATCCACTCAGTAAGAAAGAACCTGGATTTAAGCCAAAGCGAACTTTCAAATAAATCTGGCCTCGCAAGAACTTTCATAAGCGCTGTTGAACAAGGCAAGCAAAACGTCTCCTTGGGCTCTTTAAAGTCTATTTCCGACTCATTNGGAGTACCNCTGGCAACCCTANTNGAAGATTGATACGNATATCGTATATTTCTNTANANGTATNATTTTNTTGTAAGNTTTGTACGAAATTCGTTNTGNGTCCAGTTGTNAAAAAATATTAAAAACATATATTTTTNAGANNNNTTCATTATAATTACTGATTTCGTAACAAATATGTAACATTTNTTTATTACTAAATTAGAAAGATNGATTTAGAATTTAANTATATAGACCAAGAAAGGTACAAATTGTTTTCAGTAATTGCTCGTAAAGTAAGTGATAATTTTTTCAATTCAGTAAGTTNTAAAGAGGAATTTCAGCACAGAATTTTGGCTGAAANTTTTAAATCNGAAGAAATTGATAAAGACTTATTCATCAAATATTACAGATAATTTTTTAACCTTTTCTTAATNAATTTTAGNTTCAAACATATATATTTNTATATATGGGTGTTTTTGAAAAATATTTATCTGTTTGGGTAGCTCTAAGCATACTTACAGGTACATTACTTGGTTATGCTCTTCCAGGATTATTTCGTGTAGTATCTGAGCTTGAATTTCAAAGTGTAAATCTTTTAGTGGCACTTTTTATTTGGGTAATGATACTACCAATGATGATAAACATTGATTTTGCTAAAATAATTGATTTTAGAGCAAGTCCCAAAGGTATNNTNTTAACNTTGATNATTAANTGGATCATTAAACCATTTACTATGGCAATGTTAGGGATNCTTTTTTTTGAAATATTCTTTTCAAGCTTACTTTCTCCTGAAGATTCTAAACAATACATAGCAGGAATGATATTATTAGGTGTTGCACCATGTACAGCTATGGTATTTGTTTGGAGTAATNTAACTANGGGTGACCCTAACTANACATTANTACANGTTTCAATAAATGACGTAATCATGATTTTTGCNTTTGCACCTATTGCAGCATTTTACTTGGGAGTAACNTCNATTAGTGTNCCNTGGGATACNTTGATTCTTTCTGTTGTTCTTTATGTAATTGTACCTNTAGCTTCAGGATTTATAATAAGAAAAATATTTTTGAGAGATCAAAAAANTATTTATGTATTTAATNAGAAAATGAAACCATTTGTAGTGATGGGATTATTGTTCACTGTGATATTGCTNTTTGGGTTTCAAGGAGAAAAAATTNTTGATTCTCCATTTTTGATAATCCTAATNGCTATTCCTCTNATCATACAGACCTACGGTATCTTTTTTTTAGGATATATTTCAGCTTATTTATTAAAACTACCTCACCCNATAGCTGGACCTGCATGTCTAATAGGTACTTCTAACTTTTTTGAACTTGCAGTAGCTGTTGCAATAGGGATTTTTGGNATAAACTCTGGAGCCGCTCTAGCNACTGTNGTTGGAGTGCTTGTTGAGGTTCCAGTAATGCTATCTTTAGTTTATTTAGTAAATAAAACTGCTAATAAATTTCCTTCAAAATGATCAATTTCTAGAAATAAAATTTTGTANATCATGTCTGAAATAAAGAATAAAACTGATTACAACTGTTAGCAACACTAATATCAGAGCATAATAGAAANTATTATTATTTTCTTCTTCCA
Organism: Chloroflexota bacterium; assembly: GCA_002703265.1. Classification (GTDB taxonomy): domain Bacteria; phylum Chloroflexota; class Dehalococcoidia; order Lucifugimonadales; family Lucifugimonadaceae; genus TMED-70. The sequence goes on from NZTZ01000020.1 coordinate 2,476, forward strand.
GAATTATTATGCTATTGTACCATTCGCTAAGATCNCCTGAATTAAATCTTCTGACATTTCCTGATGCTACTGTTTTATTAAATATTTCTTGATAACCAAGTGAAAAAACAAAACGTGATTGTCCATTTGAAATTACTTTTACATTGAAATCTGTATCTGATTCAATAACTTTATTTTCATCAATAATTCGTATAAGATTCATCCGACTGTATGGTTCATAAAAATTACTTTTTTGATTTGACGTAAATTTTTCATTATTAATGACTAGTTCTGGTAATCTTTCAGAAGCTAATATATTTTCAGGGTCTTGATCTGGAATTAATAGACTAAATACAAATGTATCTCCAGCTGAAAGTTTGAAATTTANTTCCATCTGCTCACCTTTTTTATCAAAAATACCATAAAAAGCATGAGATATTTTTGCATCACTAACTTCGATATAACTATCTTGNTTTTTATCAGCTATTCCAAATGGTTGATGAGCAAAAATAGGATTTTGTAGTAGTAAAAATCCTGAGATTTGTATAAATATAAAAATGAACTTTTTCAAAACATTGTCTGATTTATTTATTCTTAAAATTAATTATAAAGAAAAATATAGATGAAATTAATAGAATTGTTCCAGTAGTTAACATAGAAAAATTAAGACCAAATTTATCAGAACTATAACCGATCAACAGATGCCCTGTCCAACCTAAACCCAATGTAATAAACCAAGCAGAAACAGCTGTACTTCTAAGATTAGATGGAACATTTTTTTGTAAATAGGTCCACTGTACTGCATCAAAAGAAGCTCCGCATGCTCCTACTATCGCCATAATTAAAATAGCCACAACTAAATTGGTAGTCAGAGCTATCAAAATTATTGAAATTCCAAAAATTAATGCAATTATTGTTGCAATTGAATGGGCTTTATCTATATCTTTCCATTTAAATAAAGCTAGTATTCCTAAAAATCCTCCAATTGAAATACTAGTTTGTAGGATCGTTAATATACCTATTTCAGCATCAAGGATAAATTTTGTGATTGATGATAATAAACTTAGTATAGAAAACCCAAAAATTTCTACAACTCCGGCAAATAATAATAAGTTTCTTGTATAAAAATTACCAAAAACTATTCTTAATCCATCTTTAATATTTTTTAGATAATTACCTTTATTTTTTACTTCATTGAATTCAGAGGATTTTAGTAATAAATTTATTGATCCAATTAAACCGAAAAAACCCGAGAGAAGAATAGCCTGTTCAATACCAAAAAAGATAGAAAATGCACCTCCTAGCAAAGACCCAATAACACCTGTAAATCTCATAATCATAGAGTATATTAGCATTGCAGTTATTTTTTCATTTTCATTAACAGAATTTATNACGCTACCNTGTATTGCTGGAACTATAAATGCTCTAGTTATACCTGTCATTCCTGAAGCCAAATATGCAAGTAATAAGAAATTTTGATTTTGAAAAACAAGATATGCAAACAGGCAAAGTACAAAAAATCTTGTAATTCCAACAATAATTATAATTTTATTTCTTCCAAATTTATCAGCAGCAGCNGCAGTGAATGGAGAAAAAATTGTTTGAACTATTTGAGTTATCGCAAATGAAATAAGTGTTGCCAAGATAGAGTTAGTAGATTTTAAAATTAACCAACTAAGACATAATCTTTCAATCCACTCTGAGCAAATAAAAAAGAAAAAACCTGACATAAGACTTTGAAATTTTTTATTTGAGAATAATAAATTATTTTTAATTTTAGAATTTAGAAAAAACATTTTTATTTTTTATATCCCTGATAAAAAGTGAATATTAAAGTATATTAATCTTACTTAATCAAAAAAAAATAGATACATAAATTTGAATCGAAGTGTAATAAAAGAATCATTAATTGTAGTTGATATAGGAACTTCATCTGTAAAAACATCTATTTTTGACCTAGAAGGCAATATTTTGCCTAANTTTTCAATTTCAATCCCTCATACCATAATAAGTAAAAATGATGGAACATCACAACAAGATCCTGAGATGTTGAGATCAATAGTTGAAGAATCTATTGATATTGTTTTAGAGAAATCCGAAGGATATATAGAAAATATAGTCGGAGTAGGCTTAGATTCTATGGCNAGTACTTTGGTAGGTATAAATAAATATGGCAAACCTATTACTCCCATATANACCTATGCTGATACTAGATCAAATAATCAAGTNGATAAAATCAAACAAGATTTAAACGAAACAATTCTCCACCAAGAAACAGGAGCTGTTCAACACACTTCTTATATACCTTCAAAAATAATGTGGATGAAGGATAATATAAATAATTTTAAGGATATTGATAAATTTGTTGATTTTTCTACTTATATTTATTCAAACTGGTTTGAGAATAAAAATTTTAAGGCCAGTTACAGTATCTCTTCATGGAGCGGATTATTAGATAGAAATAAATTAGAATGGCATTCTGATTTAATTGATTACTTAGATATTTCGGAAGATAAATTACCTAAATTAAGACCTTATGATGATTTTGAAAGTGGTCTAAATAATAATTATTCTAAAAGATGGAAGAAATTATCAGAAACTCCATTCTTTTTATCAGTTGGTGATGGAATGGCTGCAACAATTGGAAGCGGGTGTACGGGAAGAAAAAAAATTTCTATTACAGTAGGTAGTACTGCAGCAATAAGAATTCTGTTAGATACAAAAGTAGATAAAGTTCCAAAAGGTTTATGGTGTTATAGATTGCTTAATGACTATACACTTCTCGGAGGCTCATTTTCAGAAGGTGGGAATCTAATAAGTTGGGCTTATAATAATCTAAAACTTCCAAAGATAGAAAATCTAAATAGTGAGTTATTAAAATTACAATCAGGATCTCACGGGATTTCTGTTTTACCTTTTTTATTAGGCGAAAGAGCCTTGGGATGGTCAAATAATTCTAAAGGAATTATTTCTGGGTTGAAATATTCTAATACTTCTATAGAAATATTGCAGTCTTTTTTAGAATCCATTAGTTATAGATTATATTTGGTCTACGAAATGTTAAAAGATTTTCTGGACAAAGACGTACAAGTTATTGCTAGTGGAGGAGCAATTAAAAATTTACCCTGGTGGATACAAACTACATCTGATGTTTTAGACAAGGAAATTTATATTTCAAAAGATAATCAAGATACAGGAAAAGGTGTAGCCATAATGATGTTAAGAGCTTTGGGTTATGTAGTAAATTTCGAAGATATTGATTCTGAAATTGAAGAAAAATATTCCCCTGATAAAAAAAATTATAAAATTCATAAACACTTAATAGATTCTCATTTAAGGCTTTATGAAAAAATGATGAATAATTAATATATATTTAAGTAAATATTAATTTAATGAAAAATTCATATGACATAATAATCATTGGTGGAGGTATAGTAGGGGTATCTGCCGCTTACTATGCATCTTTAGAGAACTTAAGAGTACTTCTAATAGAAAAAGACTCGATAGCAAGTCATGCTTCTGGTTTTGCATATGGAGGAATTACTCCACATGTAGGACTTGAAGAAAATGATCCATATAATCAGATAAGNCAATATTCTTATAATTTNCATAAATCTTTAGCAGAAGAAATTCCTGAATTATCAGGTATTGATTANGGGTATAGATCATACCCTAATTTTGAATTGGCAATGAATGATAAAGAAGAGGAAGAATTGGAAGAAATATATTCAAAATATTCNGATCNGAATATTTACGAATATTTTTCAAAAAAAGAATTAAANAAAATNGAACCNAGNTTGGGACCTAAGATTCGTTCTTCNCTGGTTACAAAAATATCAAGTGGAGTTGAGCCTTATAAATTAACTCTAGCCTTAGGNACATCATCTGAAAAAAATGGAGTTGAGATATTAAATTCAGAGGTAAATGATATAAATATTGAAACAGAAAATAATATAAAAGTTACAACCTCAAATAAAAAAGAAATTTTTACTAAAAACCTACTGGTATCTGCAGGCCCTTGGAGTTCATTCTTTTCTAAATGGTTTGGTTTTGAAATTCCTATTAAGCCATTAAAAGGTCAAATTTTAAGATTAAAAAGTAATCAAATTATTGAAAATGGATTTCATTGGGGACCTAATTATGTAACTACTAAGCAAGATGGACTGATTTGGGCTGGTACTACTGAAGAAGATGTAGGATTTGATGAAAATCCTTCCAACTATGGATTAACATCAATAATGGAATCATTAATCGATGTTTTTCCTTTTTTACAAGACTCTGAATTGGTTCTTCAAACTGCTTGTCTGAGGCCATTGGCCATAGACAAGTCTCCTATTTTATCCAAATCAGATAAAGGGAATCTGTATTTAGCCTCAGGAACAGGACGTCAAGGAATTCTTCTTGGACCAGCGATGGGAAAGTTGATTCTAGATAATATATTATCCAGAAAGACAGAAATTTCTATAGAACCTTTTTCTCATAAGAGATTTTCCAAAGCTTAAGCCATAGCAGAATTAGCTCTATAAGCAGTTCTTAGATCCTGTTCTTCGAATTCTAATGGCTTTTCTCCTAANGCATGCTCATATAATGCTGCTTTATAAATTCCTTCTAATGTATAGATTATAGAAATAGAAGCTGTNGCACATAACAATCCAATTGCTATACCAAAAGTTCCATTTATAAGACCAAAAAACCAACCAATTCCAAGACTTATTAATAGAGCTATAATTTGAAAAATNCCAAAACCAAAGTTAGCAGCTACTTGATTACCCCAAGTTTGTTTAAATAAACTNGATGATCTTTTTATAGCAGAAATTGGACTCATATTTTCTGAAACNATTATTGGAACTACAAAAAAAGTCATCATTGCCCAACCNGCCTCGAGAAAACTTGCAAANATTTGAGTCATGANNCCTCCAAAACCTCCNCGGTTTCTTCCATTTGCTTTTATAGCTGCAAAAATCAGTCCCATTATAGTTACAATTATTGACCAGAAAAANATATGATGGACATGTTTAAGAGCATGACTAAGACCTGAAGAAATATTTGGGTCNCCNCCTCNNAGTCTTTCAAGAGCAGCAGAAATTAAAGCAGAATTAAAGAATACAATTATAAAATTTGCNCCAAAAATCAGAATNGCAATAGGAAAAATAGATTGTTGTTCCTCATTAGCTGCTGAAAAATCTATTGAACCAGTTGAATAAATCAAACCCAACAATAAGAGAACAAAAATTGCTGCCATTATTGGAAATAATATCAATTCTCTATCTTTTCTGAGAACTTTTACNCATGATTTCATTAGTTGAATTGTGTTTGAAATATTTCCGAAGAATCCACCATTAACCAAAATATACTCCTAATATAACTTATTACTTAATTATATTCTTTTGATATCAGTTTACTCAATAGTAGCAACATACGTTTTATTAAGATCTTTCCAAGCTATTTCAAAACCTAATCCAGGTTTGTTAGGAGCAGAAACATATCCATTATCAAATTCTATTTCTTCAGATAAACCAAATCTATTTTCTCCAGAACAAGGAAAAAACTCATAAAATTCGCAGTTTGCAGAAGCTATTATCACATGTAAATTTGCAACGTTATCTAGAGAATTACTAGACCCTGAATGAATTTCACATTTCATATTAAATGCATCTGCCAAGTCTGTTAATCTTTTTAATGGAGATATTCCTCCCATTGCAACTACATCTCCTCTAACGATATTGGTGGTTTTTTGAGTTATCCATTCGGGCACGGAGTAGTATTTTCCAGGGATAAATTCTGTTGAAACAATTGGTATATCAAGCTTAGAGTAAAGTTTTTTATAATTATATATATCTTCCTCAACGAGAGGATCTTCATACCAGTAAAAGTTTAGATCTTCAATTTTCTTACCAACTCTTAGAGCATCTTCATATTGATATGCACACATAGAATCAAGCATTAATTTCATTTTAGAATCTACGGATTTTCTTATTTCTTGACATATTTTTATATCTATATCCGGAATTCCATGAGGGTGTATTTTATGAGCTGTCCAACCTGCTTCCATAAATGTTATAGCTTCTTTGACATAGTCATTTATATTTTCATGGAAAGCAGTGCTACTATAAACAGGAACTTTTTCTTTGCAAGTACCAAGTAATCTATGTATAGGTTGATTTGAGATTTTTCCGTTTATATCCCATAAGGCAATGTCTATTGAAGCTATAGCATTTAAAGATAACGATCTATTCATTTTCCATAAATCATTCCAAATTTTACTAATGTCTTGGGGATTTCTTCCAATTAATAATTCTTTAGCAAAATCTACTATTCCTTTATGATGATGTTCTGAACCAAGTTTTGAAGATCCCAAAAAAGAATTTCCTTCTATTCCTTCATCGGTTATTATTCGAATAACACTTAAGTTAACATCTTGCCCAAAAATATTTCTGTAGTTTGTTTTCCATGGAGTCCCTTTCCATTCAAAAATATCTACCTTTATATCCTGAATTTTCATACTTTATTCAAGGGTAGCTGTGTGTCCTTTTCTTAATAGATCCCAATCTATTTCATAGCCCAATCCAGGCTTAGTAGGTGCTGTTACATATCCATTATCAAAATTAATATCTTCAACTAATCCAAACATATTTGCTCCAGTACAAGGGAAAAATTCAAAAAATTCACAGTTAGGCACTGCCATAGTTATGTGTAAATTAGCAACATTATTTAGAGAATTTCCGCCATGATGAATTTCACATTTCATATTAAATCCTTCAGCAAGATTTGCTAATCTAACCATTGGAGTAATTCCTCCTGTAACTGCAACATCTCCTCTAAGAAAATCTGTAGCATACTCAGTTATCCATTCTGCCATTCCGTAAAATCTTCCAGGGGCATATTCTGTTGACATTATTGGAATATCTAACTTTTGATGTAGTTTTTTGTAGTTATATATATCCTCTTCAACAAGTGGATCTTCATACCAATAGAAGCTTAAATCTTCTATTGCTCTTCCTACTCTCATTGCATCTTCGTATTGGTATGACCACATTGAATCAAGCATCAGTTTCATATCATCTCCAACTGCATCTCTTACAGCTTTACAAATTTCTATATCGTAAGCAGGGTTCCCATGAGGATGAATCTTATGTGCTGTCCATCCTTTATTTTTAAAAATTAGAGCTTCTTCAGCATATTGTTCTTTTGTCTCATGAAATGCTGTTGAAGAATAAACAGGAACACTTTCTTTACAAGTTCCAAGCAATCTGTGTATAGGTTGATTTGCAATTTTTCCGTTTATATCCCATAAACAAATATCTATTGCTCCGATAACATATGTTGAAACTGATCTGTTCATTTTCCATAAGTCTGACCATATTGCACCAATATCCTGAGGGTTTCTTCCTAAAATAATTGGTTTTATAAATTCAATTAAACCTGGAGCATGATGATCTGCACCGACTCTTGATGATCCTAAAAAAGAGTTTCCACTGATCCCTTCGTCAGTTTCAACAGTTACTACTCCAAGTTGAACTGTGTTTCCAAATTGAGTATGATCATTAGTTTTCCATGGTTCTGTTTTCCAATCAAATAGCTCTACTTTTACATTTGTTATTTTCATTTTTACCTGCACTTGAATACTTTATTTTTTGACATCTTATTATATTTATATTTAAATATCTAATTTATTTTTCATAAAATTATAAAAATGAATATAAAAGTTACAGAAGCTAACAATACTGAAAAAATAAAACAATGTCACAATATTAGACTGGAAGTCTTTGTAGAGGAGCAGAAAGTTCCAGTTGAAATTGAGATTGACGATTTAGATGAAATATCAATACATGCACTCGCATATATTGATGGAATTGCAGTTGCTACAGGTNGACTTATTCCCTCCGAAGAAAAAGGAAAAATAGGTAGAATGGCGGTTATTAAGAAATANCGAAGAACAGGAATAGGGGGAGAGGTTCTTTCATTCCTTGAAAAAAAGGCCAAGAGCATAGGGATTTCTTACATTTCACTCCATGCTCAAGAATATGTAAAAAATTTTTATCTAAGTCATGGATATAAACAAATTGGAGAATCTTTTCTTGAAGCAGAAATAGATCACATAGAAATGTATAAAAATCTATAAAAAATATTTTTTATTCTAAAATTTTAGTTGTGTTATCATTTTTTCTATGAAAAATTATAAATGGATTGCCTTCTTTGCTGTTGCACTTTCCTTATTTGTAAATGTAGCAAGTATGGGCGCTATAATTATTTCTCTAAAAGAAATTTCTTTATCTTTTGGAACTTCAATACATNAAGTTTCNTGGTTAGTAATAATTCATTTATTAACTGTCACTGCAATATTGTTGCCAGCAGGTAATTTTGCAGATAGATTCGGTCAAAAAAAAGTTCATATGGTAGGAATTGCTACTTTTATAGTAGGAACAGCAATAGGTTTTTTTGCTCCAAATTTTATAATCTTAATTTTCTCAAGAATTATCATGGCAATAGGTTCTGGAATGGGGCAGGCAGTAGGTGGAGCNATAGTAACTAATTTATTTCCTGAAAGTGAAAGAGGAAAATCTCTCGGACTAATGAGTACCACNGTTGGTCTAGGTCAAACNGTTGGCCCAGTCATAGGAGGAGTATTGGTATTTAATTTTGGATGGCAAACTGTATATCTATCATTACTTATACCAATGATCTTTGCATTCATACTAGGACATTTTTTACTTAGAAAAGATAATATTAAGCAAAAAAACAATCCTGATCAATTTGATTTTAGAGGAGCATTTTTTGGAATTGCTTTTATAATCTCAATTATCTTAGGTATGAAAAATATTGTTTTTGAAGATCTTTTTAGTAATTTTGCTTTACTCTTTATTTTGATATCGGTTCCATTTGCTATTTTGTTTATANTTACAGAGATTAGATCTCAAAATCCTATTCTTAATTTTAATTTGTTTAGAATNAGATCTTTTTCTATAGCCGTAAATACAAGGTTCTTTGCATTCTTAGCAATGTCATCAAATATGATTTTGATGCCAATTTTTTTGACTGGATTATTGAGTATTAATGAATCTAGAGTAGGGCTAATGTTAATTTTTCAATCTTTGGGGATGGCTTTTGCTGCGGGATTAGGCGGAAGATTATCTGATAAATTTGGAAGAATCAAGTTTNTAATTTTTGGATTGTNATTAATGATTTTTTCTAATATATTTATAGCTCAGTTTAATATTTCAACATCAAGATCGTTTATTACAACTATCCTACTTATAAATGGTTTAGGTATGGGATTCTGGGGATCTCCAAATATGGCCTTAACTTANAGCTCTCTCGACAAAAATTTAACTGGTTTTGTTTCCTCAATTATTAGTTTTACAAGAAATATGGGAAATACATTTGGACAAACATTAGCAACTATAATGTTGACTGCCTTCTTAATTTTAGGTGCTAATTACAAAGGAGATATTGCAAGTTTAAATTCTTTAGATAAAGATTCTATGAATGTTTTTCTCAATGCTTGGAAATTTATATATTTCTCTTCAGTTGTTTTTTTAGTTATTTCTCTACTACCTAATATTTTTCTAGCTAGGTCAAAACAAATATAATAGAAGAATGAAATATTTATTATTTACAGCATTACTTTTTTTATTTNCTTGTTCTGAAAATACTGAAACCCAAGCATATGTATCAANTTCATCAAATATTATTGAATCTTCAAATAAAGAATTATTAAGAACATTTAAGGGTGATTATTCTCATTGGAAAAATGATAATGGTACAGAATCNTACGAAGATTTGAGATTTGAGCTAGGTTTTTATGGTTCATTTAATGAAATGAGACAAGCTCAATATAGAAAAATGGGAATAGTAACTGATCTTTCTCAGATCCAAAATATAATTGACTCTGGGAAACCAACTTTTATTGAAGGCTGGAGTGAATCATGTGTTTATTGCAAAATGGGAGAAGTAGCATTAAAAAAATTAAAAGTTGAACACTCAAATCAGGTGAACTTTNTTATTGTTGATGTTTCAAATAGATATTTAGAAGATGTCACTGAAACTNTAAGATATTTCCAAATTTCAAGTACTCCAACTTATATCATTCTTGATAAAAACGGTGAAGAAACATATAGATCTGTTGGGTATGCNGCTGAAGGCGAAAAATTATCAAAAATTTTGTANGAAAACTATTGATATGTATTTTGATTTAATTAAAAAAAACAAACTAAGATTAGCTCCCATGGCTGGAGTTACTAATTCTCCCTTCAGAGAGATTTGTATTCTAAACAATTCAGGTTTTGTGACTTCAGAAGAAATAGATGCTACCTCACTTGTTTATGATAAATCTATTAGGACTAAAGAAATTGCAAGTTTTAATATAAAAGAAAAACCTATAGCTCTTCAGCTTTTAGGATGTGATGAAAAAATCATGCCTGAGGCAGCAATAATACTTCAACAAATGGGCGCAGACATTATAGATATTAATATGGGATGTCCCGTTCCAAAAATTACCAAAAAAGGAAAAGGCTCAGCCTTAATGAAAGATATTATCCAAACCTCAAAATTGGTAAATAAAATTAGAAAAGNAACTAAGATTCCTCTTACTGCAAAGATTAGAAGCGGATGGAATGAAGAAGATCAAAATGCTGTAGAATTTTCTAAAATGTTGGAAGAAGAAGGTATTGATGGAATAACTGTACATCCTCGAACTAGAGCTCAAAGATATGAAGGTCTATCAAAATGGGAAATAATAAAAAATGTTGTTGATAAAATAAACATACCAGTAACAGGAAATGGAGATGTAAAATCTTTTGAGGATGCNGAATTAATGATTAAAAATACTGGNTGTCACTCTGTGATGATTGGAAGNANTGCTATTGGTAATCCNTGGATCTTCAATCCTCAATTTCAAAAGCTTGATGAGATCAAAAGAATAAAAAAAATGATTAATGACATAAAGATACATATCGATTATATAAAACAATTTTTTGCTGAAAAAAATATAGATTTACAGATAAAAAAACAACTTTCTTACTATTCCAAAGGGTTAATAAATTCTAAAGAACTAAGGCAAAAAATTTTTAGATCTAATGAAGACATCGAAATAATAATTCTTTATTTTTTTGAAAATTTAGAGAAACACTTTAATTATGAGGACGTGAAACTTGAAAAAGCCTCAATATAGTGAATTGGGTTTAAGACCAACTACTTCTAAAGTTATAGGTGCAATTTTTTCGATGATGGGTCATTCTAATTTAGAGGGNAAAAANTTTTTAGATTTATATGCAGGTACAGGTTCNGTTGGAATAAGAGCTTTGGAACTTGGAGCAAAGCATTGTNTTTTCTTTGACAGAAATCAAGATTTTATACAAAAGATTAAATTAAAGACTAAAAAACTTAAATTTGAGGAAAAAACTACAGCTCTTAAGGGCAATTGTGAAACTCAACTAAATAAAATCAATGAAACTTTTGATTTTATTTTTGTTGATCCTCCATATGATCAAAANCCTTTTGAAAAAATATTTGAACAGTTAATTGATTATAGTCTTGTACATAAAGAAACTAGATTATTTGCTGAACATTCTTCTAGAATAAAATTAGTAGATGAGTATAAACTATTTAAAAAGAAACAGGAAAAAAAATATGGAGATACATCCATTTCAGTTTTTTCTTTTTGAGAAAGAAATATGATAAAAGGAATTTATCCAGGAACATTTGACCCAGTAACCAATGGTCATTTTGACATAGTAGAACGTGCTTCTAAAATGTTTGAAGAAGTAACTATATGTGTTTATTCAGGTTCTATGAAGAATGTTATTTTTAATGTTGACGAAAGAGTTGAGATGATTAATAAATCTATCTCAAAATTATCAAATGTAAACGTTACAAAATTTGATAAGTTAACCGTTAATTTGGCTGAAGAATTAGGAGCAAGTGTCATTATCAGAGGGCTAAGAATTGGAGCTGACTTTGAGTATGAGAGAGAAATGGCACTAACAAACAGAGAAATGAATTCAAAGATAGATACAGTTTGTTTAATTTCATCCTTAAAGTTTCAATATGTCAGCTCAAGTAGAGTAAAAGAAATTGCATTGTTAGGTGGAGATGTTAGCTCATTAGTACCAGGTCA
>NZTZ01000021.1 GCA_002703265.1 Chloroflexota bacterium
GATGCAGCTTCCCATATCAATGGAGAGATAGTTCATGCTGTAGGAAATAGAATTAGTCTATTTAATGGTTATGAAACAAGAAGGTCTGTAAGAAAGGCTGGCAGATGGACTGTTGAGGAGTTGGCTAATGTAGTACCAGAAACATTTGGCCCAGAACTAATTAATCCTTCTCCTCCTCAGGAATAATTTTAATATCAACTTCACTAAATTTTTTTAACCAGTCTTCTTTATTAGTTGTCATTTTGAAGAACTCGTATCTTCCTTTTTTTACTTCTTTTGGAGAAGAAAATCCTGATTTAGAAAAAGCTTTTTGTGCTCTGATATTTGTTTGCAAAGTGTGTAAAAAAACATTCTCGATTTCAGTTTCAGTATATATATAGTAAAGTAGGTTTATTGTGGCATCGGTTCCATATCCTCCGTTCCAAAAAGACTTATCTCCAATCATAATTCCGAATTCACAGGATTTTTCCCATCTATTTACGTCATAATACATACAATTACCAATATGTTTTTTTTCATGATTTTCTATAGAAAATTTTTCTGACCATTGAGATGATTTAGAAAGTTCATTTACAGATATTCTTTCAAATTGTTCGTATGATAAATTGATAGGAACTGTAGCATCTAAATCAGATAATTCAGTATCGGTACGCCATTGAAAATCATTTTCTATATCTTTTCTTTTTTTGGGTCTGATAATTGTTTTATTTCCCAAAATAGAAATCTTACTATCTGGTTTACTTTTTATATTTGGCGTGAAAAGCCTTTTCCAAGATTGAGAATTCATCTTTATATGTTAGTTTTTCTTTTGCATTTTGTATAGACATCCAAACGACTTCATCAAACTCTTCATCATGATTTTCTATGGATCCACCATTTTGGCTCATCAAAAAAAAATATACAGTTTTTTTATAAATCGTTTTTTTCAAATATCTAGATTGATTATCTAATCCAACAAACTCATAATCTATTTGTCCAAGATCTTTTATGATTTTAGGATAAATACCTGTTTCTTCTGAGACTTCTCTAATAGCTGTCTCTTGTATAGATTCATTTTTTTCTGGAGTACCTTTTGGTAAGCAAAATAAATTTTCTTTTTTTCTATAACAAATTAATGCTTTATTATTCTCTATAATTACCCCACCAGCAGACCAAACTACTTTTTCATCCATATAAATCCTTGAAAAATTTAAATCTTTATATAAATATAATATTGAAATTTTTACTTTGTATCCAATTGATATTCTTTCAATTTTAAAATATGATCAAATTGGTTGAAAATTTTTTTATTATTCATTCAATAAACAGATATAAAAAAGAGATTTACTACTATTATGACTCAAAAAATAAAATCTAAGGATTTTGTAATAAGATTTGCAGGTGAAGGCGGGCAAGGCCTAGTCACATCTGCTGATGCTATGGCAAGAGCAGCTACAGGTGCTGGCTTCTACTGTCAGACTTTTTCAACTTTCCCGTCTCAAATTATGGGAGGCCCAGCATCATCACAAGTTAGAATTTCTACAACTCCGGTACTTTCTAATGGCGATGCGGTTGATGTACTTGTTGTATTAAATCAATATGCATTTGATAATCATATTCAAGATTTAAGTGAAAATGGAGTATGTATATATAATGCACAGGATTGTGAGCCTTCAGGAGAAGGTAATTATTTTGGAATAAATGCCGACGAATTAGCTAAAGAATCGGGAAATACAAGAGCTGCTAATATGGTAATTCTTGGAGCAGTAGCTACTCTAATAGATTTCAAGATAGAAAGTATAGAAAATTTTGTTAGAGAAAGATTCTCTAGAGGTAGAGATAATGATGAAGAGATTATCTCTTCAAATATTGTAGCTATTGGTCTTGGTGTAGATGTTGCTAAAAAAAGTGGATTTAGTGTAGGTTCTCTTGATGATCCTATCCCTCCCGATTATGAACAAATTATGATAACAGGAAATGCAGCATTATCTTTGGGGTCAACTTCTGCAGGATTAGATAGTTACTATGGGTACCCAATATCACCTGCTACAACAATTTTGATCTGGATGGAACAGAATTTGATTAATAAAGGTAAATTCGTATTTCAAGTTGCTTCTGAAATAGAAGCTATTAATAATATCGTAGGTGCAGGCTTTTCAGGTAAAAAGGCTATGACCGCAACAGCTGGTCCTGGTATTGCACTAATGTCAGAAGGATTAGGATTAGCCTGGATGGCAGAAATACCATGTGTTGTAGTAGACATTCAAAGAGGAGGCCCAGCAACTGGTCTTCCTACAAAGTCTGAACAATCTGATCTTTTTGCATGCATGTTTCCTGCTCATGGAGATGTAAGATTGCCTGTTTTAGCCCCTGGATCGGTTGAAGAATGTTTTTATGTTGGTGAACTTTCAGTAAATTGGGCTGAAAGATACCAAGGGCCTGTGATGGTAATGGGAGAATTCAGTCTAGCTGAGAGGTCTGAAAATATAAGAAAGCCTGATTTATCTAAAGTGATTGATGAAAGACGGAATTCAAATACTGGTACTAATGGTTATAAAAGATATCAATCATGGGAAGGTGAGCTATCTCCAATGCCAATACCTGGTGGAGAAGTAGCATATGTTGCTAATGGTTCTGAACATGACGAAATAGGTGATACTACTCATCTTCCAAAACATCATATAAGACTAACAGAAAGAAGATTTGCTAAATTAGGCCTTCTAAATGATGCCCCTTATGAAATAGAGAATCCTGATTCTGATATAGCAATAATGCCATGGGGTTCAAGTAAAGGTGTCGCTAGAGAAGCATATGACAAACTGACTGATAAAGGAGAAAAAATTAGCTGGGTTTACTCTGTTGCCTTAAATCCTTTGCCAGAAGAAATTATTGAACAACTCAAAAGTAAAAAGTTAGTTATAGTCCCAGAGTTAAATTATCAAGGACAATGGTCATCTATCTTAAGAATGGAAGGTATTAATGCTGTTTCAGTAACTCAATATACGGGTCTTCCTTTCAAGCCAACAGAGTTGTCTGAAAAGATTTTAGAAAAAATTAAAGAAGCAGGAGTTTGATTTGAGCGATAGAAATCCAGAGTATGATTTTAAGTGGTGCCCAGGATGCGGTGATTTTGGAGTAAAAAGAGCACTTGAGCAAGCCATAGGAACTTACACCGAAGAGTTTGAGATTCCAAGAACATCTAATGTAATAGTTGCTGGAATTGGTTGTTCGGGAAATATGGTCCATATGATGGATGGAGAACAACCCTTTGGAATACATGGAATACACGGAAGAACACTTCCAATTGCATTTGGAGTTGCAACATCAAGACCTGACCTTAATACGATTGTAGTAGCTGGTGATGGAGATTTTTTATCTATTGGAGCTGAGCACATTCCATCTGTAGCCTCAAGAAATCCTAATATGACTTGTATAATTATGGATAACGGAGTTTATGGATTAACAAAAGGACAAAGCTCACCGACATCATCAACTGGGCAAATAACGACTTCAACTCCTTTTGGAAAGATGGAGTCCCAAATGAAACCTTTAGAACTCTATTTATCATACGGTGTAAGTTATATTGCTTCCCATTATTCAAGTAAACCAAAAGTACTTGCAGAATTTATAGTAGAAGGGATGAAACATCCTGGACTTTCTATAATACATGTGCAGTCACCTTGTACAACATATAATAATACATATGACATTCTTAGGGGAGATAAGAAAAATAATATACCTGGTACAGCATTTATAGTAGATGAGGATCACGACCCAAGTGATTATAATGCTGCTGTTGATCTGATAAATAAAGGAGGAGTTCCATTAGGTCTTATATACAAAAAAACTCCACCTACCATTAATGATTTACAAGATAAAATAATAGCTAATAAATCGAAAGAAGCTAAAGATATATTAAATAGCTATTCTATTTAGGTATAATCTTCTTCTGTCATATATTTTGATGGGCACCTTACAGATAGGTTAGATGCAACAAAAGTGCCTTCAGAATTAATTTGTCCAATCATAATTAGTTCCGAATATTCATTAAAGAAAACACTCCCTATCTCACCTGAGTACTCCACGTTTAAGTTGTTATCATTTAAAGCATTTTCATCCGTAACTACAAAGTTAGCAGATAATCCATCTGGAGATCTTACATAGGTATTCTGTACCAATACAGCTTTTAATCCTATTTTTGATTGATTATTAAATGTTTTGGAACTAACTAATTCCTCAACAGAATAATATTTATAAGTAGCTTCTGAAAAAGCTTGAAATCCAAAAAATAGTAGAGATATAACAACAACAACAATTATAGATATAAATGTGATTTTTTTATTTCGTAATTCAACTACTCTTTGGTTAGAATTTTCTGGCATTAATTTTTGGATGAAATTATTTTTATCTTATTATTAATTATAAAGATATATCCGAAAAATAGTAATGCAAGAAAAATAAAACTTCCTGCTANATANCCTANATTATTTTTAATNTTTGANGATTCNTAACTNACTAANGAATTNANTGATTCNCCTGAATATTTTACTGAAATNGGNTCAAGACTATGNTGNGCTTCTTCAAGCAGAAATACTACNTATTCTTGATCATTATTTATTGTTCCAACCCATCTTTCTCCTGATTGAGTCTCTATTCCAATCTCTGANTCTGTAGTTANATTTAATTTGAAGTCGTTTCCAAAATTATCAACTACATGTATAACAATTTTTTCATTCTCTGAATTNATATTCTTNATGAAACCATTAACTAATTCTTCATTACTTTGAGCATTNATTCCACTAAACGATATGAAAGACGATAGNACNAAAATNAGTATAAAAAAATATTTCTTCATGACAGTTTTTCCTTTGTGAGATTTTCTAATTTAATNATTTTGTATCGGATATTTGTAAGCAAAACAAATAGTAATGTGAANGCAATTACTGAAACTAATAATGTTATACCATAATCTGCTCCGAAAGATGANTCACTTTCTGCAAGNGGGCCAATAACTGTAACNGGATGAGCCTCTTGCCATAAGTTTGCTGCAAAATAAATAATAGGGCTGTCTATNGCTCCGATGACAGCAATNACAGCAGCTATTTTTTTCATTTGAAAACTATTTTTATATAAAGATCTAAATAAAATATAAGCTATGTAAATTAGTATTAAAATTAGAGTTGTTGTTAACTTTGCTTCACCAGTCCACCAAACTCCCCAAATAGGTTTCGCCCAGATTATTCCNCTAACTAGTGCAGCTATTCCAAAAATAACACCAATTTCGGCTGTTGATTGAGCAACCTGATCCCAAAAAAGATTTTTTCTCAGAAGATAAATTATTGAGGCAATAGATACTAAAATAATTGCAACCATAGAGCACCAAGCTAGTGGGACATGAATAAATACAGTTTTTGCTACTGGTCCTTGTGAAATATCTATTGGTATCCACCAAAAAACCATCCANAGCATGAAAATAAACATTATTGCAGTGANTGATGTATAAAGTAGTTTAATCATTTGATTTCTTGTGTAATTAAATTGTATCCTATTTTAGTNGACAATTCTTATTAATTTACTTGTTATTATTATTTTACTCTTCAAAAATGATATTTGAAATTAATAAACCAACAAGAAAAAATAATAAATCATAAGCTATGATCAATCCAAACCAACTTATGTTTTTTATATCATTCTGAATTATTTGATTTGTAAGTATTGATCCGCCCATAAGTAATGGGCTAATAAGAGGAATAAATAACATGGGTGACAGTATTTCTTTACCCCTAACTTTAGAAAATAGTAAGAAAGTAATAGTTCCAATTATGCTAAATCCTAAATTCACAATAAGAACTAATAAAAGAAATTGTATTTCAAAAAGATCATAATTTAGGATTACTGTATTAAATAAAAGAATGAATAAACTTGATAGATTTATGAAAATAAAGTTTGAAATAAATTTAGAGATTATGATCAATTCTTTATCAATTGGAGCTGTAAGTAATAATTCTATCCCTCTATTTTCAAATTCTTTTGACATTGATTTATTTATACCTAATATAATTGAAAAACTTATAGATATCCAAA
This sequence comes from Chloroflexota bacterium, assembly GCA_002703265.1. Classification (GTDB taxonomy): domain Bacteria; phylum Chloroflexota; class Dehalococcoidia; order Lucifugimonadales; family Lucifugimonadaceae; genus TMED-70. The sequence goes on from NZTZ01000021.1 coordinate 6,064, forward strand.
ATATAGTAGAGAAGAATTCTGTTGATTTATTGACACTTGAAGTTGTAGCTACAACAACCAGTACCAATGTTGAATAAGAAATGATTGATATAAAAATTTCTTTTGATTTGATTTCTTCGATAAAATCTTTGAAAACTATAGTTTTTATAATAAAAAAAATTTTTTTGAAATTTTTCATAGTTTTATTTCTTTACTTGTTTTGTCGTAAATAGATAATAAACCAATATTATGAGAGGTATAAATAATTGTGGAGTTTTTTGATAATTCAATTAATTTATTATCAAGATCTTTCTTTGATTTATCGTCCAAACCATTTTCAGGTTCATCAAGAAGATATATTTCATATTTAGGAATTAGACATCTGAAAAGATTCATTTTCTTTTTTTGACCATTTGATAGGGTATCAGGATATAAATTTTCAAATTTATCTATATCTAGAAAAGTTTTATTATTTTCATAAATGTTATTGTCTTCTCCAATTAGGCTTAAAAAAAACAATAAATTTTTTTTAACTGTAAGGTCTTTGTAATAAATAAAGTCTGATGAAACATATGAGACTCTACTCTTTGAAAGTGAAGATGAGCTTATTTTTTCATCTTCAATTTTTATTTGCCCAGTATCTTGAGAATAAATTCTTGCAATTATTTTTAGTAAAGTTGATTTACCTGACCCATTATTCCCAGAAATTTTTACTATTTCACCCTTAGCTATAGTAAAGGATAAATTGTCTAGAACTTTTTTTTCATCAAAGGTTTTTGATAGCTTTTCAACTTCAATAAATGATTTAACCATAAAAATATTTCTTTTTTCTTGACGTTATACAATTGTAGATTACACTTATAACAACATTTGTAAAAGAATGATTTAAATCAAAAAATGGAGAAAAAAATGAAGTTTGCAAGATTTGAAAATTCCGGAAATATTTCTTACGGGATTGTAGAAAACGAAGATGTTATTGAAATAGACTCAAATCCTATATTAGGAACATACAATAAAACAGGAAATATTTATAAAGAATCCGATGTAAAAATTTTATGTCCAAATCCTAACCCATCAAAAAGTTTATGTTTGGCATTAAACTATGGCTCGCATTTGGCAGAAAGAGATGCACCGACTAGACCTGAACCTTTTTATAAAACATCTACAGCACTTATTGGACCTGGAGATCCTATAAAAATACATCCTGAAGCGGGTTTGGTAGCATGTGAGTCTGAGCTTGTAGCTATTATTGGAAAAGTTACCAAAAATGTTTCTGAAGAAGAAGCATTAGATTATGTTTTTGGTTACACTTGTGGAAATGATGTATCTGCTAGAGAGTGGCAAGGTGGAGATGATGCTGATAACCAATGGTGGAGAGCTAAGTCTGCTGATACTTTTGGACCTTTAGGACCATATATTATTACAGATATTGATCCTCAAAATGTATCAATTAAGGGTTTTGTTAATGGCGTTGAAGGTCAAAGTTGTCATTCATCTGAGATGATATTCTCAACAGCAAAAGCAATCAGTTTTATCAGTAAGTATGCAACATTATTACCTGGAGATATGCTTTGGACAGGAACATCTGGAAAAACTCCTCCAATTAACCCAGGAGACTCNGTAAGAATCGAGATAGAGGGAGTAGGGGTTCTTGAAAACCCAGTAGAGGCTGCCTAAATTATTCCCAACCTTATAGCCTTTGCTACTGCTTGAGTTCGATTAGANGAATCTAGTTTGATNCAAATAACTTGAACTTTGTTTTTTATAGTTTGTTCCGCTAGATTCATTCTTTGGGCTATATCAAATGCTCTGAGCCCATTTGATAAAAGTTCTAGTATTTCAATTTCTTGTTCAGTCGTCTTAATATTTTCTAAGTTGTACATACTGTTCTAGTTATAGAGTGATACAATTTTTTTAAGTCCTAAAAAATATAATAGGTCATAAATATCAAAACTTGAAAATGCAAACTAGGGAAAAGTTTTTTTCCCAAAATTCTGGGAAACATTTGTACGTATGGTTGCTGTAAAAATACTTAAGACAGGTTATATATTTTTATTCTCTTTGTATCTAATATTTTTAGTTTTATTAGGTTTTTTCCTTGAGAGTGAAAATATATCAAATATATTGTTTTTTGGTTTTGAAATTTCAGCTAATACCAGCACTTTTTTTTCAAATCTATCTACATTGCTAAGATCAGGTATTGCTTTTAGCGCAGGTCTAGTTGCTGTGTTCAATCCTTGTGGCTTTGCATTACTTTCAGTGTATCTTTCATATTTCATAACTAGAAAAGATACTAAAAATTTGAATTCTAATGTGAAAAAAATCTCTGAATCCATTCTGATTTCAACCACAGTTACTATTGGATTTATANTAATATTTTTCCTTTTTGGACTTTTGATATCAAGTGGATTTTATGCTCTTAAAAATATCTTTTCATACCTAGGATTATTTATTTCAGTTATTCTACTTGCTTATGGATTTTATATGCTTTCAGGGAGAACAGTTTATTTCTCAGGATTAAATAAATTAGCAAATTCTATGGGATCATCTGACGATAAAAATTTGAAATTTTATTTTTATTATGGAATTTCATTTGGATTAACATCTCTTTCTTGTTCTTTGCCCGTATTTATGTCAATTGTGTTCAGTTTTTCAAATACTTCGTCAATTGGTAATTTATTTTTGGACTTTGCACTTTTTTCTATGGGATCTTGGATTTCTCTTATAATCGTATCAATAAGTTTATTATTTCTAAAAGTTGTCATAGAAAAGATAAAAATATTTTTCAAAATTTATAATTATCTTGCTTCTGTAATATTGATTCTTAGTGGATCATATTTGATTCTCTATTGGATGAGCGAGTTTTAGTTATAATTTTCCATTATTCCTTTTTCTACTGAAATTAGTGTGAAATTAGAACAATAATTGTTATAATAGTCTACTGGAATAACTTTAATTTATGTTAAACAAGAATAAGGAATAAATTTGACTACAAAACATACAAAGTCTATAACCATTCAAGATCTATTTGATGCAGGTTCTCATTTTGGACACCCTTCTAGAAGATGGAATCCAAAAATGACTAAGTACATCTTTACAAAGAGGAATGGATCACACATCATAGACTTATCTAAAACTTTGGTAAAACTTGAAGAAGCACTAAGCTTTATAGAAGATGTGATTTCTAATGGTGGAAAATGTTTGTTCGTAGGGACAAAGAAACATGCTCAAAGTATCATAAAATCTAGCGCAGAAAGATCAGATTCATACTACATAAATCAAAGGTGGCTTGGAGGCTTAATGACTAATTTCAAGACTATAGAGAAAAGGCTTGAAAGATTAGTAGAGTTAGAAGAATCTTTTGCTAAAGGATTAGTCATATCTCAAACAAAGCGAGAGTCACAAAAGCTTGATGCTGAAAGAGGGCGTTTAAACAAATTTTTCTCAGGTATAAAGGAAATGAGTGAGTTACCATCTGTTTTGTTTGTAGTTGATATTCATAGAGAAAATATTGCAGTTGCCGAAGCAAAAAAATTAGGAATTCCAGTTGTAGGTATGGTTGATACAAACTCAAACCCAGAAGAAATTGAATATCCAATACCATCAAATGATGATGGTCTAAGATCTATACAGATTATTACTGACTTAGTTACAGATTCCATAATTTCAGGGCAAGAAATAAGTCGTAAGAGACAAGAAGATCAGTTAGCAGAAGAAGCTGAACTTGAAAGACAAGAGCAAGAAGCAAGAAATAAAGCTCAGGCTGAGGCTTCCAAAAGACAGACTAAAAAAGCCGAGGAGAAAGTAGAAGANAAAGCTCCAAAAGCCGAGGAGAAAGTAGAAGANAAAGCTCCAAAAGCCGAGGAGAAAGTAGNAGAAATCAAAAACCAAAACATCAAAAAAAGCTAAAACAGATTCTTCAACTAAAGAAGAAGATTCTGAAAAATAAAAATAATTTTTTGGAGACTTAAATGGCAGAAATAACAGCAAAACAGATTAAAGAACTTAGAGATTCTACAGGTGCAGGAATAATGGATGCAAAGAAAGCACTTGAAGAATCAGAGGGAAATGTAGATAAAGCTGTTGAATTACTAACCGCAAAGGGACTAGCTTCAGTTGAAAAAAGATCTGGTAGAGCAACAGAAAATGGTATAGTTGAATCTTATATTCATACAGGTGGAAGAATTGGATCTATCGTTCAATTATCTTGTGAGACAGACTTTGTTGCTAGAACAGATGATTTCACTAAATGTGCTAAAGAAATAGCTATGCAAGTTGCTGCTATGAATCCTAAAGCAATATCAAAAGATGACGATAATGACTTAAGTGATGACGAAATTTTAGAATCACAGGCATACATTAGAGATGCTTCTAAGACAGTTGGAGAAGTAGTAAAGGAATTATCTGCAAAGGTAGGAGAGAATATTGTGATTATGAAGATTCATAGGTTTGAAATTGGAAGTTAACAAACCTAAAAGAGTTGTATTAAAACTTAGTGGTGAATCCTTAAAAGGTGATCAAGAATTTGGTTTAGATAGTGATATTTTGAAGACTATCGCAACCGAGATAAAAAAAGTTTCAAAAATAAATGCTCAGGTTTCTATTGTAGCTGGAGGAGGAAACTTTTGGAGAGGAGCTGAATTCGAGAAAAGAGGAATGGATAGATCTACAGCTGATTATGCAGGAATGCTTGCTACTATAATGAATGCTCTTGCTCTTCAAGATGAGCTTGAAAAAAATCAAATAGAAGTTAGAACTCAATCTGCATTAAATCTTCCATCCGTGGCTGAAGCTTATATACGAAGAAGGGCAATAAGGCATTTAGAAAAAGGAAGACTTGTTCTTTTTGCAGGTGGTACTGGAAATCCCTTTATGTCAACTGACACTGCAGCTGCCCTTAGAGCAGTTGAAATCAATGCTGATATTTTAATTATGGCAAAAAATGGAGTTGATGGAATGTATGACTCTGATCCTAACAAAAATAAATCAGCTAAGAAAATATCNNANATAACTCATCANGAGGCATTGAGNAAAAGACTTGAAGCTTTAGATTCAACAGCNTTAACACTNTGNATGGACAATACTTTGCCAATTGTTATTTTTGATTTATTTAAACCAGATAATTTACTTAAGGTTATATCAGGTCAAAAAGTAGGTACCAAAATATATACACCAAAAAAAACTTAGATATTATATTTAAAAAAAATATAAAATATGGAACTCTCAGAAATACTAAAACAATGTTCAGATAGAATGAATTCATCATGCGAATTCTTTGTNNCGGATATNAAATCTATAAGAACTGGTAGAGCNACNACTAATCTTTTAGAAAATATTAANATAGATTATCATGGTTCAANTATGCCTCTTAATCAACTTTCACAAATCTCAGTTGGAGATCAAAGAAGCTTAATTGTTCAACCNTGGGANAAATCTGCAGTTGATNTAATTTCNAAAGGTATTCAATCGTCTGATTTAGGTATAACGCCTCAAATTGAAGGAGATNGNNTGAGAGTTAACATACCTCCAATGACTGAAGAAACNAGAAAAAATGTAGTAAAACTTCTCAAGCAAAGAAGNGAAGAATCAAAAGTAGCAATAAGAAANGTTAGAAGAGATGCTCAAGAAGATATAAGAAAACTTGAAAAAGAAGGTGATTGTTCTGAGGATGATTCNAGAAGAGCAATGGGNGAACTTCAAAAATTAACTGATGACTCNATNAAGGTAATTGATCAAGAGTCTGCTACTAAAGAATCTGAAATTATGCAAGTTTAGTTTTTCTTTATGATTTCCANTAAATTAAAACCCAATCATATTGCTATTATCATGGATGGAAATGGAAGATGGGCTATTGATCAGGGNTTAGATAGATCAGCTGGTCACCTAAAAGGGTATGAAAATATAAAACCAACAGTTATAGCTGCAAAGAAACTTGGAATTAAACATCTTACTATATTTGCATTTTCAACAGAAAACTGGACAAGATCATCAGAAGAAATTGAATTTATATTAAATCTTGCTACAGACGTAATCGATTCTGAAACCGATGAATTGAACAAAAATGGTGTAAAAATCAGGCATATTGGAAGTAAAAAAAATCTCCCAAAAAATATTTTGAAAAAAATAGATAGATCNGAGGAAATTACAAAAAATAATGATGATTTCTTTCTATCAGTGGCTTTTAATTATGGATCTAGGAATGAAATTGTTCAAAGTGTCCGCAAATTAAGCGTATCTGATCTTAAAAACCTTACAGAAAATTCTTTTTCAGAAATATTATCCGGAAGAAATTTTCCTGAACCAGATATCATCATAAGAACAGGTGGACATAAAAGACTTTCAAACTTTTTATTATGGGAATCGGCATATTCTGAGTTATATTTTTTAGATATATTTTGGCCAGAATTTAGTGAAGAAAATCTTAAAGAAATAATTGAAGATTTTTCAAAAAGGAAAAGAAATTTTGGCGGAACTTAATAATTTTTATAAAAGATTTATAACTAGTATTTTAGGTATATTCGTAATTATATTTGGTTTTTTATATCTACCTCAAATAAAAATAAATCTTATAATATTAGATGATTTTTATATACATCCCTTGGTCATATTATGTTTATTATTTTTTATTCTTGAATTTTTGTTTCAACTTAAAAATAATCTATCTTCACGAATAAAGATTATGTATATTTTTTTTATTTTTTATTTTTTATTTTTTATTCATATAATTCTTATTGAAAATAATTTCTTAGATTGGAAAAAAATATTTTTTTTCATTTTATTTCAAGTTTTTATAGTAGATATTTCTGGTTATATGACAGGAAAAATTCTTGGAAAAAATAAAATAAAGATTCTAAAAGGTATTTCTCCAAATAAAACAATAGAGGGATACTTTGGGTCAATATTGATTGGCTTTATAGCAGGTTTTATTTACTTAAGCATAATTGTTTTAGAAAATCCAATAAATTTTTCAACTAAGATATTAATAATTTTTTCTGTAATATTTTCTAGTATTTTTGGAGATTTATTTGTTTCTAAAGTAAAAAGATCGATTGAAGTTAAGGATTTCTCTAAAATGTTATATGGACATGGTGGAATTTCAGACAGACTCGATTCTCTTTTACCTAGTTTTGCTATATCTTTTTGGATATTCTTTTTAGTATGAAAAAAATTGTAATTATAGGTTCTACAGGTTCTATAGGTGTTCAGACTCTAGAAGTTTGTTCAAGTAATTCTAATGAATTTGACATTTATGCAATTACAGCAGGTGAAAATATTGAAAAACTAGAAACACAAATAGCTAAATATAGACCTAAGTTTTATGATAATTTACCAAAAATAGATTTTAATTTATCTTATTCTAAATTGTTAGATTCAGAAAAAATAGTGTCCGATAAAGATGTAGATTTTATTTTATTTGCTTCTTCGGGTTCTCAAGCTCATATTCCAATTTTTAAGGCTATTCGTAGTGGTAAAAATATAGGCCTTACAAATAAAGAGGTAATTGTTACATACGGCCCAATGATAATGGAAGATGCAAAAAACTTTGGATCTAATATATATCCAGTCGATTCAGAACCTTCAGCTATATCGCAGTGTATTGAGGGGAATAATAAAGATATTTCTAGAATTATATTAACTGCATCTGGAGGCGCATTCAGAGATATAAGTTTCAATGAATTGAAAGATATTACTCCTGAACAAGCTAAAAAACATCCTAATTGGGATATGGGAGAAAAAATAACGATAGATTCATCGACAATGATGAATAAAATTTTTGAAATAGTTGAAACAAGTTATCTATTTGACGTTCCTATCGAAAAAATTGAAGTCTTGATTCACAGAGAAAGTTTGGTTCATTCTATGGTAGAATTTTCTGATGGATCAGTCAAAGCTCAAATTTCTAAGACTGATATGAGACTACCAATTCAACATGCCTTAAATTATGACTCACAAAACTTAAATTATCAAAACAAATTAGATTTTTCTAAGTTAAATAATCTATCATTTAGCNCAGTAGATAGAAAAAAATATCCTTGCTACGATTTTGCTATTGATTTCATAAAAAAAGGCCCTCTCTATATATCAGCATTATCTATTACCAATGAAATCTTAGTTGATTTGTTTTTGAGTGAAAAAATTTCTTATATTTCTATTCCAAAATTAATGAANTTTGCATTAGATACTGAAAAATTTGATGATGAAATAAACTTTGATAATATAATTGAAATTAGAGAGATNATAAAGTCAAAAATCTCNCATAAATTAAATTTATAGATAATGCAAATTTTAGTAAGTATAATTACTCTTTCACTGATAATTACCCCTTTAGTAGTTTTACACGAATTAGGTCATTACCTAACNGCAAAATATTTTAAAGTAAGAGTTTTAGAATTTGGTTTGGGTTTCCCNCCNAAANTCTTTTCTATTTGGACNCAAGAAATTGTCTATAATNTTGATAATCATNTTCAAATCAATTCTNATGANTTAGAAAAAGATCAAATAATTTATGTTGAGTTAAGTGAAAATAAAATNACTTATATTTCTGAGAAAAATAATTCCCAAAATTCAAAAAANNTAATCCCTTTAAAAATTNTTGATATTTTTGAGGATANATTAAAAGTTAAAACAATGAATTGGAGNATTAATCTAATTCCTTTTGGGGGNTTTGTAAAACTTTTTGGCGAGGAGAAAAATAGCTCAAAAGACTCTCTTTCTTCTTCATCTTATCTTGGAAGATTTATAATAATNTTTTCAGGNTCTTTTATAAATTTCTTACTTCCTCTTATTATGATGTTTTGTGTAAGCATTTTTATTGTTGAAAAAAATGCTTCAGACATAATCGTTCAACAGGTTATGCCAAATTCACCAGCAGATAATGCTGGTTTAAGATCAGGAGATAAAATTATTTCTATCAATAACCAGAAAATATTTTCAGTTGCAGACCTACAAAATGAGATTTCACAAAATTTAGGTAAAAAGTCAGATTGGGAAATCGTAAGAGGAGTACCAAATTTATTTCAAAAACCTGGCGAAAGTAATCAGTTTTACTATGATGATAAATTATCCGAAAATTATGAGATTCTTGCTCGATGGGACCCTCCAGTAAATAAAGTAGGCAAAGATATTTCATTAGAAAAAGCTAGAACTTTAAATTCCTATGCTGGCACTATAAACTTTTTTGAAATTACAAATTCAACTTCAAAAACAACTATTTCTCAAGAGGATGCTAAAAAATATTCAAATTTATCTATAGGTGAAAAACTTCCAATAGTGTTAAATAGTGAATCTAATGGAATTCCACTTGATGAAGCCAGAAAAATAAATTCTGAAGCTGGTGTAATTGATGAGATTAGAGAAGGATCTATAGGAATATTAATTGGCTCTCAAAATTCAAGAATTTATAGAGAAGGATTTTCAGAAAATCTTAGAGATTCTGTAAAACAATCTTTTTCTATTTATAAACTAAGTTATTTTTCTATTGTAGGTATAGTAAATAGATCCTCAAATCCAATTTTTGATGGCCCTAAAGCCTTAGGCCCCATAGCACTTGGTCAAATTAGTGGAAATGTTGTAGCTTCAGAAGAAACTATTGAAAATAAGATATTTATATTAATAACCTTAGCTTCTTCAATTAGTTTATCCTTAGCTATTATAAATTTACTACCTTTTCCAGCTCTTGATGGAGGCAGATTGGCATTTTTATTTATTGAAATATTTAGAAGAGGGAAAAAGGTTCCTGAGAGTATAGAGTCTTACATTCATGGGTTAGGATTTATTATACTTATACTATTGATTATTTTTATTTCATTTAGAGATATTTCAAGATTATGATAAAAGGATAATATTTTGAGAAAAATTACACATTTAGTTAAAGTGGGTAAAGTAAATATAGGTGGAAACAGCCCAATAGTTGTCCAATCAATGACAGATACTGACACAGCTGATATAAAAAAAACAGTATCTCAAATAGAAGAGTTATATAATTCTGGTTCAGAGCTGATAAGAGTAACAGTAAATAATGCTGAGTCGGCTAAATCAATCAAGACAATAAAATCTATNNTAATGGATAAAAATATTGATGTTCCTATAGTAGGGGATTTTCATTTTATTGGACATAAACTTCTTAGGGATTATCCTGAATGTGCTGAGCAATTAGATAAATATAGAATAAATCCTGGGAACCTCGGTACTGGAAACAGAAAAGATGATAATTTTAAGACATTTATTGAAATTGCCAAAGATCTAGATAAACCTGTTCGTATAGGTGTTAATGCAGGATCATTNGACCAAGAATTATTAAATTCTAAAATGGATGAAAATATCAAACTTAAAATTCCCAAAAGTGCTGAAGAGATCGAATCTGATGCATTAATAACAAGTGCATTATTATCATATGAAAAAGCANTAGATTTAGGATTAGGTAAGGATAAAATAATTATTTCCTGTAAGGTTTCTAGGTTAAATCAGATGGTAAATTGTTATAGAGAAATATCTAAAAATTGTTCTGCTCCTTTNCATTTGGGCTTAACTGAGGCTGGAATGGGAATGAAATCAATTGTNGCAACAACTGCTGCATTGTCTATTCTTCTTGAACAAGGTATTGGAGATACGATTAGATCTTCATTAACTCCTGAAGTTGGTTCTCCAAGGTCAAGAGAAGTAGAGCTTTGTCAAGAAATTTTACAATCTTTGGCTATTAGAAGTTATAAACCAGAAGTTACTTCATGTCCCGGATGTGGAAGAACAACNTCAACCTATTTTAGAGAATTAGCCTCAGAAATNAATCTATTTCTTGATAATAAAAAAAAGAATTGGGCNGANAAATATCCAGGTTCAGAGAGTCTAAAAGTTGCTGTGATGGGATGCGTTGTTAACGGCCCTGGAGAATCAAAAGCAGCAAATATAGGTGTATCTTTACCAGGGTCAGGCGAAAGTCCAGTTGCTCCAGTTTACGTTGATGGGAAAAAACTTAAAGTACTTAAAGGAGATAATATTTCTGGTGAGTTTATAAATATGGTTGAGTCTTATGTCGAAAAAAAATGGGGAAATAAATGAATATAAATACNTTATTGGGNTCAAAAAAATTATCTAATTTTTTATGGAAAACTTATCGTGAAGATCCTCAAAATCTAGANACCGAAAGTCATAGACTTTTNCACAGATCAGGTTTTATTTCTCAAGTTTCATCAGGAATATTTAGTTTTTTACCTATTGGATGGAGATCAATAGAAAAGATAAAGAATATTATTAGAGAAGAAATGAATAACTCTGGTGCACTAGAAATAAATATGCCAGTTATTCAATCATCTGATCTTTGGAGAAATTCCGGAAGGCTGGATACTTTTATACCNCCTCTAGCAAGATTTAATGACCGAAGAGAGAATGAAATGATTGTNGCACCTACTCATGAAGAAACAGTCACTGATATGGTTGCAAAAAATGTTAACTCATATAGAGATTTACCTTTTACTCTTTACCAAATTCAAACTAAATATAGAGAAGAACCTAGACCTAGAGGTGGGCTCTTGAGAGTTAGAGAATTTGAAATGAAAGATGCTTATTCATTCGATAAAGACCAAGAAGGTTTAGATGTTTCATACAAAAAAATGGTCGAGGCTTATAAGAAAATATTCTATAGATGTTCTACAGAGGTGGTTATTGTAGATGCAGATTCTGGAGCTATTGGCGGTAAAGAATCTAATGAATTTATTATGCTAGCAGATTCAGGGGAGGATGTAATCTTAATAAGTGAAGACCAACAATATGCTGCTAATGTTGAAAAAGCTGTATTTAAAAAAGATTTATACGAGAAAGAACAAGAAGAAAACTTGGAAATTATTGATACCCCAAACATAAAAACTATAAAACAACTAGAAGATTTCTTAAAGATTCCTGCATATAAAACTCTAAAAACGGTAGTTTATAAGTTTGATAAAAAATTAATTGGTTGTGTGATTAGAGGTGATTATGAAATAAATGAAACAAAGTTAAGAAATTATTTAAATGCAACATATTTAGAAGGAGCATCTGAAAAAGATATTATTGATTTAGGGCTAATTCCAGGCTTTATATCACCTTATGATGTTGATGATATTGATTTTATTTATGATGATTCAGTTTCAATGGGCCCAGGAAATTTTATTATTGGAGGNAACATTTTAGATAAACATTATAAAAACTTTAATATTTCTAGAGATCTAGGTGAAGTTAAAATATTAGATATTGCTGAAGCTAAAGAAGGTTTTATTTCCTTAGGTGGTTCTGNNTTAACTTCAAAGAAAGGAATAGAAGTTGGACATGTTTTTAAGCTTGGAGATGCCTACACAAAGAAAATGGATGCAAAGTTTTCAACTAGTCAAGGATCAGAAGAAAATATCTTAATGGGATGCTACGGAATAGGAGTTGGAAGACTATTAGCAGCTTGTATAGAGGCAAACAGAGAAGAAAATTCTATGAATTTACCAATTTCAATAGCTCCTTTTTCTATTTATCTTGCTGCCTTGCAGGTAGATGATAAAGAAGTAATGAAAATTTCAGAAAAACTTTTTTCTGAACTATCTAGTTTTGGATTTGATGTTCTTTTTGACGATAGGGATGCTCAGCCTGGGGTAAAATTTAATGATTCTGAGCTACTATCTTTACCATTTAGAATTATAGTTTCCAAGAGGAATTTAGAGTCAGGATTGCTAGAAATATTTTCAAGAGATGAAAATATTACCGATAAATTATCATTTGAACAAACAATAGAATATTTTAAAAAAAATCAGTTTGATACTTAAAATTTTCCTAGTTCATGATAGTATGTAACTAATAGAAAAATTATTTAAGGATGAATTGGAAGTAAAAGTGGGTTTTGCCCACTTTTTTTAATTTTATGGTTATCTTAGGAGGTAACTTTGAAAAATGAACTTTTTTTAGCTTTAACNCAGCTAGCTGCTGAGAGAAATTTGCCTCAGTCTATAGTTGTTTCTGCTGTCAAAGAAGCTTTAGCATCAGCTTATAGAAAAGATCCTGCTGCCAAAGGACAGGATATTTTAGTTGAGGTAGATTCCGAAACAGGTGATGTTATTGTGAAAACAATTTTAAATGTTAAAGAGAAGGATGAAATAGAAGATCCTTTATCTGAAATCTCTGAAGAAGAAGCCAAAAAAATAAATAAGGACTTAAGAGTTGGTGATTTTATTGAGACCGGTTTTATGGAGTATAATCCAGGCAGAATAGCTGCTCAAACTGCAAAGCAGGTTGTTTTACAAAAGCTTAGAGAGGCGGAGAGAGATTTAGTCTTTGGTAAGTTTGCTGATAAAAAAGGACAAGTTATCATTGGAACAATTCAAAGAATCGATTCAAGAAATATTTTTGTAGACATAGGTAGGGCAAATGCTCTTATGCCTCCATCAGAACAAACCTCTTACGAAAAATATAGAGTTGGACAACAACTGAAATTTTATGTCACTGAGGTTCAAAGAACAGCTAGAGGTCCAGAAATTATAGTCTCAAGAACCCATCCAGAACTATTAAGAAAACTTTTTGAGTCAGAAGTTCCAGAAATATCTGCTGGAGTAGTGGAAATCAAAGCGTTATCGAGAGAAGCTGGAGCAAGATCTAAAGTTGCAGTTTCATCAGAGGATGTTGACGTCGACGCAGTCGGAGCTTGCGTGGGCCTTAGAGGAATAAGAATTCAAAATGTAGTGAATGAATTACTTGGTGAAAAAATTGATGTTGTAGACTGGAGTGAAGATCCCAAGGTATTAATTACTAACTCTTTGTCACCTGCAACTGTTTCAAATGTATCAATTAATCCTGATGATAGCTCTGCTACGGTTACTGTTCCTAAAAAACAACTATCTTTAGCAATTGGTAAAGAAGGACAAAATGCTAGATTGGCAGCCAAGCTCACTTTATGGAAAATAGATGTTCAAGCTGAAGAAGAAGTAATAATAGAGCAACCCGATGAAGTTATTGAAAAAGTTTCAGAAACAGCGTCTGTTGCTAATACTGAAGAAGTTTCCCCCAATGAATCTTCTGAAGCAGTACAAACAATTGAAGAGGTTTTCGATGAAACTATTCTTGAAGAATCACCTAAAGCTAAAACTGTAGATGAAGAAGCAGAGTTAATGGCCTTGGAAAAAGAAATTCAAGAACTTGAACAAAAAGAAGAAGATGAGATAAAACAGAAAAAACAAAAAGAAGATATATTGGATTTTTCATCTGAAGATATATGGAATCTTGACGGAGTCGATTCTAAAGATAAGTCAGATGAGACTATAAGATTTGCTGAAGACATTGAATCTTTAAATACTTTTGGAAGTAATAACAAAAATTCCAAAAAATCAGATAGAAGAAAAAAAAATAAACGGTAATGTTAGGGAATAAATTTGACTACAAACGATCCAGATCAATCAAATTCAGAAGTAATTTCACGAGATCCAGTATCCTTACCTCTAGTAGTAACTGTCGGTGATTTAGCTGAAATACTTCAAGAGTCACAAGTTGATGTAGTTAAAGCCTTGATGAAATTAGGTGTAATGGCTTCTGTTAACGAAGAAGTTGATTTTTCTACAGCAGCAAGAGTAGCTCAATCATTTGAAATTCCAGTATTAAAGCCTAAAGAGTCTGTAGATAATAAAAATGCTTTAAATGTTGGATCTTCTATAGATACTTCTGATAAAAATACTGGAGAAAAAAGAGCTCCTGTAATAACGGTATTAGGACATGTCGATCATGGCAAAACAACACTTCTAGACGCTATTAGAAAAACTAATATNGTTGAAAAAGAAGAAGGTGGTATTACTCAGAAAATAGGTGCNTATCAGGTCAAACATCAAGGATCTGAGATAACTTTTATAGATACACCTGGNCATGAAGCTTTTTCCTCNATGAGAGTATCGGGAACNAGTGTAACNGATATNGTAATTTTAGTNGTTGCTGCTGACGATGGATTNATGCCTCAAACTATNGAGTCAATAAATCATGCAAAAAATGCNAATGTTCCTATTATTATTGCAATCAATAAGTGTGATTTAGAAGGTGCTGATGTAGATAAAGTAAAAGGCCAACTNACTGANCATGAGCTTATTGTTGANGATTATGGNGGNGAAGTCCTTTCTGTTGAAGTATCTGCATTAAAGGGAGATGGAATAAATGAACTNTTAGAATCTATTTCTCTTTTATCAGAAATAAGTGAACTTGAATCTAANTCAGCTCTATCAGGAAAGGGAGTAATTATTGAATCNTATAACGATCCAAAAAAAGGATCTATTTCTACAGTTCTAGTAAAATCTGGTTCATTCAAACAGGGTGACATTATAGTTTCAGGAACAAATTCTGGAAAAATTAGACAGATGATAGATGGTTATGGGAACCAAACTAAATCAGCTAAGCCTTCAACTCCAATACAAATTATGGGTATTGGTGGAATTAATGAAATAGGTGAAATCGTAGAAGTTGTTTCNAGTGAAAAAGAAGCAAAAAAAATGATACAGAAATTATCTAGATCTAATCAAAAACAAAATAATAAAATCACAACTTTATCTCAGGTAGTCAAAAGGGCTAAAGCATCAAAGGAAAATGAGATAAATGTAGTCATTAAAACAGGTTCAAATGGAGCATTAACTGCAGTTGAACAAGTAATTAGTGATCTTACAAGTGAAGATATACAGGTAAAAATAATCTCTGGATCAGTTGGAGCAGTTACAGATTCTGACGTAATGCTTGCTTCAAGTGCAGAAGATTGTATAATTGTTGCTTTTCAAACAATAGTNCAAGATGGTGCAAGATCTCATTCAGAGGCCAATAATATTCCAATAAGAAGCTTTGATATTATTTACACATTAGTTGACGAGATAAAAGAAATTATTCAAGGCTTGAAGGGTGAAGAGAAATCTGAGGTTAATATAGGTTCAGCTAGAATTTTAGAAGTTTTCCCTAGAGGAAAAGTTCAAAATATTGCAGGAGTTAGAGTAACTGATGGAAAAATATTAAGAAATGCAAGAGTCAGATTAATTAGAAATTCTGAGATAATATTTGATGGAGGAATTGAGTCTATGAGACATCTTACACAAAATGTTACCGAATTGACTAATAATCTAGAGGGTGGAATTGTATTAAATGGTTTTCATGAGTTAGAAATTGAAGATGTTTTAGAATGCTATGAATTGAAGTAATTTATGGTTGATTTTAGACTTGAGAAATTTAATAATTCTGTAAAAAAAATTGTTGGCGATTATTTGTCCAAAGATTTTTATAATGATGGCTCAACTATAATTTCGATAACAGATGTAGCTACAAGTAGAGACTTTGCTCATGCAAAAATTTTGGTTAGTATTTTTACACAAGATAATTCTATTGATTCTATAATTGACGATTTAAACCAAAAAAAAAGTTTATTTCAAAATAGACTTTCAAAAAGTATAAGAACATCTAGAATTCCGAAAATAAAATTTGAATACGATAATAGTTCAGAATTTCAAAAGCAAATTGATGATTTGATAAACCAAATATCTACTGAATAAAATAATAAAAATGAAGTTTAATGAAAGTGGAATCCTACTGGTCAATAAGCCAATCAATTGGACTTCTAACGATGTTATAAGAAAAATAAAATCAAAAAATCATTTTAAGAAAATTGGCCATGCTGGAACATTAGACCCTTTGGCATCAGGAATACTGCCAATTTTAGTCAACGATTCAACAAGATATTTTAATTATTTTCAAACCTTCAAAAAATCATATCTTGCAGAAATTAAGTTTGGCTTATCTACATCTACTTATGATTTAGAGGGTGACGTTGAAGAAACAACTGATAAAATCCCAGATGATTTAAACTCTATTAAGGAAAAAATTCCATACTTTTTAGGATCAATTAAACAAGTTCCACCTATCTATAGTGCAATCAAAAAAAATGGGAAAAGGTTATATCATTATGCTAGAAATAATGAAAATGTTGATCTTGAACCTCGCACAGTAAATGTTAGTGAAATAAAAATAATTAGTTGGGAATCTCCAGATCTCAAACTAGTAATAAAATGTTCAAGCGGATTTTACGTTAGAAGTTTTGCATATGATCTTGCGAAATCATTAAATTCTTTAGGAGTGCTAGTTAATTTGTCTAGAATTGGCTATGGACCTTTTGAAATAAATGATACTTTTGATTTAAGTAAAGTTGAAGAAATAAAGAAAAATCTTCTTTCTATAGAAACCATCTTTGATAAGAATAAAAAGTTGATTTTTGATAAAAATATGGAGAAGGAATATTATCAAGGGAAAGTTTTTTATTCTGATAATCTGAGTTTAAATTTATTGAATAATGATGAGATAAAAATATATAATTTGAATCATAAATTTATAGGTTTACTAACTTTTGATAATTCAAAGAAATTCTGGAAACCCAAAAATATAATTAGGTGATTTAGAGAATAACCATCAAAAAATTCATAATAATCCATAAAAATGCCAATAGAAATTATTAGAAAATTTTTCCAATTAAAATCAGCTGCTGGTATCTTGCTACTTATGTCAGCAATCACAGCAATAGTAGTTGAAAATTCACCATTAAGTGACTTCTACTCTAAGCTTTTACATAGTTCTATAAGTATTAATATCTCAACTTTTTCTATAGATAAGGATTTACACCATTGGATTAATGATGGNCTNATGGCAATATTTTTTCTTTTAGTGGGNTTAGAAATTAAGAGAGAACTACTCCAAGGGCACCTTTCTTCAAGAGAACAATTTAGCTTGCCTGCAGTTGCAGCTATTGGTGGTATTACTATACCTGCNATTATCTATATAAGTTTTAATATTGGTAATGAAGCTACTCTAAACGGTTGGGCAATACCAACNGCTACTGATATAGCTTTTGCATTAGGTGTGGTTACATTATTAGGAAACAGAGTTCCTATTTCGCTGAAAGTTACTTTAGTAGCAATTGCAATCATTGATGATCTTATGGCTATAATTATAATTGCCTCTTTTTATTCATCTGACCTATCTATAAATTATTTAATTTATGCCCTTGTGGCTACAATTATTTTATTTTTCTTGAATAATAGAAAAGTTAAAAATTTATTACCATTTATAATTATTGGAATATTTCTTTGGGTTTTTGTACTAAAATCTGGAATTCATGCTAGTTTAGCGGGAGTTTTACTAGCTCAATTTATTCCTTTAGGATCTAAAGATCAATCACCTTTACATAAATTAGAACATTCAATCGAGCCNTGGGTTAATTTTATTATNTTGCCAATTTTTGCATTCGCTAATGCAGGAGTTTCTTTTTCAGGGATGAAAATTAANCTTCTNTGGGATCCAGTAACGATTGGTATTATATTAGGTTTATTCTTTGGAAAACAAATTGGTGTNATGTTNTTTACTTATTTAGGTAGTTTGTTGAAAATTTGTAAATTGCCTTCNGACATTACGTGGATGCAATACTATGGACTCTCATTAGTAACTGGAATTGGATTTACTATGAGTTTATTTATTGGAAGTTTAGCATTTACAGATCCTGAGTATCAAACATCAGTTAGGCTAGGTGTTTTGATTGCTTCATTTTTTGCTGGTGTTTTTGGCTATCTCACATTAAGATTTTCAACAAAATCGTCATAAATTTTATAACTTAATTATTTGATATTAATCTAAATTAGAATGCTTAATCCATCATAAGCTANTTCCATTTTAATATTTGTTTTAATCGAAACTGCTTTCAAAAATTCATTGACNTCATGNTGATCAATATCATGNCAAGCATCTGTAAAATAAGCTTTATGGGGNTTTAATTCCAATGTTTTTTCAATNGCTTCTTCNAGAGTAAAATGTGATTTATGCTTTTTCCCTTTTCTAAGAGCATCTAAAACTAAAATCTTACTTCCCTTAATTTTTTNCATTGTTTCATCTGGAATGAATGAGCAGTCACTAATGTATGAAAAATCTCCTATTCTATACCCATTCGCATAATAACTTTTGCCATGATTAACTTTTAGAGGTAAAAAATCTTTTCCAAAAATATTTATTTTATCTTGATTGATAATATTGAAATCTAACTTGGCTACAGTTCCACCTGATGTGATTTTTGAAGTATCTACAAGATAATAAAATGTTCTGCTTACTACATCTAAATCTTCTTTTCTTAGATAGATAGGGATACTACTTTGAGTATTGTTAGTCCAATCTCTTAGATCATCAAAACCTCCTGCTGCATCTTGATGAGCATGAGTGAGTATTACGGCATCAATCGTTTTTACATTGTGCTTTGGAAATAAGTTTATAGCAGATTGATAGAAAAACTTTCCAGCATCAATGATTATATTTTTTTGTAAGGTTTGTTTGTTTATTTTTACCAAAAGACTTGTATTGAGTCTTCTNTTTTTTGAATTTGGTTTAATGGCATCATTACAGACTTTGCAATTTGAATCATTAGTCAAACAGCTGACTCTTGGTATGCCTTCAGATGTTCCAGTCCCCAAAAAAACAATTTCTATATTTTGTTTACTCATTTAAAAAATTCCTTCTACAGGATCTGCTCCAAAACCTAAATATTCCTCAGTAATTAATATACCATCTTCCAATGATTTTATTGTTTTATTATTCCATTGCTCCATTTGGAGGTTTTTACTTTTAGGATTATGTAATTCTGCCATATTATCAACAATTCCAGATTCAATTAGCGGCAANCCCCATGGCTCACCTCCTCTATGNAGAAAAATCTTATATTTTTTCTTATTGATATCTACTATTTTTAATATTGAGCTNATTCCTCCACACCATGTAATNTCTGGTTGCCAAATGTCATATGTTTTATTTTTCAACATNATTTCAAAGTTATTATAATTAAAATCATGCTCGCCTCCAGCAAGCTTTATACCGTTAAGATTACCAATCATTGAATCTTCAATCAGCATCGTGTCAGGTGTAGAAATATCTTCAATCCATTCAAGTTCTATTTCTGATAATTTCTTGGACATCATTTGTGTATATTTTCTATCCCATGACATATAACAATCTATCATTACTTTTTGTGAATTAGAAAATTTAGACTTAATTCCCTTAATTAAATTAATTAATTCTTTTGACTCATTATTGAAATCATCTTTAGACTTAATACTTAATTTGAAGTCCTGTAATCCTAATGAATAGTATTCAGATACATTATTTCCTGTCGCGTAAGTTCTTATATTTTTTTTATGATTTTTTTGATCGTTCAATAGATTTTTTATTGGAGATTCATAATATTTGCTATAGGCATCCCAAATTGCAAGATCAATTGCTGAAATTGCCATCAATGCTATTCCTGNTCTACCGTATGGAATACTTTCAAANAATAATTTATCAAATAAATTAGTTATATCNGATAAATTATTAATATCTTTATTTATNAAAAAGTTAGATAANTGACCATTNATNATTTCTATACTNGCNTTTCCNCCACCNCCTGTTCCANANCCATAAACTTCATTCTTATCNGTATGAATTTTGATTATTATTTGCCATAAATTTGGTCTCCAACCTGCTAANGAAGTTTTATAAGAAGGGTATACTGCTTCAATTTTAGTTATTTTCATCGACTAATCTTTCCAATTTATGTATAAAATATTTAATTACGGGGTGTGGCGCAGCGGTAGCGCACTCGCTTTGGGAGCGAGGGGTCACAGGTTCAAATCCTGTCACCCCGACCATTAACNTAAGTTTAAGTTAAACTATAACAGTATATTGTGAATCCCATAAAATGAAATGGTTTGTAGGAACATACAGTAAAAGAAATAGCGATGGAATTTATCTAATTGACTTTGATGAGTCAAATGGAAAATTTGANTTGATTAATTCTTTCGGAGAACAAAGCCCNTCAAACCCATCATTCTTGGCGACAGATATTGATAATAAATATTTATACTCTGTNGGAGAGTCTGGTTCNCCTAATCCNGGTGTAGTTGTTTCTTATAGTATAAATAATAATAATTTAGAAAAAATTAATGAAGAATTNACTAACGGTGATAATCCATGNCATTTNGCTGTAAATTCCAAAAATGACTACTTGGTTGCAGTAAATTATAGTTCTGGAGATTTCTCTACATANAGTTTAGATCAAGGAAAAATATCTTTTATAGAAAAAANATCTCATGAAGGTTCAAGTATTAATACTGAAAGACAGAATGAACCTCATGCTCATTCAATAAATTTTCTTGATGATGANANTTTTTTTGTATGTGATTTAGGTATAGATAAAATAATNAANTANNCTTTAGATCAANAGNCAAAAAAAATAAAATCTTCAAAAGCAATNAGTACCACACCNGGTTCTGGNCCTAGACATTTTGTAATAAATAAAAATGATAAACTAGCNTATTCNATTAATGAGTTAGATTCTACAATTACATCTTTTAGAATTGATGAAAAAAATGATATCAGTTCATTTCAAAACATCTCAACAATTCCTTTAGATTATACTCNTGAAACAACTACGGCAGATTTACATTTTTCTNTNGAAAANAANTTTTTATATGGGTCAAATAGGGGACATGATTCAATNGCTCANTTTGAAATCAAAACTGATGGGTCTCTAAAATTTTTGAATCATTTTTCAACTCTTGGAAAAACTCCAAGAAATTTTGNAATAAGTAATAGCAATAAATTTGCACTTGTAGCTAATGAGAATTCAGATACAATTTNTAGCTTTTATATAAATCAAATAAATGGATCTTTTGAACCTACAGGTAACAAAATAGAAATTCCCTCTCCAGTTTGTTTATTGGAGATTTTCAAATGATGGAGATAAGGTTTTTTTTGTTGTATCTAAAGTTAATATTACGATAGCTCCAAAGATAGAAAAAAAAGCTGAAATCCATATAGCAATTTCATATCCNCCAGTTACNTCAAAAANAAGCCCAGGTATGAATCCTCCAAGGGCCATTCCTAAACTTGCGGCGAGTATTTGCCATCCATAAGTAGTATCCATAGGGAAAAATCCATAATATTTTCTATTCATTATTGGAAAAAGGGTNCCTTCACCTCCATAAGGNAAAGCCCAGATTATTCCTACCAAATAGAACATCCATTTACTTTCTACAAAAACCCATGGAATTACGAANAAACCTTGACCTAGAAAAGCTAGAAACATAATAGTCTTTGGGTTTATCCCATCTCCTAAAATTGGAGTTATAAATCTTGTAGACATAGAAACTATCATAATTAGAGTTAAACAAAAAACAGAGTCTGTATAACTTATACCNTTGCTAGTCATTAATGGAACCAAACCTATAAGTATAACTGCATGTCCNACACAACCTAGAAAATGTATGTTCATAAGGTTCCAAAATGCATTTGTTTTATAAATAAAATTCTGAAGATTCAAAGTGTAATTATCGGTTCTTGATTCAACTTTCTTCTCATTATTTTCAGTTTCTTTTGCACCATAAGGTAATATATTTTTATCTCTTGGAGTATTCCTAAAAAATTGTAAAGCAATTANCATTATTATCGTTCCAACTATGCCACTTGATATAAATGTTGTTTGCCAACCAAGTTTATCAAGCATAATTCCCATAAGNTGAATAACTAATGCAGGGCCTAAACTCCACATNCCTATAATTAAACCTGTAGCTAGTCCTAATCTTGTTTTAAACCAAACTGCNACTGCTGGNATTACTGGTACTAAGAACATTGATTGAGCAAATCCAAAAATAATTCCGTATGAAACATAAAACTCAAATATACTAGTTGCTAGAGCTGTCCAAATCATTCCAATTAGGAACAACAAAAGACCAATATACATAGTTTTTCTAGCACCTATAATTGTTGATGAATATCCTGCTATTGGTGAAGAGAATGCTGTAACAATCGACATTATTGCGTAGGCTATACCTATAGACTTAGGATCCCAAGCAAATTCTTCTACCAAAGGATCAATTATTATACCGAAAGCCATTCTTATTGCAGATCCAATCATTTGAGCAATAGCNCCGACNGCAACTATAACCCATCCNTAATGAGTNAAGTCTATTTCTGCAATATTTCTTTTTAATTTAGTTAGTGAAGAGGACATAAAAATATACTACCTNCCTCCAACCAAGATGTCTCGTAANTTTTATCTTGAGAAAGTTTGTTAGATGATTCCCAAGCCANAAAATAAATTATAACNATCATTGAAAAAATNAANGATAAAAAGAATAAAAATATCCCTTTATATGGAATTATAGATTTATCTAGAGNTGTAGAAGTCATTCNATTAATATTATCAAAATTTATCATAATAATCTGATATTTATAGAAACTTGTAATTAATTTCTAATGCAAACTTTNATTCGAATAATTATTATCTTTGAAAAAATAATAAAAATTATGCTTTATTTGAATTCGTGCCCAAGATGTTCCAAGGGAACTATAGAATATAATGAAGATTCTGATGGGAAATCTATAAAATGTTTGATGTGTGGATTTAGTAAAACTTCTATTTCTAATGCACCTAAGAAAAGAAAATCTAAAATTTCTTAATCGCTTCTTAAAATTTTTTTTAACACTTATATAATATAAATATATTTATATTTTTTTATATGATTTCAAAATCAGAAAAAGCAAAAGTTCTAATAGTTGAAGACGATAAAAACATAAGAGAAGCTTTGCGTTACAATCTTATTGCGGAAAATTATTCAGTAAGCTATGAGAAAGATGGAATGAAAGCTTTGGATAATATCCTTGAAAACCATTACGATATTATACTTCTAGATATAATGCTTCCTAACTTAGACGGAATTGAGATTTGTAAAAGAGCAAGATTTGAGAAAATAAACACTCCCATAATCATGTTAACTGCGAAAGATACTGATATAGATAAAATATTAGCTCTTGAACTTGGTGCTGATGATTATGTTTCAAAACCTTTTAGCATGCCTGAGCTTTTAGCAAGAATAAAGGCTGTTATAAGAAGAAACAAAATTGTATCTGATACTTCAAAGTCGATCAGTAAAAAACAATTTACACATTTAGATGTTTATTTTGATTTAGATAAGAGATTGATCTCTGTAGAAGGACAAGAAAAGTTTTTTAGACCTAAAGAGTTTGACTTAGCCTACTTACTAATGAGTAATCCAGGTGTAGTTTTTACAAGAGAAAAATTGGTACAAAAAATATGGGGCTTCGAATATTTTGGCGATACCAGAACTGTTGATGTTCATATTAGATGGATCAGAGAAAAAATTGAAAATAATAATTCTAAATCTAAAAAAATATTAACTGTCAGAGGTGTGGGTTACAAAGCTAATGTGGAGTAAAAAATATATAAATTAAATCAATACCTTATAAGAATTTCTTTTGGAAGATTACTATTAGCTCTAGTAGCTTTAATAATTTTCATTTCATTTTTATTTAGCTTCTTAATAAAAATAAATTCATTTATATTAATATCTGCTTTATTGCTAATGATATTCTCATTTTTTTTATTGTTTTATTTATATAAATTGAAAATAGAGCTATTTAAAAAAAATTTTATTGAACTACTTGAAAACCATGAGACATCTATAACTTCCAGTAAAGAATTCAATCAATCTTTAAGATTATTTCAAGAAAAACTAGAATCTCTTAAATTACTTTCAAAACAAAATTCAAAATTACTTGAGCTATTTGATATTTCAAATGATTATTTTGAGGATGGTATTATTTTTTTAGATAATAAGGGTATAATTCAAAGATTTAATCGTAAAATAATAACCTTTTTTGATAAAGAATATTCTGAAATTGATTCATACAAAAAAATAACAGATCTTACATCAAATATTGATTTTATTGATTTTTTTGAACAATCAAAAACAAAAAAAATTAATACAATAAATATTCAAACAAATTTTCCTCAAAAAAATTTTCATCTAAGATCAATTAATCTTGACGAAATTATAGTTGTTTTTATCAAAGATATTTCGGATATTATTTCTTTGGATAAAACTCGTAGGGAATTTTTTGCAAATACTTCTCATGAGATAAAAACTCCAGTAACATCTATAAAACTTAATGTGCAGGCATTAAAAAACAGCTTGAAATCAGACAATAAAGATGATTTTCTTTATTTTCTAGAAAAAATTGATTTGGACGCAGATAGGTTACAAAAAATAACAGAAGATATAGGTCAACTTCATTCAATAGAGTCTGGGAGCATAAAACTATCTCCTGAAGAATTAAGAATTGATGAATTTATGTCAGGATTTTTACTCAATTTTGAAACATTGCTAAGTTCGAAACGAATGAAGATTAAGATTTCAAAAAATAATTTTAAGAAAATAAAAATAGATAGTAATCTTTTTTTTACTTTATTGGAAAATATAATTTCTAACTCTATTAGATATAGTAAAGAAGATTCAAATATAGAAATTGATATGAAAAAAAATAAATCTTTATTTTCAATTTCAATTAAGGATGAAGGAATTGGAGTTTCTCAAATAGATTTACCTCATATTTTTGAAAGATTTTATAGAGGAGATGGGCTAAGAAGTGATCAGCATAACGGATTAGGTCTTGCAATAGTAAAACATATTGTTGACTTACATAAAGGAACAATAGAAGCTTCAAGTGAAATCAATGAAGGACTAAAAATTATGATTAATTTTCCNCAATAAATTCAAACTAATTTAACCTTTATTTAACATTACTAAATCTATATATAATAATCTAAGTTTTGAGTAAATTATTATTGTAGAAATTTATATGCAAAAAGATTCTAGAGGAATTGGCAAAAGAAGATTTGAAGAATTTTTTGTANTATATATTTTAAGATTCAGTGCATTGATTTCTATTATCACAACTATCGGAATCATTTCTATTTTAGGTATAAATTCTGTTCCTTTTTTTAGAGAAGTTGGATTTATTGAATTTTTTACAGGATTAGAATGGACTCCCTTATTTATACCTCAAAACTTTGGAGTCTCTCCTTTAGTTAATGGTACATTTTTAGTAGCTTTTATAGCTGCAATTACAGCTTTAGTTTTCGGATTGGGGAGCGCATTTTATTTATCAGAATATGCATCAAGAAAAGTTAGAAAAATCCTAAAACCATTTTTGGANATACTTGCCGGAATACCTACAGTAGTCTATGGATATTTTGCTTTAACTTTTGTTACTCCAGTTATTCAATTTATATTTCCAGAGACTATAATATTTAATGCTTTGAGNGCTGGATTGGTTATGGGGATAATGATTATTCCTATGGTTTCTACTTTATCTGANGATGCAATGAATGCAGTTCCTTCAAGTTTAAGAGAAGCAGCTTATGGNCTTGGGGCAAAAAAATATCAGGTAGCNTTAANAGTAGTTTTCCCTTCTGCAATTTCAGGTATAGTAGCTTCGTTTATTTTAGCTATATCTAGGGCTATAGGAGAGACCATGATAGTAAGTTTAGCAGCCGGGGGTAAGCCTGCATTAACAATTAACCCCTTAGATGCAATCCAAACAATGACTGCGTATATTGTAACTGTTAGCCAGGGAGAAACGCCTCAAGGCTCAGTAGAATATAATAGTATATTTGCCGTTGGACTCTTATTGTTTTTTTTGACTTTGATAATGAATCTTGTAGGAAGATTTATTGTTACTAAATATGCACAGAATTATGAATAAATAATGAAAGAAAGATTTTTTAATATAATTTTTTTACTTGCTGTATTAGTAGGAATATTTTCATTAATAATACTTTTTGTAGATATTATTTCAGATGGTTATAAACATCTTACATGGGATTTTCTTACAAATTATGCTTCAAGAAAAGCTGAAAAATCAGGAATTTTAGCACCATTAGCTGGAACTCTTTGGCTAATTGTTTTGACTGCATTATTTACTATTCCAATAGGAGTTTCAACTGCGCTTTATCTTGAAGAATTTGCTTCTGATAATTTATTTAACAAAATAATAAAAATAAACGTATCTAATTTAGCTGGAGTTCCTTCTATAATATATGGGCTTTTGGGGCTTGCTTTTTTTACTTATACTCTTTCATTGGGAAAAAGTCTAATAGCGGGAGCTCTAACAATGACTCTTTTAGTATTACCTATAGTTATAATCGCTTCTCAAGAAGCTATAAGAACTATTCAACCATCTCTAAAAGACGCTGCATATGCGTTGGGGGCAACAAAATGGGAGGTTTCTAAAAGAGTTATTTTGCCTCATTCAATTGGGGGTATAATGAGTGGAATTATATTATCAATGTCTAGAGCAATAGGTGAAACAGCTCCTATTTTGATCATAAGCTCTTTAGTTTTTATTACTATGGTACCTTCTGGTCCAATGGACAGATTTACGATACTTCCCTTACAAATATATACTTGGGCTTCTTTCCCTCAAGATGATTTTAGAGCTATAGCATCAACTGGTATTATAGTATTGCTCTTTATACTTATAGTAATGAATTCTATTGCCGTTTATATAAGATTTCGTACTCAGGATTAATTTCATTTTTTGATATTATAGTCATATAAAAAGAAATATTATGTCAAATACATATTGGTTGGTAAATTTTTCACTTGAAAATTTCAATCTCTCCAAAAAGAGATCATTTGATTTATTGGGTTTTAGTAAGAAAGATAATAAATTAACTAACAAAATTGCTCTTAATGATAACGTGATTTTCTATATTTCTGACCTAAAGTGTTTTGTGGGAACATCTACAGTAAACTCTAAAAAATTTTACGATAAGAAAAAAATTTGGTCATCAGATGAAGAAGAAGTTAAGTTCCCATACAGAGTAAAACTTAAGTCAACAAAAATATTACCAGAAAAAAAATATATAAGTGGATATGATGTTGCTCCATCACTAAATTATGTTAAAAGATGGGCCCCAGAAGATTGGTATCTTGCTTTATTATCCCCTGTTCATATTATTTCTCATTCTGATTTTGAAATAATTTCACATGGTATAGAAAACTCTTTGAAAGGAAATACTTCTAAGTTATCACTCAAGAAAAAAACAAGAAAAAATCGGAAAAAAAAGTAATTATAAATCTAGTATATTTTTTGAGTTTTTTTCAATTTGTTCTGTGATATATTCAGGGTCTATATTTTTAAGCTTACTCAATTTTTCTATGATCAATAATAAATCCTTTGGTTCAGTCCATCTTTGCCTATTTTTCTTGAAATATTGTGGATATGAATCAGTTTCAATAACTATCTGATCTAATGGTAACTTTTTTATTACTTCTGACAATTCTTCATCCCTTAGAAAAGGCTTAGCAACGGAAATATATACATTCTCATTTAGTAACCTTTTAGCGTAATCATAATTCCCTAAGAAGTAATGAGCAACAGATTTAATGTTTTTTATATTGGCTGATTTTATTATTTCTAATGCTTCTTTTTCTGCATTTCTTACATGAAATGCTATAGGGAGATTATATTCTTCTGCAATTAAGATTTGATTATAAAAAAAATCTTTTTGCAAAGATAATTCAGGAGATTCTTTTTGGATATCTATTCCTATCTCGCTAATCATTATTGTTTTAGGATGTTCTATTAATTTAGTAAGTTTTTCTAAATAATTATTTGTGTTTTCATCCAATATATTTTGTGGATGAATTCCTACTGCAGCATAAATTTCTTCATATTTTTTTGATAATGCTATTGATTTTTCAGAATCTGAAATAGTTGTTCCTGCTGCTATTATGATTCCAACATTTGCAATTTTGGAGTTATGAATTAATAAATCTAAATCTTCTTTATTAAATTGTTGTACATGAGTATGAATATCTATTAGCATTTTAAAAATTTACTATTAATTGAATATATTTAGGAGTCGTTATGAGACCAGGATTTGGTCAATTTAATACTGCAAGTTCAGAATATCTTAGATTTGCAGCTCAATATGGAGTGAAAGATATCTTACTTAACAATCCAATTCTGCAAGAAGAAAAACCAGGTGTATGGTCTAAAAAAGAACTAGTTAAGTTAAAACTTTCTATTGAAAGTTATAACTTACAATTATCTGCAATTGAAAACGTTCCAACTCATTTTTACGATCATATTATGCTAAACGGACCTAATAAAAATATGCAAATAGAAAATATGATTCAAAATATTGAAAATATGGCTGACGTTGGAATCCCTATTTTTGGTTATAATTGGATGCCATCTCATGTTTGGAGAACTAATCCAAGGCATATAAGAGGAGGAGCTATTGCTACAGCTTTTGATTATGAATCTGCAAAGAATTATCCTCTGACTCACGATAGAGAATATAGTGAAGATGAAATGTGGGAAAGCTTAGAAGAATGGATAAAAATTATTACTCCAATAGCTGAGAAAAAAAACATACGATTAGGAATACATCCTTGTGATCCTCCAGTTGAAAAACTTGGAGGAATCCCACAGTTGCTAAGATCCTTTGAATCATATAAAAGATTGATTGAAATAGTTGATTCTCCTTCTAATGGAATTGAATTTTGTCAGGGTACTTTCTCTGAAATGGAAGATGCAAAAGACGGAGGGATATATGANATGATTGATTATTTCTCATCAAGGAAAAAAATNCTATATGTNCATTTTAGAAATGTTTCTGGCACTGTACCAAAATTTAATGAAGAATTTATCAACTCAGGTTATGTTGACATGCATAAGGCTATGAATATTTATCTAAAAAATGGATTTGATTCTTTTTTTATTGATGATCATGTCCCTCNGACTAATNATGATACNGAATGGGGNCATGCAGGTAGAGCTTTTGCAAATGGATATATTCAAGCATTGATAGAATCAACTCTTAAACAGAAAAAATTTGATGAATAAAAAAGTAATATTTATAACTGCAGCAGCAGGTGCAATGGGTTCATCTCAAGCACAAATATTTTCNAAACATGGATATAAAATATTTCTTACNGATATTGATAAAAAAAAACTTATAAGNTTAGAAAAAAAACTTAANATTCAAAATTCAGAAGTATCTTTTTCATTGCTTGATGTTANATCTGAATCATCNTGGAAAAATAGTGTTTCNAAATGTATANAANAATTTGGTCAAATTGATATTTTATGNAATAACGCTGGAGCTAACTACAGAACNGGCTTTGATGATCAGACTCTGGANATGTGGAANAATATTATAAATATTGGNCTTACAGGATCATTTTTAGGAATTAAATCAACAGTAGATTTTATGAAGAAAAAAGGNGGGGTGATAATAAACTTAGGATCATTGGCTACACTAAAAAGNAGTGAATCATCNCCAGGTTATTCATCTCAAAAAATGGGATTAATTGGNCTAACNAAGTCCACAGCTTTAGCATATGCNAAATATGGGATNCGNTGCAATGTTGTTTCTCCTGGNCATGTTGACACTCCTTTTATTCGTTCNGATAAANATTACAGNCCAAATGATTGGACTACAAGTATAGATAATCCNGAAAACTATAATAAAAGGTTAAGNAATATACCTCTAGGAAGATTTCTAAATCCAGATGATATAGCTAAAACAGTCTTTTTTCTATGTTCTGATGAGGCAGAAATGATAACAGGTGAAAATTTTGTTATTGATGGAGGTTCATCTTTGGTTTAGTTATTTTTTTTTCTGAAGAAAAAATTATAAATAAACAAGCAAGTAATGCCACAATTCCAAACATTGGAAAACTAAGTTGATAAGATCCTGTAAAATCGTATATTAATCCTGCAGAAATTCCACCAACTGCTTGCCCTGCACTTACAAATGGTTCTGAGTAACCTCTTATTGAACCGATATTATCCTTTCCGAAAATATCTGCTAAAACTACAGGAGGAATTACTAATAATCCTCCTAATGACATTCCAAATATAAATCCAACAAAATATGCCACAATTATATTATTAATAACAAGGAAAAGTAATGCTGATAAACCTAACCACACACAACCCCAAAAATATACTTTTTTAGATGAAAATTTATCTGTCGCCCACCCGGTAATAACGCTACCTACTCCTGTACCTAATGCCATGATTGTCAATGCAGATGCCGCAAAAAGGGGATTTATTCCTTTATCAATTAGATATGCCGCCTGATGTATATTTACACCTGTATGAATAAAATAAGTCAGAAAACCAACCATTGACAACATCCAAAATGCTTTAGATTTTAGTGCTTTATTTAGCGAGATAGATGAGGATGATCTATCACTATTTCCTGAATCGTTTTCGAATTTGAGGTAACTGTTGCTTTTTGGTTTTATTTCATCAGGATCATCAACCATGGTAAAAAATACTAAAGGTAGTGAAATCAACCAAACAGTTACTCCAATAAAGATCCAACTCATTCTCCAAGAATCAGGATTTCCGCCATCAAGATCTATTACTAATTGCGCAAATAAAGGAAATAAGCCCATTCCTAAAGAGTGAGATAAGCCTAAAACTCCAGTAGCCTTACCTCTACTATTTATGAACCATTTTGCTACTATTGTTGCAGCACCAATTTGAACTGGAGAACTAAAAATAATTCTACCTATTCCAAATAGAATATAAAATGTAACAGGATTAAATGTTTTACTTATTAATAATGATGATAGTCCTAATAATAAAACTGAAAAGAATAATGTTTTTTTTGAACCATATTTTTGAATTAAGTATCCAGATAAAGGAGAAATAAAAACAGATAATAATCCAGCTAAAGAAGAAGCTCCAACTATTAATGTTCGTGACCAACCTAAATCTTCACTCATTGGATATACAAAAACAGCAATAGTTAAGGTTGCAGCAGCATTTCTGACAAACATTGTTGAACCTGATCCAGCAACAATAATCCACCCATAGTAAAAGTTAGTATTTTTTTCTATGAATTTCGCTAATTGGTTCATTCTAGCTATTTATTTAATCTAATAATAGAATGTAACATTAAATTTATTATTCGTTTAGCACTTAGGAGAGAGAATGTCTGTAAATTTTGATAAAAAGAAATATTTAAAGTCATTAAGAATTTCTGAAGGGGAGAGAGGTTATTTTGACATTAAATCTTTGACAAAAGATAGTAATATTGACATTAATAAAATACCTTTTTCAATAAGAGTGCTGATAGAAAATGTCTTAAGATCTTACCATAATGATGTATCAAATCTTGAACATATAAATAACTTAGTTCAATGGAATAAAGATACAGTCCCAGATAAAGAGTTCCCATACATGCCAGGAAGAGTAGTACTTCAAGATTTTACAGGAGTTCCAGTTGTTGTAGATTTAGCTGCTATGAGGGATGCTGTAACGACACTAGGAGTAGATCCATCAATAATTAATCCAATAGTAAGATCTGATTTAGTCATAGATCACTCTGTGCAAGTTGACTCTTTTGCTCAGAATTCTTCACTTTCTCAAAACATATCAAGAGAGTTTGAGAGGAATCAAGAGAGATATAAATTATTAAAATGGGCTCAAAATGCTTTTTCAAACTTTTTAGTTGTTCCTCCAGGAACAGGTATAGTACATCAGGTTAATTTAGAAAACTTAGCTGAGGTAATACTTAGTTCTGAAGAAAATAATCTTATATTTCCTGATACTTGTGTAGGAACTGATTCACATACNACAATGATAAATGGAGTTGGAGTGCTAGGTTGGGGAGTAGGAGGTATAGAAGCAGAAGCTGTTATGCTAGGACAACCATATTACATGCAAGTNCCAGAAGTTNTAGGAGTTAATTTANATGGAAATATTAGAGAAGGNACCACTGCAACTGATGTTGTACTTGGAATAGTAGAAAAATTAAGAGAAGTAGGTGTTGTCGAAAAGTTTGTAGAGTTTTTTGGATCAGGACTGAAAAATCTATCNTTAACAGATAGAGCAACTATATCAAATATGGCTCCNGAGTATGGAGCAACCTGTGGCTTTTTCCCTGTAGATGAGAGAACAATGGATTATCTAACTCTTACTGGAAGAGATAATAAAGTAGTTNATNGAGTTGAAAACTATACTCAAAATAATAGNCTTTTTTATGAAGGAATTGATCCAGAATTCACTAAGATTTTAGATTTTGATTTGTCCTCTGTNCAACCTTCACTTGCGGGNCCAAAAAGACCTCAGGATAGACTNGCNTTATCTGATGTAAAATCAAATTTTCATTCTANTTTTGATATAAATGAATCNGATATAAATAATGATGAACTTGACGATGGTTCTGTAGTNATAGCTGCNATTACTAGTTGTACAAATACCTCTAATCCGAACGTAATGATGGGNGCAGGTATAATTGCAAAAAATGCATCTGAAAAAGGNATTAAGCCAAAAAGTTGGGTAAAAACCTCCTTAGCTCCAGGTTCAAAAGTTGTGAGTAAATATCTTGAATCTGCAGGATTAGATAAATACCTAGATGATATAGGTTTTCAAACAGTAGGATATGGATGTACAACATGTATAGGTAACTCAGGTCCTTTACCTACAGAAATTGCAGAGGAAGTTGATCATAATGAACTTTCTGTAGCGGCAGTACTTTCAGGTAATAGAAACTTTGAAGGAAGGGTTCATCCTCAAGTAAAAGCTAATTATTTAGCTTCTCCTATGCTAGTTGTTTTATATGCTCTTGCAGGAACGGTAAATATTGATTTTTCTGTAGANCCTATTTCAAATGATAAGAATGGAAATCCTGTTTTNCTNAAGGATTTGTGGCCATCAGCTAATGATATTGAANGTATGATTGACTCNTCACTNAATTCAAAAATGTTTATTGATGAATACAAATCTGTATTTGAAGGTCCAAAAGAATGGAAAGAACTTTCATCAACTAAATCAAATCAATTTAGGTGGGATGATAATTCAACTTATATNCAAAAACCTCCATACTTTGAAAATTTTGACTTNAATTTACCAAAAAAACANAAGATTAATGATGCAAGATGNCTAGTTGTNTTAGGAAATTCTGTAACAACAGATCATATTTCTCCCGCAGGTTCTATTCCTCAATCAGCTCCGTCAGGACAATTGCTTATTTCTAGTGATGTTCCAAGATTTGAATTCAATTCATATGGATCTAGAAGAGGTAATCATAATATTATGGTAAGAGGAACCTTTGGAAATATTAGGCTTAGAAATCAAATTTTAGACGACGAAGGAGACTGGACTATTCATTTTCCAAGTGGAGAAAAAATGAGAATTTTTGAAGCCTCTGAATTATATCAAAAAGAAGAAACTCCATTGATAGTTATAGCTGGTAAAGAGTATGGTACTGGATCATCAAGGGACTGGGCTGCAAAAGGACCAGCTTTGCTAGGAGTAAAAGTAGTTATAGCTGAGAGTTTTGAGAGAATTCATAGATCAAACTTAGTGGGTATGGGAATTGTTCCACTTCAATTTCAAGATGG
Source organism: Chloroflexota bacterium (assembly GCA_002703265.1). Lineage (GTDB taxonomy): Bacteria > Chloroflexota > Dehalococcoidia > Lucifugimonadales > Lucifugimonadaceae > TMED-70. The sequence goes on from NZTZ01000021.1 coordinate 40,302, forward strand.
AGACAACTTTGAAAATTTACGATTAGACGGATCTGAACATTATGATTTCTTTGCTTTGGAAGATAAAATTNCTCCAAACTCTGAGATTGAAGTTTTAGCAAAGAAAGAAGATGGCTCTGAAGTAAGATTCAAAACATTACTAAGAATAGACACCCAAATAGAAGCTGAATATTATTACAACGGAGGTCTTTTACCATTTGTATTGAGAAAAATGGTTAGAGAATCTAAGTAATACTTCCAAATGGAGAAGTTTTTAACCACGTAAATCCAGATTCCTTTAGTTTTGTAGGTAAAATTCTCTGATTGCTAAGTAATATTTCCTCTCCTAGCTTTCCAAAAATCATATTAATAGTAGCTGCAGGGAGTGGTAATTTTACTAATGGGTTAATTTTTTTATTTAAACTTTCCATAACATCCTTAAAATAGATNGGATTGTTTGAAACTATATTCACTGGCCCTGAAATTTCGCTTTTATTAATTACGTGAAGTATNGATCTACAAACATCTAAATTTGAAATCCAAGGGAAATAATTTAATCCATTACCAATTCTATTAACTCCTATAATTCTTCCATATTTTTTCATATAAAAATAAATATCAGAATTTTCATCTATAACTGTTCCTAATCTTAGATAAACGACTCTTGTATTATTAAGTTTTATATTTTGTTCCCACTCTTCAGCTATATCTGGAATCAATCCTCTTCCTTTAGGTGATTTCTCGTCAATAATTTCATTTGGTCTATTGCCATAAAAACCAGTAGCTGAAGCTGAAATTATAAGCTTTGGTGGAGTATTAGATTTTTTTATTGTTTCAAAAAGTAATCGAGTAGGTTTTATTCTACTAGAAATAATTTTGGATAATTTTTTTCTTCTAAAAGGCTGAATTATCTTAGCTCCGTTTAAGTTGATAATTACATCAGAATTATCAATTATTTCATTATTAATATTTTTATTTTCAGGATCCCAAAAACATGAGTTATCTTTTTTTCTTGTCATAGAATTTACTGTAAATTTATTTTTTTCAAGAAATCTAATAATTTCCCTACCAAGATAACCACTCGAGCCTGTAATTGTAATTTTCATCATATTATTTTGTTTAACTGATTTACTTTAAGTAAAGTTTTATATAGAAAAATAATAATATAAGATAAAAACAATCACCAAGTTAACTATGAGTCAATATATCGAGAAAATCAAAAAACTTTCAGAAAAGGTTTTAGAAATCTTAAGCTCTTTAGATGAAAATCAAACTAAGGTCTTAAGTTTCGATTTTAATGATGATGAAAGATTTATTTGGTACTACACCCCTCATAAACAAAATGGNCTATTAGTTTTTGATATGAAACCATACCAAAGAAAANTNTTGTTTGAATTACTTGAATTGACATACTCTTCAAAAGGATACANAACTGCAAGATCTATTATCAATTTAGAGTCTATTTTAGGAGATTATGAGGCAAGACATTCTATGTCTTCAGAAGGAGGCAATGGTCAATGGGTAAGATCTCAAGAGAGATATTGGTTTGCCCTTTTTGGAGATCCTCGATCAAAAGATTCACCCTGGGGATACAGATTTGGTGGTCACCATATTGGTTTGACAGTTAACATAATAAAAGATTCTATATCTATGCATCCTTTATTTTTTGGAGCTAATCCTGCAAAAGTCATTGAAGGAGAAAANAAAGGTTTTAGAGCACTANATAATGAAGAAGATTTAGCTAGAAAACTTGTCTTATCACTTTCNGATGACAATAGAAAAACTGCAATTATAAATGAAAATGCTCCATCAGATATTTTGACTGCAAACTATAGAGATTTTAATAATCAAGAATTTGTTAAAGGCTTGAATTTTGATTTAATGAGTTCCTCACAAAAAGATAACCTAATAGATCTTATAAAGGTTTATACTTCAAGATTTTCTGAAGAATATGCAAAAACATATGACAAAGAAATGGTCAGTCATGGATTTGAAAATACTACTTTTGCTTGGGCAGGTTCAACCAAAATTTCAGAAGGACATTATTATTTTATAAAACATGATAAATTCTTAATTGAGTATGATAATACACAAAATGATGCAAATCATATCCATTCTGTTCTTAGGGATTTTGATGGAGATTATGGGTCAGATATTCTTAGTAACCATTATAAATCCAGTCACTAAGTAGATAATATATTTATAATTTCTCCATCATCATTTAGATCAATATCAAAAGCATTTGGATTACTTGGTAGACCTGGAAGAGTAATGATGTCACCAGCTAAAGTAACTATTTGCTTAGCCCCACCTAAAACTCTTGCTTCTCTTATAGGAATCGTATGTCCTTTGGGAGCACCCCTTAACTTTGGATTAGCAGAAACAGACAAATGTGTTTTAGCCATACAAATTGGAAAATTCCAACCCTGATTTTCAAATTGTCTTAGAGTTGTTCTTGTCATCGGTCCCCATGAAACTTTTTCAGCAGAGTAAATTTCTTTTGCTAATGTCTCAACTTTATTTATTGGGCTGTCTTGGTCATCATACAACAATGATATATCTTTGTTATCTTCATCTAAATTAGCAATATATTCAGCTAAATCAATCATTCCTTCTCCTCCTTTTGCGAATCCATTTGATTCTATTGCAATTGAATTATTTTCTAGACAAATTTTCTTTATAAGGTCTATCTCATCTTTTTTGTCTTCTGGAAAAAGATTGATTGCTACAACTGATCGCAAGCCATACTTAGAGACAATTCTTATCGCATTGATAAGATTTTCAGATCCCTTTGTTATAGCATCATTATTACTTTCGGATAGATTTTTAACTTCAATCCCACCATGCCATTTCAAACCTCTTACCGTAGCTACTATAACTGCACAAAAAGGCTTTGGCCCTCCTTGCCTGACTTTGATATCCATGAATTTTTCAAAACCTAAATCTGCACCAAAACCTGCTTCTGTTATAACATACTCTGAAAAAGTTGAAGCCATTTGATCTGCGATGATGGATGAACATCCATGAGCAATATTTCCAAAAGGGCCCATATGAACAATAGCAGGTTGTCCTTCTACAGTTTGTGCTAAATTNGGTTTTATTGCNTCTTTGAGTAAAGCCATCATTGACCCNACTGCATTAATTTCTTTTGCTAAAACAGGAGTTTTATCTTTTTTCCATCCAACTACNATGTTTCCTAATCTTTCTCTNAGNTCTTTATAGGAATCTGTAAGNGCTAAAATTGCCATTATTTCNGATGCAGCAGAAATATCGAAACCTGTATTTCTTAAAGGAGATGTATTTTTTCCTCCGGTACCTGCGATAACATTTCTTAATGATCTGTCTTCTGCGTCTGTAACTCTTCTCCAAGTTATATTTTCAGGATAAAAATCTTTAATTGCACTTCGGTATACATTATTATCAACCATTGCAGCTAAAAGATTATGTGCAGATTCCATTGCATGGAAATCTCCATTGAAATGTAAATTTATATCTACAGCAGGCTCAACTGTTGCATNGCCTCCTCCTGTACCACCACCCTTATGACCAAAAACAGGTCCCAAAGAAGGCTGTCTTATCGTTAGAGCAACATTTTTATTTATTTTACCTAAACCCTGAGTTAGACCTATGGCTGTNGTTGATTTTCCCTCACCAAGAGGAGTTGGAGTAATCGCAGTGACTACTATAAGTTTAGACTTTTTACTTTTATCGATATTTTCTAAAGGGATCTTAGCCTTATAATTTCCGTATAATTCTATAGATTCTTTTCCAAGACCTAGTTCATCTGCGATTTGTTCAATTGGTTTGATTTTTTTCATAATTTTTTGGATTTTTTATAATACTTATTAGTATACAAGATAGAATACATAAACCTGCCATAACTAAGAATGAATAGTAGTAAGTGTCATAAGTATCGTATAAATAGCCCACTATTACTGGAGCAATCATCATACCTATACCCATTGGAAAAGCATTTATTCCAAGTATAGTTCCATAATGTTTACCACCAAAAAAATCTCCTCTCATTGCATGGAAAGTTGGAGTTCTCATACCAAATCCAACTCCCCAAATAACTGAAAAAAGTATTACCATATAGTAACTTCCTGCATGAGCTAAAATTATAATTGCAATAGCTTGAAGCAAAAAGAATATAGGTAAAACAATTTTTTTATTAACTAAATCTCCAACAATACCACCTGATATGTGACCCATAAATTGTAAAACAGACATTATAGGAAGGATAGTGCCTGCGGTAATAATGTCTAAACCTACACCATTTTCATCTGTGAGATATAAAAAAATATGAGCTGATAATGCTCCAACTGAAATATTTGCAAATAAATGAGAAAAAGCCAATATCCAAAAAGGTTGAGACTTAATTGCCATTTTGGGAGACATATCACTATTTGANATATAATTTTTTTTTGAAGTCTTAATTTTTTCTAAAAACTCTATGTCTGGTCTTTTTTTTATTACATATGCNAATAAAGGNCCAGAAAAAANAAATAAAAAACCTAAAATNACTAGTGTTAATCTCCANCCAAGTTCTTCCATTGAAAGAACCATTAGAGGCATAAAGAAACCTCCAAAAGAGCTTCCTCCTATAACCCAACTCATTGCAGTAGCTCTTTTATGAGGCATCCATACATTAACTGCGGACATAGAAGGNACAAAACCACCAATACTNACTCCTAAAGANACAAGAAGGTAAGANAAGTAATANAATATTATAGTATTAATTGTACTCAGCCAAAACAAACCCAAACTAGCGATAAAAAAACCAATTATAATCATTTTCCATGCACCAAATCTGTCAGTAAGATAACCCTCCAATGGTCCTAATAGTGCACCTCCAAACCTACCAAAAGAAGCTACTCCTGATACTANAGCTCTTGACCAGTTGAATTCTTCTTCTATNGCCTTAAAAATAATACTCCCACCTGTAAATGTGGGAATACTAGATATTGCTGTATTTAAACCACCAGCAACACTAATCCACCATCCGTAATAAATTTTTTTTATTTTATTTTTCATTCAAATACGTGTACACGCAAACCAGTATCCAATAACAGGTAAACGTTACCGTGTAATTATTTTTCTTTCACAAAATTTTGGTTTTTATAATGATAAATTAGTGGAATTCCTGTTTGTATTTCTACTTTTTCTACTGATTTTTCTGATAAATTTTCTATTATTTTTGTTAGAGCTCTAATACTATTACCGTGTGCAGCAATCAATATATTATTTTGTGAATCTAAAGTAGGAATTATTATCTGATTATAAAATTGTTTAACTCTAATAACTGTGTCTTCAAGTGATTCTCCTCTGCTAATGCTTTCTTTTGGTACATCCTTAAACAAAGGATTATCAAACTGTAATTGAAAATCTTTATCATTAAGTTCTGGAGGCCTTGTTTTGAAACTTCTTCTCCACTTTAGTAACTGATCATTGCCATATCTTGATGCTGTTTCTGCTTTATTTAATCCTTGTAAATTTCCATAGTGTCTTTCGTTTAATCTCCAATCTTTTTCAATTACTGTTTCATTATTAGATCTTTCTAAGATTATCTTTCCTGTATCAAATGCTCGTCTAAANATTGAACTATATGCAAAATCTATTTTTATATTTTTTTCTAATAAAATTTTTGCAGCTAATTTTGCTTCTTTTTCTCCCTCTTNAGATAGAGATACATCTGTCCAACCTGTGAATCTATTTTCTAAATTCCACAAACTTTTTCCATGCCTCACCAGAACTAATGAACTCATATTTTCCTCTAAATTTTGATATAGATATACTATCAATAATTTATGATAAGTTGAATATCTTCACTATCTTTTGATGACATAATTTCATTTATAAACAAATATTNATTTGAAATTTCTAATNCGTTTAGATAATTATTTTTTGGTGAATATTTTTTAGATTCTAAATAACATCTTTCCTTATGGGATTTTTTTGATTCTAATATATCTCTTTTACAAGGGACCATATTTGATTTTGATACAGAAGTTCCATATTTATCAAAATAAATTATTGATAGAGGAATGTATGTTTTATACATCCAGAATGCATTATTNTGTTCTAATTCATAATTAAATATCATGCCATCGATTTCTTCNGGAAGATTTCTGATACACATCAGTCCTCTTTCATANTGTCTTTGATTTTCTGCAACATAAACTTTCATTGGGAACTTATGTAAGTTATTTTCTAGANAAATTGATGAAGTTTTGAATTCTATTTCTGTGTCATTACAATCATTGTAATAATCTATTAGATCATTATCTAAACTGCATGAATACAGAAAAGATATAAGGATNACTATGATTATTTTCATTCATTTAATAGTTCTTTTACTTTTCTGGGGATTTCGAACTTTATATCTTCTTCTATATCATCAAATTTAAATACATTAGATGGATCTAATCTCTTGATTATTTCAAAAACTAATTTATCNGGAGTTGATGCTCCTGAAGTGAGTCCTAATTTATTTACATCTTTCAACCATTCATCTTTAATTTCATCAAATGAATTAATAAGATAAGCTTTGGTTCCAGATTGAATTGAAACATCCTTTAATCTATTACAATTAGAAGAATTTGAGGCTCCAACTACTAAAATTAAATCTACTTTTTTTGCTAGCTTTACTGTAACTTCTTGTCTATTTGTTGTGGCGTAACAAATATCATTTCTCACTACAGCTTTTGGATGAACATTTTTTATTTTACTTATTGTATCTTGAGTATCTCTTACTGATAAAGTTGTTTGNGATAATACGATTACATCATCATCTTTTGATTTATCAAGATCAAACTTTTCTCTATCATCTATTATTTTCATATCTGCTTGGCCAGATGTTCCAATTACTTCTTGGTGCCCTTTATGCCCTACAAGTATAATTTTTTTCCCCTCTTTAGAATATTTTTTTGCTTCATTGTGAACTTTGGTTACTAGGGGACAGGTTGCATCAATAACAGTAATGTTTTTTTCTTTAGCTAATTTATAATCTTCAGGAGGAGAACCATGAGCAGAAAAAACTACAACTGAATTATCAGGTATTTCCGATACTTTTTCTACTGTTATAGCCCCTTTAGACTCAACTTCAGATACTACAACTGGATTATGTACAATTTGATGCTTTACGTAAACAGGAGCTCCGTATTTTTCTAGAGCAATTTCTACTAAATCAATTGCCAAAACTACACCAGCACAAAATCCTCTTGGACTTGCTAAATAAATATCCATAAATTTTAATTACTTATTCTAAAATTATATTATTTTTTTTTTAGTTTACCTAGATTAGAAAAATTTTATTGCTTTAATATTTGTTAAATTATTATTTTTTTATAATTTTTTGATAGATTATGAATATACATTTTTTTGATTATGAAAAATACACAAAAAGGACCGCTTATTATAAGTGGAAATGCTCATAACAATCTTGCTATTGATATTGCCAACTACATTGGACAAGACTTAACCAAAGCAGAGGTATTTAAGTTTAATAATGACAATACATTTGTAAAAATTCTTGAAAATGTCAGAGAAAGAGATGTTTTTATTATTCAACCTACTGCTTTTCCTGTGAATGATAATATTATGGAACTTCTTATAATGATAGATGCTGCTAAAAGAGCATCTGCAGGTAGAATAACAGCTGTGATCCCTTATTTTTCATATGCAAGAACCGATAAAAAAGACCAACCAAGGGTGCCTATTACTGGAAGGTTGATTGCTGATCTTATTACTACTGCAGGGGCAGATAGAGTAATGATGATGGATCTACATGCAGGTCAAGTTCAGGGATTTTTTTCAGCTACTGTTGATGAGTTAACTGCTTTACCTATATTAGCGACTTATTTTATAGAAAAGAAACTTGAAGACTGGGTTGTAGTTTCTCCTGATATTGGAGGTACAAAGAGAGCTAGAGACTTTGCNAATAAACTTGGTGCTCCACTTGCAATTATTGAAAAAAGGAGAATAGGGAATAAAGACACTGTAGAAACTTTAAATATTATAGGAGAAGTAGAAAATCGTTCAGCCATACTTTTTGATGATGAAATAAATACTGGTGGAACAATGATTGCTGGATCTAAAATCTTGAAAGAAAATAAAGTTAAGGATGTTTATGTAGCTGCAACTCACGGTATTTTTCCAAACGGTTCTTTAGAAAAAATAATTAGTTCTGAAGAAATAAGAGAAGTAGTTGTAACTAACAGTTTGCCAATTGATTATAAAAGTCCTAAATTAAAAATTCTATCGATTTCCGAACTTTTTGGAGAGGCAATTAAGCGGACTAATCGTGGTGATTCTGTAGGCGCTTTGTTCCTTTAGAAAACACATATGCTCAATTTCTTAAAAAAGATAATAAAAAATTCTAATGATGAAGAGATAAAAAATTTATCGAAAATAGTTGATCAGATTAACTCTCTTGAGGATAAATATAAATCTCTTAGTGATTCGGACCTGAAGAAATCTACAAATATATTAAAAGAAAAATATAAATCTGTTCAATCACTTGACTCTATTCTTCCTGATGCTTTTGCTNTAGTTCGNGAGGCTTCTAAAAGATGTTTAAGTATGAGACATTTTGATGTTCAATTAATTGGAGGCCTCTGTTTACATCAAGGTAAAATTGCTGAGATGAGAACTGGTGAGGGTAAGACTTTAGTTGCCACTTTACCTGCTTNNTTAAATACTCTTTCAGGAGGGACGGTTCATGTAGTTACAGTCAATGATTATCTTGCTAAAAGGGACTCAGTTTGGATGGGAAAAATTTATAATTTTTTAGGTTTAAGTGTTGGGTGTATTCAAAACAATGGATCTTTTATTCTTAAAGAAGATTCTGATGGTAATTTGAATTTAAAGGATTCAGCCAGACCTGAAGTATATAAATCTGATATTGTTTACGGAACAAATAACGAGTTTGGTTTTGATTATCTTAGAGATAATATGGCTCAAGAATCTAAAGAAAAAGTGCAAAGAGAACTTGATTTTGCAATTGTTGATGAGGTTGATAATATTCTGATAGATGAAGCAAGGACTCCATTGATAATTTCAGGGCCTGCACCTGACAAATCTCAAGACTATAAAAAATTCTCTAAAATAGCTTCAAAATTGAAATTAGAAGATGATTATCAAGTTGATGCAAAAAGACAATCAATTGCTCTTACTGAAGTTGGAATAGATAAAGTAGAGAAAAACTTAAAAATAGATAATCTTTATGCTGAAGAGAATCAAATTTATTCTCATTTACTGGAAAATGCAATCAAAGCTGAAAATTTTTATATCAAAAATGATCAATATGTAGTCAGAGATTCTGAAATTATCATAGTAGATGAATTTACNGGAAGATTAATGGAAGGAAGAAGNTACTCTGATGGACTTCATCAAGCAATAGAATCAAAAGAATCAGTNACAATANGAAGAGAATCTGTCACATACGCTACGATAACATTACAAAATTATTTTAGGCTATATAACAAATTATCTGGCATGACAGGAACTGCTGCTACAGAAGCTGAAGAATTTCAAAAGATTTATAATTTAGATGTTTTAGAAATTCCAACAAACAAATTATCTCTTAGAGATGATTTAGCTGACCAGATCTATATGACTGAGGAAGCTAAATGGAGAGCAGTGACAGAAAAAATAAAAGAATTAAACTTGAAAGGGACTCCTATTCTTGTAGGTACTACTACGATTGAAAAATCAGAATTTTTATCAAAACTTCTAAAGTCAGAAGGATTAAAATGTAATATATTAAATGCAAAACAACATGAATCTGAAGCAAAAATCATTTCTCAAGCTGGTGCACCTTTTTCTATTACAGTTTCAACAAATATGGCAGGAAGAGGTACAGATATCATTTTGGGTGGAAATCCTGAAAACTATTCTGATTCAAAAGAATGGGAAGCAAATAACAGAAAAGTTTTAGATTATGGTGGTTTGTATGTAATTGGAACTGAACGTCATGAATCTAGAAGAATAGATAATCAGTTAAGAGGAAGATCTGGAAGACAAGGTGATCCTGGAACAACTCAATTTTTTATATCTACAGAAGATAGCCTTGTGAGGAGATTTGGTGGAGATAGAATAAAATCTGCAATGAGCATGTTTAATTGGGATGAGAATGAAGCTGTAGAAAATAAAATGATCTCTCGATCAATAGAATCTGCTCAATCTAAGGTAGAAGCATACCATTTTGAAATAAGAAAAACATTAGTAGACTATGATGATGTCATGAATACACAAAGAGATGTTATATATAAATTGAGATCGAAAGCTTTATTTTCGGAGGACTTAAGTCAAGAAATTTTTGATTATATTGAGTCTGAAATGTCTGATTATTTTATAAATTTAGATGAAAATTACGAAAACGATATAAATAAAATAGCCTTTTTACGAAATTATTTTCCTGAGAATAATATAAATGAATTATCTGATTCAGGTGAATTTAATAAAGATAATCTATTNAGAAAAGCTGAAAGTATTTATTTATACAGAAAAGAAAGTCTTTCAGAAGAATTATCTAATAAATTGGATAGCCAGATTTTTATACATGCAATAGATTCTAAGTGGGTTGAACATTTGACTATGATGGATAATATGAGGCAATCAATAGGACTTGAAGCAATAGGTCAAAGAAATCCTTTGATTCAGTACAAGAAAATGGGGTTTGATATGTTTTCACTTTTGATGACTCAAATTAAATCTCAAATAGCTAGCGATGCTATAAGAGTAAGTAATATCCAAAAAACTAATGACAGAGTTTATAAGGAACAAAAAAGTAACTTTGAAGATACAAAAAAGAATATGGAGTTAGCATCAAATAGCGTTGGTGGATCTAACGAAAATCTTTCTAGACAAGAAAGAAGAAGGCTAGAAAGAATTAATAGAAAAAATTCTAAAAAAAGAAGATAAATATGAAAGCTTTTACTCAAGAAGAAAAATTTTTTATTGAAGCTTCATCTGATATCACAAAAAGTAATTTCAAAGAAAAAATACTCTACATTATTGGTGCTTGGAAAATTAACAACAATAATAATTATGATTATTTAATTATGAGGGAAGCTTTTAATTGGAAAAGATTAGCAATCAGAATAGTTGAATATCTAAATTTAGAAAATAATTTACAAAACTTAATTATTGAATGGCTCATGACTCCTCATCTTTATGCAACTTTTTCAGAAGAAAAATTCAAGAACTTAATTGGATTTGAAAAATATAATGCATATTTATCGTATTTCTATGGAATTACCATAGAAAGATGTCTCATATCATATGTAGAACAAGANTTATTAAAAAAACAAATTTCATATGGAAATTTTGTAAGGTATCAACCTGAAGAAGTTTATTCAAAGATATATAATTTAGAGTATGATNATTTGATGAACGAATTTTTANCTGAATTTAGTTTTGATAGAATAAAACTTTCTGAAGTTGAATTTGAAAATTTTACTTATTGGTGTTTTAAGAAAAGAATTGAAAATTCTGACCCTTCTAAATTAGCTTCAGATACCAAGAAAGGAACTACTTTTTTGTATAATCTTTTAGAATCTGAAAATAGAAGGATCAACTATAAAAGAAACTTAAATACTAAACGAAAAAAAAATAATTTGGAGGTACTCTAATTTCTGAAAAATTTAAGACAGTAGACCCTAAAAGTCTTCCTAAAAGATTTGATTTTATTGAAAAAGAAAAAATCTGGAGAGAATTATGGGATCAAAATAAAATATATGATAGGNAAAAAAACCATGAAAGAAAAAATTCTTTTATAATTGATTCCCCACCTCCTACAGTTTCAGGTTCTTTACACGTAGGTCATATCTTTTCATATACTCATCAAGATATTATAGCGCGATTTAAGCGTATGAATAATTATAATGTCGTTTATCCAATGGGCTGGGATGACAATGGATTGCCTACAGAAAGAAGAGTCCAAAATATATTTGGTGTAAGAATAGATAATGACATCCCATACATAGAAAACCTTATTGTTGAAAAAGAGAAAAAAATTAGAGGTTTGTCAAATGACGAACCTTTAGTTATAAACAGAAAAAACTTTATTGAAATGTGTCAGATAGTTACTGAAAAGGACGAGGTAGTATTTAAAGATTTGTTCAGAAAAATGGGATATTCAATAGATTGGCAGGATGAGTATTCAACTATAGATAATAGATCTAGATCGATAGCTCAGTTATCTTTTTTAGANTTATTTGAAAAGAATATGATATATCAATCTGAATCACCAACTATGTGGGATATAGATTTTCAAACAGCTGTCGCTCAAGCTGAGATTGAAGACAGAGAAATAGATGGTGCTTATCATGATATTAGCTTTGGTGTTAAGGATTCAGATGAAGAAATTATAATCTCTACAACTAGACCAGAATTACTCGCTTCTTGTGTAGGTATTACTGCTCATCCTGATGATAAAAGATATAAACATTTATTTGGTAAAAAAGCTGTATCTCCAGTTTTTTTTGCACCAGTCCCTATTTTTCCAAGTGAATTGGTGGATATAGAAAAAGGGACTGGAATATTAATGGTATGTACATTTGGAGATCAGACTGATGTTATATGGTGGAGAGAAAATTCTCTTCCACTAAGACAACTCTTTTCCCAAGATGGAATTGTTGATCAAATAAACTTTGATAATAGTGATAAAAATTCAGTTTGGCAATCTGAAAATCAAAATCTTGCGAATAAAAATATCCAAAGTATTCATGGGAAAAACCTTTCCCAAACAAAAAATATAATAATTGATTTACTTAAAGATCCTATAAATTCTAATAATAATAATCCTGCTTTAATTAGGGAGCCTAAAAAAATAAAACATCCAGTTCGTTTTTATGAGAAAGGAGAATCTCCTATTGAGTATATTTCTTCTAGGCAATGGTTTGTAAAGATAATAGATAAAAAAGAAAAACTTTTGAATGCAGGAAAAGAAATCAAATGGCATCCTGAATATATGTCCAAAAGATATGAAAATTGGACAGAAAATTTATCAATTGATTGGTGTATTAGCAGACAAAGATTTTTTGGAGTCCCTATACCAATTTGGTATAAACTAGATTCAATGGGGAATCCTATTTTTGATGAGATAATAGTTCCTGAAAAAGAAGTTCTGCCAATCGATCCAGAAATTGATAGTCCTAAAGGATATAACGAAAATGATAGGGGTGCCCCTAATGGATTTATTGGTGAAAAAGATGTTTTTGACACTTGGTTTACTTCATCATTAACTCCGCAGATTGTTGCAAAATGGGGACAAGAAAATGATGAAATGAAATCTATGTTTCCAATGGATATACGACCTCAAAGTCATGAAATAATCAGAACTTGGGCTTTTTACACGATAGTAAAATCATTATTACATAATAATTCTATACCATGGAAAAATGTAATAATATCAGGTTGGATATTGGATCCTGATAGAAAAAAAATGAGTAAATCTAAAGGTAATGTAATAACTCCGATTGATACTATCGAACAATATGGATCTGATGCTGTCAGATACTGGGCATCTTCTGCCAGACTAGGAACTGATACAACTTATGATGAAAATGTTTTTGTAATTGGAAATAAACTAGTTACAAAATTATATAATGCAGCAAAATTTGTACTATCTCATGAATCTTATCACACCTATGAACTCACAGAATTAGATTCCTCATTTATGGGAGAATTATCTAAACTAGTTGATACTGTTACTGAACATTACAACAGATATCAATTCGCCCAAGGATTACAAATTACTGAAGAGTTTTTTTGGAATACTTTTACAGATAACTATNTAGAATTAGTTAAAAAAAGAGTATTTAACTCCCAAGATAATGATAAAGCTTCTGCTGTATCGTGTTTAAGATTAGGCTTGTCTGTAATCTTAAGGCTTCTTTCTCCTGTAATGCCTACAATTACTGATGAAATTTGGTCATGGTGTTTTTCTGAAGAATATAATACTGTTTCGATTCATGAATCTAACTGGCCAACAGAAGAAGAATTTAGTAAATATAAAAAATCTAAATTTCAAAATTCTCTAGAAATTGCAATAAAAGCAATAAGATCTGTAAGGCAATCAAAAACATCTGAGGGAATTGGTTTAGGTAAACCGGTTCAAAAAATGAGAATTTCTACTAATTCAAAAAACTTTGAAATACTTGAATTAATATCAGATGACTTTAGTAACGCTTCTAATTGTTTTGATTTTGAAAAAGAAGATATAAATGAAGAAGAAATAAAAGTTGATATATTGATTAAGGCTGATGATTTATAAAGATCTGTAGCCTACTTTTCCTTCATACTTGAAATTTTTTTTTTCAATTCTTCAAAAATTTTAGTTTCGAATTCTCTAACTTCTTTACATTTTTTTAGGGTTAGTTCTGCTAAATCCATAGGTATTCTAGTGATTCCGTCAGAATCTCCAATAATCAAATCACCTGGTTTGATAACTAAGTCTCCAACTTCAACATCTGTTTGTGTTTCTATGAGATTAAATGGACCATGACCTGGAACTCTTCCTGTAGCCCAAACAGGCATTTCTGCTGCTGCAATTCCAGGTAAATCTCTGATTGAACCACCGTTTATAACACCAACTGCACCTAAAGCTTTGTGCTTCAATGCCATTCCATCCCCCATCACAGCTCCTCTACCCTTATTTTTTTCTATATCAACTATAACACCTATAACAGGCAGATTACTTTCGTCTATCCTATCGTAGTATTCATCCCAGTCTAGTTTTGACTTAGGTTCGTAAAGAGGAGTAACTTTACATGTTACAGCTATTCCTACTACAGGTTTTGATCCTAGATAATAAGATTTTAGTTCCGGACTAGAATAATCTATTTGTTCATTATCATAACTATCAATAGTCATTAATGCATTCTGAACAGTTGCTGAATCATATTCTTCTAAACCTTTGATAATATCTATTAATTCCATTTTATTATTCCATTTCTATGTTTAAGTCTTCTCCTGGGAAAAACTCCATCCAAGGTTGAAAGTTTTCAACAAAAATTTTTCCCTCTTCAACAGATGAAAGTCCTTTCACTGCTCTTGAAGGATCATATCCTGTAGTTTTAGCTAGTGCTTCAATACCTCTTTTTGTTTCTCTAACTCCTCCAACAATAAAGATATCTTTTTCATCGTTTTCAACAACTAAATCCAGACCTTTTTTTCTGGTTCTCCAATAAAGTCTCAAACTAATTCTCCTTAATTAATATATTTCTTTGCTCTATCTAAAATTTTATGAGCTAATTTTATTTTATTCATAAGAGGAAGATTTTCTTGACCATTCTCATCAATTAATACAGCTTTATTATTATCAGAACCAAAACCACTTCCTTCTAAAGTTATATCATTAGCTACGATCATTTTACAATTTTTGCTTGATAGCTTTTTCTTTGCATTTTCTAAGAGTTTTTCTGATTCAGCAGCAAATCCTACCTTTACGATTTTATTTCCATCAATTTCCTTCAATATATCAGGGTTTTTTTCTAGTTCTATCGAATTCATAGATTCCTTTTTGATCTTTTCTTTTGAAAAATTCTTCACCCTATAATCTGCTACGGCAGCGGACATTATTAGAAGTTGAGAATTTTCTACATGATTTTCTATCTCTTTTTTCATTTCAAGTGCGCTAATAACAGAAACCATTCTAATCCCATAGGTGTCAGATTTATTTTCAAGTTTTCCGTGAATAAGTGTTACTTTAGCTCCTCTATCTCTTAATGCTTTAGCTATAGCAATTCCCATTTTTCCAGAAGATTTATTTGATATATATCTCACTGGATCTATTTCTTCTATAGTTCCTCCAGCAGTTACTATAGCATTTATTTTTTCATAATCTTTTTTTTTTGATAATTTTTCTATAATTTCTTCTAGTAAATCTTCAGGTTCAGTCATTCTCCCAAATTCATTTATTCCTGATGCTAATCTTCCTTTTTCAGGACCAGATAAATGAATATTTATTCTTCTTAATTCATTAATATGCTTCTGTACCTGCGGAGAGTTGTACATATCTCCATCCATTGCTGGAGCTACTATTACGGGTGCTTTTGAAGCTAAAATGCAACCAACTATTGGGTCACTAGAAATTCCAAGGGAAATTTTTGCTAAAATATTTGCAGTAGCTGGAGCAACTACAATTAAGTCTGCTTTTTTTGCTATATCAATATGGTCAATTGATAAGTCTGTTTTTGAATCATAATACCCTGTTATAACTGGGTTATGAGTAATACCAGAAAATGATGATTCTCCAACAAAATTTTTTGCTGACTTTGAAAGAATAACTTGAACATTTGCACCTGATTTGACTAAAGCTGAGGATAAATAGACTGATTTATATGCTGCTATAGAACCAGTTACACACAGAATAATATTTTTTTTATCTATCATTTTCTCTTTCATATATATATTTTAACCCCATAAATGATAAATTTTCATTATAAATGTATTTCATATCTAAAATTGGTAATATTAAGTCAGCTCCTCCGCCAGTAATTACTAAAGGGCATTCTTTTTTTGGAGATATTGCTTCAGAATATTTTTTGTCATATATGACTGCATGTTCTTTTTGCATGTTGTTCCATGCCGCTTCAATACCAATTTCAAAAATATTTCCATAGTTTGTTTTTCCTTCCGCATCATCGCAACACAAAACTGCTTGGCCGTT
>NZTZ01000022.1 GCA_002703265.1 Chloroflexota bacterium
GTATGAGTGTTTGCCAAAGTCTTTTTAAAAGTCTTTTAGGATTTTTTTTGTAAATTTTAGAAATTGTATCTGGATCATAATTTAAGAGTCCTGATACCTCAATAAAATCAGTAAAATCTTCTTTCATAACTTTATATATTTAAAGCCTTTATTTTTTTAAAAAAGAAGTTAATTTTTTTATAAAGAAGATTTATCATGTTGATAAAACTAAAAATAGAATAGTGGTAACAGAAATATATAAATATTTTTTAGAAAAATTCAAAACTAAGTGTTGTAGTTACAACCAATACCTCTAAAACCAATTTCAACTTTACCGTCAGAATTAACTAATACTGGAGTTATTCTGTCCCCCCCAGAAAGTTTTTCAACTTCTTCCCACATTTCTGGTTGTTTTGAAACATCTATTTCTTCGAACTGAATTGATTTTTCTAAAAGTTCTTCCCTCATCAAGTCGCAATATCCACAAGTAGGATGGCTATACATTATTGCTTTATTTTGTGCTTTATTTGACAAGCTCAAATGATACCTCTTAAAAATTGTAATTAAATCTATTGATTATTATTGTTATAAATCTTATCATAGTTAGATAGTAAAAAAATTATTACCCGCTCAGCGAGCTGACCTAAATCGTTGAGAGGGTTTTTTGTTTTAATGCAACTGGAGAAATTAGATGGTAATAGCAGATAAAAACACCTCAAGTGTAGATAATAAAAAATGGTTCAACAGAATTGACAATGTAGTTGATGTTCCTAATCTTTTAGAAATTCAAACTGAATCATTTGAATGGCTAAAGGGCCCTGGAATAGTTGAGCTAATCGAAGAAATATCTCCTATAGAAGATTTTTCTGGTGGCAGATTCGAAGTAAGGCTTATAGACCATGAAATTAGAGAGCCAGAATTTACAGAAGAACAATGTAGAGAAAAAGAAATAACTTATCAAGCACCATTGTATATCACAGTTCAACTTGTAATTAAAGAAACACAAGAAATTAAGGAACAGGTGCTATTTTTTGGACACCTACCCTTAATGACGAAGACAGGGACATTCATAATTAATGGAGCAGAAAGAGTTATTGTTTCTCAATTAGTAAGATCTCCAGGTGCTTACTTTACTACTGAAACAGATCCAGCAACAGGTAGAGAGTTATGCTCCGCTAAACTTATTCCATATAGAGGTGCTTGGATAGAATTAGAAACTTCTAATAAAGATATTATTTCTGTAAAAGTAGATAGAAAAAGAAAAGCTAACATAACCACTTTACTTAGAGCAATAGGTTGGAATTCTGATCAAAAAATAATAAATGAATTCAAAAATGTTGACGTTGATTCTACACATAAATTTATAAAAGCAACCCTTGCTAGAGAAGGTAAAGATGTAACACAAGATGAAGCTCTCATAGAATTTTATAAAAGACTTAGACCCGGAGAACCTCCAAGTGTTGAAAATGCAAAAAATTTAATTGACGGAATGTTTTTTGACCCTAAAAAATATGACTTAGGTAAAGTTGGTAGGCATAAACTTAGCGCAAAATTATTGAACGCTAAAATTGATCAGAACTTAAACGCAGAAGATAGAACTTTAACAAAAGAAGACATTATTGGTATCATCAGAAGGCTTATTCAAATAAACAATGGGCAAGTTAGAAAAGATGATATTGACCATTTAGGAAATAGAAGAGTTAGAGGGGTAGGAGAGTTAATTCAAAATCAAATCAGAGTTGGTTTGGTGAGAATGGAAAGAGTTGTAAAAGAAAGAATGTCAACTCAGATCGATCCAAGTAATACTACTCCAGCAGCATTGATAAACATTCGACCTATTGTTTCAGCTCTTAGAGAATTCTTTGGTGCGTCGCAATTGTCTCAGTTTATGGATCAAACAAATCCACTTGCAGAACTAACTCATAAAAGAAGGCTTTCTGCTTTAGGTCCTGGTGGACTATCTAGAGATAGAGCAGGATTCGATGTCAGAGATGTTCATCACTCTCATTATGGAAGAATTTGCCCCATTGAAACACCTGAAGGCCCAAATATTGGTCTTCTTGGTTCTTTATCTACATTTGGAAGAATTAATGAGTTTGGGTTTATAGAAACTCCTTATAGAAAAGTTTTAAGTGAATGTGGAAGTAAAGATGAAGATATTATTGGAAGAATACCTTTAAATGATATTACAGATGACAAAGGCAAGGTGATAGTTGAATCTGGAAAGGCTGTAAGTAAACAAGCATTTGAAGATATTTCTAAGCTTGCTAAGCAAAATATATCTGTGGTTCCATTCCCCTCATCAAATGTTGACGATGTATCTTACATGACAGCTGACATAGAAGAAGATTTTAGGATTGGTCAAGCTACAACCCAAGTAGATAATAAAGGACAAATAATTTCAACTCAAGTTGAGGTTAGAGAAGAGGAAGGTTTTGCTCACGAAACACCTGAAAATATTGATTATATGGATGTTTCACCCATGCAAATAGTATCAGTTTCGACAGCCCTTATACCATTTCTTGAGCATGATGATGCAAACAGAGCGTTAATGGGTTCAAACATGCAAAGACAAGCTGTTCCATGTATTAGACCTCAAGCTCCTTTAGTGGGTACTGGAATGGAAAGAAGAGTTGCCATTGACTCGGGTCAAGTAATTGAGTCAAGAGCAGAAGGTATAGTAAGTAGCGTTAATGCTGACAGAGTAATTGTAACTGACCTTGATGGAAACGATCATGTTCATGAAATGTACAAATACAGAAGATCAAATCAAGGTACATGTATTAATCAAATTCCTGTTGTTAGAAAGGGTCAAAAAGTAGAATTTAGGCAACCTTTAGCGGATTCAACTTCAACGGATGGAGCAGAACTATCATTGGGTCAAAATCTTACGGTTGCATTTATGAGTTGGGAAGGTCTAAATTACGAAGACTCGATTGTATTAAACGAAGATTTAGTAAGAAATGATAGATTTACTTCAGTTCATATAGAGAAGCACGAAATAGAAGCTAGAGATACTAAGCTAGGTCCTGAAGAAATCACAAGAGATATTCCAAACGTAGGAGAAGAGGCTTTAGTTAGTCTTGACCAAGAAGGAATAGTAAGGATTGGAGCTAGAGTAAACCAAGGAGATATTTTGGTAGGTAAAATAACTCCAAAGGGTGAAACTGAGTTAACTGCTGAAGAAAAATTGCTTAGAGCAATTTTTGGTGAAAAAGCAAGAGATGTTAAAGATAGTTCATTAAGAGTTCCTCATGGTCAACATGGAAAAGTTATAGATGTAAAAATACTTACTAAAGAAAATGGAGATCAATTATTACCTGGTGTTCAAAAAATAGTAAGAGTTTGGATTGCTCACACTAGAAAAATAACACAAGGAGATAAAATGGCAGGAAGACATGGAAACAAAGGTGTTGTTTCTAGAGTGCTTCCAAGAGAAGACATGCCATATCTTGAAGATGGAACTCCTATTGATATAATTCTTAATCCAATTGGTGTTCCGAGTAGAATGAACCTAGGTCAAATAATGGAAACACACTTAGGTTGGGCTGCTAAAATATTGGGATTCAAAGCAAGAACGCCTGTTTTTGATGGCGCAAATGATGTGATTATTGAAGATCATTTAGCTAGAGCTTGGTTTGTTACTATCTCAAATGCCATAGACAACAAAAAATCAGAAAATAATGAAATTGACTGGAAGATTGTTGACGAATGGTTAGAAGAAAGAGGTTATCAAAGAGATAAATTATGGAGTGATGCCCCATCAAACCATGGAGTTGCTAGAGATGCTTGTCTGTCAATTTGGTTGCAGGAAGTTGCTGGAGAAAAAATAGATGACCTAAAACCAACTCAACTTATGCAAAAAGCTTTAGAGATTTCTAGAGAAAAGAAAATGTCAGCTCCAATTTTCGGAAAACAAAAGGTTTATGACGGAAAAACAGGTGTTGCATTTGAAAATCAAGTGACTGTTGGTAGTGTATATATGATGAAACTAATTCACCTAGTTGAAGATAAAATACATGCAAGGTCTACTGGCCCTTACTCTTTGATTACTCAACAGCCATTAGGTGGTAAAGCTCAATTCGGTGGTCAAAGATTCGGAGAAATGGAAGTCTGGGCATTAGAAGCCTATTCTGCAGCTTATACTCTTCAAGAAATGCTAACAATCAAATCAGATGATGTTGTAGGAAGAGTTAAAACATATGAAGCGATAGTTAAAGGAGAGCAAGTAATCCAACCTGGAGTACCTGAATCTTTCCACGTTTTATTGAAAGAGTTGCAAGGTTTAGGTCTTTCAATTGAATTATTAAATAAGAGTCTAAGTGAAGAGCTCCCAACAAGAACGGGGGCTACTTCAGGAGAAATAGATTGGAACGATATGTTAGATATTTCTGANTTTGATGAAGATNCTGATATAGAAATTGATGACGAATTATCANATGAATCAAGTGAAGANGAATCTGAAGAAAAGACNGACAANGANNATGAAATAGAAATTNCTCTTCCGGAAGATACTNATAATTCNGCTGAAGAAGAANNNNCNGAAGAAGAAAATTCAGAAGAAGAAAAATAATTTCTAAACCANNTAGAGAGCTTAAACAAGGAGAAAAANATGACAACTAAATCATCATCAGACTTTAATTCTATAAGAATATCTTTGGCATCCCCTGAACAGATTAGNGCCTGGTCTTATGGAGAAGTAACAAAACCCGAAACAATAAACTACAGAACACTAAGACCTGAAAAAGACGGTTTGTTTTGTGAAAAAATATTTGGTCCTACTAAAGATTGGGAATGTTACTGTGGAAAGTATAAAAAAATAAGATACAAAGGTGTTATTTGTGACAGATGTGGTGTTGAAGTTACAAGGGCTAAGGTCCGAAGAGAAAGAATGGGGCACATCAAGCTTGCTGCTCCGGTTGCTCATATATGGTTTTCAAAAAGCACTCCATCAAGATTAGGATTACTACTTGATGTATCACCTAAAAATCTAGAAAGAGTTCTATATTTTGCACAATACATAGTTACATCTATCAACAATGATGAAAAATTAGATGCGATCAACTTTTTCAAACAAGATATGGAACAAAAAATTGAAGATCTAAAGAAAAAGTTAGATCAAATTATAGAATCTAAAGAGTTTGAGAAAGAACTAGAAATACTTGAAGTAAAAGTAAAAAAATCTGAACTTAAAGATCCTGAAAAACTTGAATCATTGCTTAGGTCAAAGTACGAAGAACTAATTGAAGAAGAGCAAGATATTCTAGAGACTAGAATTGAAGAACTGGAAGCTCTAGATGTTATGCAACTTTTGACAGAAGCTAAGTATAGAGAATATAGAGACAAATATGGTCCTGTTTTTGTAGCAGAAATGGGAGCTGAAGCTATTCTTAAGATTTTGAAGGAGTTTGACTTAGAAAAAGCTACTGAATCTCTAATTGATGAGATCAGACAAACATCTGGTCAAAGAAGAAAAAAAGCTATAAAGAGACTAAGGGTTATTGAAAGCTTCAAACAAAGTGGAAATAAGCCAGAATGGATGGTCTTAACAATTTTGCCCGTTCTCCCTCCTGAATTACATCCAATGGTTCAATTAGATGGTGGAAGATTTGCAACATCAGACCTTAACGATTTATACAGAAGAGTTATCAATAGAAATAATAGACTAAAACATCTTCTAGACTTACAAGCTCCTGAAATTATTATAAGAAATGAAAAAAGAATGCTTCAAGAAGCAGTTGATGCTCTTATCGATAATGGTAGACGAGGTAGACCTATACTAGGATCTCACAATCATAAATTGAAATCTCTAACAGATTTACTAAGAGGTAAACAAGGAAGATTTAGACAAAACTTACTTGGTAAAAGAGTAGATTACTCTGGACGATCTGTAATTATTTCAGGCCCCCAGCTAAAGCTATATGAATGTGGCCTGCCTAAAAAAATGGCATTAGAGTTATTTAAGCCATTTGTTATGAATTCTTTAGTGGTCAAAGGTTACGCTCACAACATTAAGTCTGCTAAAAGATTGGCAGAAAGATCTCAGCCTGAAATTTGGGATATTTTGGAAGAAGTAATCAAAGACCACCCTGTTTTACTAAACAGGGCACCAACTCTTCATAGACTTGGAATACAAGCATTTCAACCTGTACTTGTAGAGGGTTCAGCGATTCAGCTTCATCCTCTTGTATGTACAGCTTTCAATGCTGACTTTGATGGAGATCAAATGGCGGTTCATGTTCCTTTGTCAAAAGAATCTGTGTTAGAAGCAAAAAAAATAATGCTATCAACAAACAATATGTTGGCTCCTAGATCAGGAGAACCAATTGTGGCTCCTAACTTAGATATGGTTCTAGGAATTTACTATCTAACAGGTATGGATGAAAAAGAGGAAAAAGATAAGATATCAACATTTGATTCAAGAGAATCTGCTATTTTTGCTCACGAAGTTGAAAATTTAACTTTAAGAGAACCAATAAAGCTAAAAATAAATGATGAGTATGTTGAAACAACAGTTGGTAGATTACTATGGCATGAAATTATTCCAGAAGAGCTAGGATTTAGAAACCAACAGTTTACAAAATCTTTAATCGAAGATCTTGTTGCAGACTGTTATGGTCTTTTAGGCAAAGATGTTACCACAGTAGTGCTTGATGATATCAAGGACATAGGTTTTAAATATGCCACGGTTTCTGGAACAACTATTGCGATCAAGGATATTGTTACTCCTCCTCAAAAACAATCTTTGCTTTCTTCAGCTGACCAAAAAATCAGAAAATTAGACGAGCAATATATGGAAGGTATGATCACACAAGCAGAAAGATACCAAAGTTCTATAAATGTATGGGAAGATGTTTCAAAAAAAATGGAATCTGCTGTTTCAGATTCTCTTCCAAATTATGCTGGAATATACTCAATGGCTGACTCAGGAGCTAAAGGAAACCTAGCACAGATTAAGCAAATGGCTGGTATGAGAGGCTTAATGTCAGATCCTAAAGGTAGAATTATTGAATTGCCTATTAGATCTTCATTTGCAGAAGGACTAAGTGTTATGGAATACTTTATTTCTACTCATGGAGCTAGAAAAGGTCTAGCTGATACAGCTCTAAGAACAGCTGACTCAGGTTATTTAACTAGACGTTTAGCCGACGTTGCACAAGACTTGATAATAAATACTGTTGATGATGAAAATGCTGTAGGCATTAGAATTAAAGCCGATGATGATAATATGGGCTCAAGTCTTGCAGACAGAATTGTTAGTAGATTCCCTTCAATTCCAGTAACACATCCTGAAACAGGAGAGATTATTGTAGATACTGACACTATAATTTCCCCTGCTCTTGCTAAAGAAATAGAAGCCTTAGGTATTGACGAAGTATGGTGCTATTCACCTCTTTCATCAACTGCCAAAAAAGGTATCTCACAAAAATGTTATGGAGCATCTCTAGCCACTGGAGAACCTTCTATGATGGGAGAGGCTGTTGGAATTATTGCTGCTCAGTCTATTGGAGAGCCAGGTACTCAATTGACTATGAGAACTTTCCACACAGGTGGTATAGCAGGATTAGACATTACATCAGGTTTACCAAGGGTTATTGAGCTTTTTGAAGCAAGAATTCCAAAGGGAGTTTCGATACTTTCTGAAATTTCAGGAAATGTTAAGTTAGGTAATGTAGGTGAACTAAGAGTTGTTAGGATTTCTAATACTGAAAAAAATTCTGTAACAACTCAAATTCCTGACACACACCGAGCAATTGTAAAAACCGGACAAAGAATAGGTGTAGGAGAAACTATTATTTCTATAAAGAAATCATTAGTTTCAAAATTAAAAAAACAAGATGATTTTGAAGAAATATCGAAAGATGTTGTTGCTCCTTATGAAGGAATAGTTAGTGTATCTAAAAATGAGATAACAATCACTTGGGAAGATGAAAACGAAAGAGAATATGCAATCCCTGCTGCATCTGAACTGCTAGTATCAGATGGACAAAAGATTGAAGCTGGAGATCCAATAACATCTGGTCCTAAAAATCCACATGAAATATTAAGGATTCAAGGTGTAGAAGAAGTTCAAACTTACTTAGTTAACGAAGTTCAAGCAGTTTACAGGTCTCAAGGTGTTCATATACATGATAAGCATATTGAAGTTATATTGAAACAAATGCTTAGAAAGGTAAGAATTGAAAATGCTGGAGACACAGGTTTGCTACCAGGAGAGCTTATTGATAAGTTTGATTTTGAAGAACTAAACAGCGCTATGCTCAATGAAAACAAGGAAACAGCTGAAGCTATACCTGTTCTTCTTGGAGTAACAAGAGCGTCTTTAGTTACAGATTCTTTCTTGGCTGCAGCTAGTTTCCAAGAAACAGCTAGAGTGTTAACTGAAGCAGCTGTAAATGGATCAGTTGATCAATTATCTGGATTAAAGGAAAATGTTATCATCGGAAGATTGATTCCTGCTAGAATGGATCAGTCTCCTGAGGGTCTAGAATTATTAGGAATTGATAAAGATAGCATTTCGTCAGAAGGCACAGGGCTAACAGGAATGACAGAGGCACCTGCAACTTTTGAAGAAGCATTAGCTGCTATTGCTGGTGATGAGGAAGGAAATGGTAATAAAGATTCTGACTCAACTGAAGATTTATTAAATTTATTAAATCTAGATACAGAAGAAAATAGCGATGAAAATGAATCTGAAGAAATAGATTTAGATAACATGCTAAATCTGGATGAAGATTCAGATACTGAAGAAGAAAAAGAATAATAGTTTTTTGGGCGGTTAGCTCAGCTGGCTAGAGCGCGTCGTTGACATCGACGAGGTCACAGGTTCAAGTCCTGTATCGCCCACCAGTATAAAATTAGGTATTTTTGATTGTTTATGATTGCTGTATATTAGGATATCCACAATAAATACCTACAAATTCTTTTTTTATAGTTATTTAGAGAGGAATAATGAATCCTGTAGTAAAAAAAATAATAATTAGAGCTATATTTTGGATTGTATATAGTTATGTTCTATATATTGCCATAATTGATAGTTGGTGGCTTTGGGTTGTGTTAGTTTCTCCTCTAATATTCTATATTTTTTATTATGAAGACTTGCCTAAAGCTATAAAAATAAAAAAGAAATAATCCTAACCTAAGTAAATAGGAGTAAATTATGACTAAAAGCCCTATAGAAAATGTCAAAACACTAACCTTTGATATATTTGGAACTGTACTTGACCTTGCGGGTAGCCTCATACCGCCTTTGGATAATCTATTAAAAGAATGTGGTAATACAGAAAACTTAAAAGGTTCTGATGTTTGGGCTCAATGGAGACTAAGACAACGTATTGAACAATACCAAGATAATTTATATATGCTTGGGCACAGTGGTTACTTGGCTGTAAAAAGACGAGCCTTAATATATAGTCTAAAAAACTTAAAGGTTGAATTTACTTATAAACAAATAGATCAATTCATGGAGGCATATCAGTATCTATCTCCATTCCCGGATGCAATTGAAGGATTGAACAGATTAAATGAAAAATATGATCTTGTAATGCTTTCAAATGGGGAACAGAGTTACTTAGAACATTTAGCTAAAAATCAAATTAAGTTTGATTTTCATTCAATTTTATCTGCAGAAACAGTTGGACAATTTAAACCTCATCCTGCCGTGTATCGTTTTGCTGCTAAAAAGTTAAACCTTGAGCCCAGACAGATAATGATGGTAGCAGCACATTCTTTTGACACTTTAGGGGCAAGAATCAGTGGTTATAGAGGAGCATATGTTAACAGATATGATCTACCATACGATGAATCTGAATTTTATGAATTATATATGCCTGATTACACAACCAAAAACTTTCCGGAATTGTGTGATTTACTCGGTGTCTAAAAATTATCAAATAATAATACCTCTATAAACAAGAGTATTGCAATTAGTGTAAAATCTAAGAAGAAAAATTATTTTATGATGATTATAAAAAAGATCATAACTGTAAATTTTATTTTATTATTTTTCCTGTTTTCCGGGATTAATACTGAAAGTAATATCTCTGCACAAATGCCTCCGTCAGGTGGTGACTTTTTATTTGAAGAATCTGAGTGTCGAAGTAACCCTGGAACAGGAGAAGTCTTCTGCGATGTTCACTTAGATACCAGCTATCAGTTAATGACACAGACTGTAGCTCCAGCAGAATTTTATGAAGGTCAAGGCGTATGGTTTCAAGGATGCAAGAACCCTGAGGAAGATTATGAAAATTTTGATTCAGTTTACATAGAAAACCATTATGCATTAGAAGCTGGATCTGCGGGTATCTGGGGTCAGAAAGTTACTAACTTTTATAATATCGACCCAAAATCAAAGGTTACACATATTTTATTTAGAGGAAACGTGCGGCAAGAACCAGGTAGACAATATATCAGATGTAAATACCAATTTTTTACTGTAAATTCTCCTTTAGTTCAGCCTGGAATGCCATATTACAATGCTCAGTGGGAAGCAGATAAAGAAACTCAAAGAATGTACGAAGAAGCTGAAAAAATTAGAAGAGAGGCAGATAGAGCAAGGGCTGAAGAAGAATTACTAAGAGCTAAACAAGAAGCTGAACTTGAACTACAAAGACAAGAAGAAGAAAGAAAAAGATTAGAAAAAGAAAAGGAACAAACAGGAATACAGAATTTATTTGAGCAGGTTGGACAAGGACCTGTAGCCGATATTTTTGGGGATACTTTCAGTTGGCAACCACCTTCACCTGATGAAGTTCCTGTTGGTCCATTTATCAACTTTAAATTGATTTATAGTGATGACAGCTTAGAAAAGATGGACTGTATAGCTAAAGAAGTTGAGTTTGCAACTGGAATGAGCTACGAACAAGCATACATGGATTTTGCTTTCACTCTTGGAGTAAGACCACTTGAAGAACCTGATTTTTATTATGATGCTGTAACAAATTGTATGCAATTAAATTTCAGTAAATTACTAAGTGGAATTTGGGAAAATGTTGCTGCTTACCAAAATAGGCCTGACCTTAATATATTTTTAGATAAATGCGTGATACCACATCTTTCAGATACCTTAAACCTTAGAAGAAGCATAATCGTTGATGATTTAAATTCTGTTAAGGAAGGAAAAAGATCTCTTTCTAGAGAAGAAATGTTAGGTGCATATGATTGTTTGTATCATCATTTAGAAAATATATGGCCTCTTCCTCCTGGGTCAAATGTAAATCATTATCCAAATGGACAAGAAATGCTTGCTGACTATATANTAGGGTCTCAAGAAATCCCAGGAGAATTTTGTATGGTTGATACAATATCAGATGCAAATCAAATTTATAGTCCTCAAGCTGAAAGTATTGTATTTGAACTTGTTGANTATGTAGTTGGAAGAACAGATGGTTGGTATTTTCTTGAAGNAGAACCTAATGCTAAAANAAGAAATGATGTCTTAAATATCGTAATTGGGTGTAACAATGATCTTGAATGGCTAAAAGANTATAATGCTTCATTTTATAGTAATGACCAAGGAGTAACATTAGAAGATGTTTTTGTAAGATTAGCAGAACCTGATTTTAGACAATGTATTCTTGAAGAATTTATCCAATTCCCTTCTAATATGACAAATAATGAGGCTGAAACTGTTTATGATACTATGCTTATGGGATTTATGGATCATGAAGATCCAACTGAGTATAGTAATAGACCATTAGGCGAAGAACAATATCATGCAATATTAGACTGTTCAAATAGATTCAAGGTTGATCTCTCGGATGTAATTATTGCATCTTACTTATGGCAATATACTCTCTTTATTGATGAAATTAAATTTACAGGTATCGACAATTATCCAGGAAATAATTTTGAAAAGATTTTAGCTTGTACTGAAAACGCTTTTGAAAACTCTGGATTTGGAGANGATTTAGTAAGTCTCGCTGATGAGTCAGCTATGCACATAATCACAAAAATTTTCTATAGTGGAGGGAATTTAAATAGTTCTAAACCTCTAGNAAGAGATTATACAGATATAGAACTAAGAGCTGTTTACGAATGCTTAGAAGAAAAGCCTGAATTTGAATGGATTGATCAATTTTATAACGATCAATATGATTATGAACCAGTTTTTGAGAGCAGTTTATTTACTCAATCAAATGTAGACTTTCAAGAAGCTGCTGCTGATTTCAGACAAAATTTATCAGATGANACCTCCGGTACAAATAAGATAAGTAAACAATCATCAGTTTCTAATATTGGCAACCCAATAGAAATTCTTAGATTAGAGTTAATTGACTTAGCAAGAGGTTCNGTAGCTGAAGATTGTATGGTTGCGAATCTAGCAAGAGAAAAAGGNGAAACTGAAAATTACATAAAATCTTCTTATATTAATAATTTAATTTGGGAACCACAANNAAGACCAAGCTCAGATGAAAAGATTGCTCTTCAAAATTGTGAGTCTCAGATAAGATCAGCAACACAAGGNAAGGGCGGNCTTAGCNTCTTACTAAAATATGGATCTTTTGGTGACCCNGANTACTTATCTCNACCCTCNGATAGTCAAAGAGCTTGCATGATAAANGAGTANAAGAATGTCTTTGGTTACATGATAGANAAAAATGGATTTGATGTAGACTCAAGTGTGTCAAAAGCCATNTCTGAATTCTCTCTTCCGGGA
>NZTZ01000023.1 GCA_002703265.1 Chloroflexota bacterium
AGGAACGGTTGAATAATCTTTTTTCTCTTCTGTTGTCATTTTTTCCTCACGAAATATAGTTTATTTTAATATGAAACTAAATCTTTATATTTATCAAAGTCAGCTACTGAACATCTAGACATCTGAACAAAGTGTCCAGGTTTCACCTCAACTAATTCAGGTCGAATCTGTGCATCTTTTTCATCATATTTCAAAGGAGATCTAGGCGCAAAAGCATCTCCTGGTGGAAGGTTATATAACAAAGGAGGCTGACCTTCAATTTGAGGGAGTCTTCCTGTTTTCTCTTCCAATTTTGGTACAGATCCAATCAATGCTTTAGTATATTCATGCAAAGGATTATTAAAAATTTCTCTACAATCAGCCATTTCAACAATTCTACCAGCGTACATAACTGCAACTCTATCACACATCTTAGCCACAATTCCAAAATCATGGGTAATAAAGATAATAGCAGCTCCTGATTCAGCTTGTATTTGTTTCAATAACCTCAAATAAGCAGCTTGGATAGTAACATCTAATGAAGTTGTAGGCTCATCAGCAATAATAACCGAAGGATTTGATGAAATTCCAATGGCTCCAACAACTCTTTGTCTCATCCCACCTGATAATTGGTGAGGATAATCTTTAGCTCGTGTATCAGCAGCTGGGATTCTAACTTTCTTTAATGCATCAACAACTTTTTCCCATCTAGATTTACCCTTTAATCCTTGATGAATCCCTATAGCTTCTCCTACTTGATCATTTATATCAAAAACAGGGTTTAGAGCTTGCATAGGATCTTGAAGAATCATAGAGATTTCTCCACCTCTAACTTTGGTCATTTCCTTTTCAGAAAGCTTTAATATATCTCTTCCATTTAGTATTACTTCTCCACCTGCAATAATCCCCGGAGGAGATTGGATTAATCTCATAATTGAAAGTGCTGTGACAGATTTTCCTGAACCTGATTCTCCCACAACACCTAAAGTTTCTCCTTTTCTTACAGAATATGAAACTCCATCACATGCTTTTACGGTTCCCCATTTAGTAGTAAAGTGAGTTTGAAGATTTTTTAATTCTAGTACGACTTCCTCTCTGACTGTTGATGGTCCAAAACCATCTCGGTCAATAGATTCATCTTTTACTTTTGAATCTGATTTTTTAGCCATTCTTAACCCTCTTATAAATATATTTTTTTTGAGTCTTTTAATAAGTTACTGTAAACATATCACAAAAGATAAAAAAAAATAGTAAAAAAAAGTACTTTTAATGAAATTAAGTCTCTTTTTCTATCTTGTGAATTGTTGATGCTAAACCTTCAACCAAAAAATCTATTTCATCTTTATTAATATTTAGCGGAGGACAGAGTGAAATTATATCTCCAGCTCTAAAAGTGAATATATTGCTATCATTTAGATATTTTGGAATCTTTTTTTGAATTTCTAATGAAGGAGGAAGTTTTTCTTTTGTATTTTTATCACTTACTAACTCTATAGCTGCTAATAGACCTAATCCTCTAACATCTCCAACAATTTTAGAGCTCTTTAATGCTTCTAATTTATTTAGCAAATACTCTCCCATATTTTTTGAATTTTCTACTAATTTTTCTCTCTTATAAATTTCAAGATTCTTTAAACCCGCAGCACAAGATGCAGGGTGCCCACCAAAAGTAATCAAATGCAAAAACATTTCTTTTTCCGTTCCAATAAAAGAATCTGATATCTTTTTTGTAGCTATTGCAGCTCCTAGAGGAGAATATCCGCTAGTTAATGATTTTGCAACAGTTGTAATATCTGGCATCATATCCCAATGATCCGTAGCAAAATATTTACCAGTCCTTCCAAACCCTGTAATCACCTCATCAGCTATTAGTACTACATTATATTCATCAGCAATTTCTCTTAATCTTTGCCAATATTCTTTTGGAGGAATATGGATTCCAAAGGCAACTGATATTGGTTCAGCAATCATCGCTGCAACACTATCAGGGCCTGTATGTTTGATAGCTTCTTCAAATTGATTTGCACAAAAAATAGCATAGTCAACAGGATCCATATTATTAGGTATTCTGTATGAATCCCAATTTTGCACATGAATAGCTCCAGGCATTTCAGGGCCCATAGTATCTGAGGTTGAAGGCTTCCCAAGGCTTACTGCCATTGCTGTCGCTCCATGATAAGAATATCTCCTTGATATAACTTTATAAGCACCAGACTTACCTGTATTTATTTGATATTTTTTTGCCATTTTTACTGCAGTTTCAACAGATTCTGATCCACCTGAAGTAAAAAAGGATCTAGCAGATTTATCAGGATATATTTCTGCAATTTTCGCAGCAAGTTCGATTTGTGGAATACAGGCTGCCATAGCTGGAGGAGTTTCTATCTCACAAATTTGTTCATAAATTGCTTTTCCTATTTCTTCTCTACCATATCCAGCACCCTTAAACCATAGACCTCCAGTTGAGTCCAAATATTTATTATCATTTATATCTGTAACCCAAACACCTTCTCCTTTTACAAAAATTCTAAGATCTCCTGCCCAATCATTTATTTGTTGAGCATGCATAAATAAATTTTGAGATGCTAAGCTCTGTAATTCTTCTATTTTTTCTCCATTGATTGATAAATTATTCATTACTAAAACTTCTTTATTTCAAATTGATTAATATAAATATATAAAAAAAAGAATAAATAACAAAGTAAAGACAAGTTTTATTTAAAATTTTGAAATAATAGTGTTAATGGTTATTTTTTCTAAAGAAAAAAGTTTTTTTCAGTTATCTGTAGAACAAAAAGTTCCCGAAGATATCTCAACTGTATTTAATTTTTTTGAAACACCTAAAAACTTAAACTTAATTACTCCTCCATGGCTCAATTTTAAAATTATTCCTCCAGTACCAAAAACAACTTATGAAGGGTTAGAAATTTCTTATAGATTAAGTCTCCACAAATTACCTATGTTCTGGAAAAGTAAAATAATTAGGTATAAAAAAAATGAGTATTTTTGTGATAAGCAAATATTTGGACCTTATTTATTTTGGGAACATACCCATACTTTTTCAGCTGATGGAAATAAAACTATCATAAGAGATGTAGTCAATTACAAGATTCTTTTTGGACGAATTTTTCATAAACTTTTCGTTAAAAGAGACCTCAAAAATATTTTCGAATATAGATATAAAAAAATAGAAGAAGTATTTAAAAAATAGTACAGACTTTTCAAAGGTGCATTATAATTAGANNTNTANNATTATTCCCGAGTAGCTCAGCGGTAGAGCAGCTGACTGTTAATCAGCGGGTCACAGGTTCGAATCCTGTCTCGGGAGCCATTAATTTTTNCCTAAATAAGTTATTTTTCGCCATATAAATTCTAATGGCCCCTGATTAAAACGGCTCATCCAATATTTTGACCAAATAAGTTGAATTATCCATATAATAAACACAAAGATTATAATTTCTTTTCTACTGAAATTATTCGAAGAGAATAATAAGTTGAATATAATAAAACAGAGAATTGTTTGAGAGAGATAATTTGTGAATGCCATTCTTCCCGTCGAAACGAAATATGAAGAATATTTATTAGAAATTTTTTTATATAAAAGTGAACATAATCCCACATAAGATACTACTAAAGGTATTATTCCTATCTTATTTGGGATATTTGCAATTAANGCTATTTCAGGACTATAGTCTTCTATTTGGTACCAAACTAGACTTATTAAACTTAAAATAATTCCTACTATAAATCCTGGTATTATTAATTTATTAATATAAGTTTTCTTTTCAAATTCTGCAGACAAAAAATTCAATCTATATAAACATATTCCAAGAAGCATCATTCCTAGCGACCTGCAAGCAATATCTANCAAAAAATATAAACTCATAGCTTCACCCAAAATAATAGAATCAGAAAACCAAAATTTTCCTAGACCTATTTTGTCGGTAAATATACTTTGTTCAATAATTGTTTTACTCAAATTTCCTTCAGAATCAAAAAATGATTGAAAAATCAAAGCTAATATTGAGCTAAAGTATGTAAAGAAAACAGCTAAAAACAGCAAAAGTAAAATATTTCTATTATGTAAAAACAACAGAATAATTGAAAGAATTGCATAAATAGTCAAGATATCTCCCATCCANAAATATGCATGTATAACACCAACTAANAAAAGTATAAAATTTCTCCACAAAATAATTAGCTTTGGTTTCTTATAACCTTTTATTCTTAGTGATTCTAAAAATAATACAAAGCTGGCTCCAAATAGTAATGAAAACAACCCCATCATTTTTTGGGAGATGAAAATTTCTTGAAAAAAGATAATTATCCAATCAATTATATTTGTTGCNCCTTCAGAGGAATGATTGAAATAAGCAGAAACAGGCAATGCAAANATCAAGGAATTCATCACTAAGATTCCTAGAACAGCCACACCTCTTATGAAATCTATGTTCTCGATACGTGTATTTTTATTGCTTGGCATTAGAACTTATAATAAACCCTACATGAAGCATAATACATTCTTATATCATCGATAGTTATTTTATTTACTTGGAGGAGTGTAGTTAAAGTCACCTGCTTTTTTTATTGCATCTACACCATCCTGAGGATCTATAAGGACTGTAGTAGAGATATTATTGATAGCTCCACTTGATGCAACTTTAATTAGCATTGCAGCCGCAGTCTCATTATCTGGAGCCTCAACAATAATAATTAAATCNTCTTCACCAAATGCTAAATATCCATCNAATAACTTACATCCCATTGCTTCCATTTGTTTGCCAACTATTTCTATCCTGTTTTGAGGATTAGCAATTTGAGTTGCCCACGCTTCGGAAGAATAACTTGCTTTGACTAAAAACTTTGCCATATTTACTCCTTGTTTATTAATGATTTAATATTATATTAGCCTATAAATATTTCAAAATTATTAATANTTTAGATGAGGAAAATTTGAAAAAAATTGGAGTTGCTCAATGGGGTACTAAACATGGTCATGCAAAGGGATGGCTNNACTTATTACANAAATCTAAAAATATAGATTTCAANGGTCTTTTTGAACCTGATNCTGAAAGAAAAAGNTATCTAANNAGNACTAATGAAAANATTTGGNANNAANTCAATTGGATTNATGATTTTGANANNATTCTTTCAGACAAAAATNTTGAGATAATTTTCATAGAAGAATCAAATAANAANAGCCTTGAAGTTCTTGAGAAATGCATANTTAATAANAAGCATNTAATGATGGATAAACCTGCAGGTTATGATTTTGAAAAATTTAAAAATTTAGCANATATAGCTAAACANAAAGGCTTAATTATAGAACTNGGATANATGTTTAGGCAACANGANGGATTTAANTTGATTGCAGACTGGNCNCATTCAGGAAAATTAGGAAAAATATTTATGNTTAGAGCTCATATGTCAACAAATNTACCTGAGATAAATAATGAAAATAATGATATTTCAAGGCAAGGATTATCTAAATNTACAGGAGGTGTNTTTTATGATCTTGCAGGTCACATGATTGATCAGATTTGTTGGATTCANGGNAGACCNAAGAGAATAAAAAGTTTTTTTATGAATTCAGCATCAAAGAATAAAAAATTTTCAGACAATACTATTTCTATTTTTGAATATGGAGATGGTATGACTATTATTGATATAGCTGCAATGGAAACTAAGCCTATGGCTAGAAGATTTGAAGTTTATGGAACGAAAGGTTCAGCAATTATGGAGCCATTCGAACCTGCAGAATCAATAAGGCTTTGCTTAGAAGAAGCATTTGATAAATATGAAATCGGAGTGAATACTGTACATATAGATGATGTTCCTAGATATGATATTCCTTTTGAGCTATTCATAGAAAGGGTAACCAAGAATTCTAAGCCGATTAGAAATTTAGATCATGAGATATTGGTACAAGAAACATTAATGAGAGCAATAGGAGGTATAGATGAAAAAATATAAGACTGCGATAGTAGGTTGTGGAGGGATAGGACATGCACACATGGAAGGATATGAAAAAATTGATGAAATTGATGTAGTTGCCTGCTGTGATACGGTACCTAGTGCGGTTGAGTATTACAAAAAAGAGTTCAATATTCCTAATGGTTATACTGATATTGANGAAATGTTGGAAAAATCTCAACCAGAAATTGTTTCAGTATGTGTTTGGCATTTACTTCATGATGAAATAACTATAAAGCTTTCAGAATCTCCTCACGTTAAAGGNATNATATGCGAAAAACCTATGGCCATAGGAATAGATAAAGCTAATTCCATGGTAGAGGCATGTAAAAAGAACGATACTAAGCTAGTAGTTTCACATCAAAGAAGATTTACACCTGGATGGATAAAAGCAAAAGAAATTGTTGAAAATGGTGAAATTGGAATCCCTACAAGAGCTGANCTTAGAGTAAAAGATGGATTACTAAACTGGGGTACTCATTCTATAGATGGNGCTAGATTCATACTAGGAGATCCTAAAGCTAAATGGGTAGTAGGATCTGTTGAAAGATATACAAACAAATATGAAAGGGATACGCCAATAGAGGATTCTTGTACTGGTCTTATACACTTCGAGAANGATTTACAATTTTTTATNCAATCAGACTTAATGGATAATGATTGCGATGCAGGAAAATTTGAAATTTATGGAACNGAAGGTTTCTTAAAAATAACAGAAACTGANGTNAAAATTTTTAATAAATCNTCAAATGGTTGGAAAGATGTTGAAATTCCATTAAGAGATGGAGACGTAGCAATTGGAGGAAATACTAACGCTGAGCAAACTCTTGAATTAATTGATTGGATTGAAGGAGGTAAAAAGCACAGAGGNGCAGGAGATGTAGCTGCAGAAACCGTTGAAATCATGATGGGTATTTATGAATCTGCAAGAATTAATAGAGTCGTAAAATTTCCTTTAGACGTAAAAGGATATCCTCTCGAAAAAATGATAGAAGAAGGACTTTTGGAACTTGAATCAAATGAAAGATATGACATT
Organism: Chloroflexota bacterium; assembly: GCA_002703265.1. Lineage (GTDB taxonomy): Bacteria > Chloroflexota > Dehalococcoidia > Lucifugimonadales > Lucifugimonadaceae > TMED-70. The sequence continues at coordinate 6,989 of NZTZ01000023.1, forward strand.
AGAGGATTCTTAAAAAGAGAAAATATTGATGAAGATTTATATGCTAGATTGAGAGATGATGGGTTATCTCACCATGAAGCAATGAGAGCTATTAATGAATCTTAATTTATTTTTTATCTGATCTAATAAAATTGATAGCCAAAATTATAACAAGTATTACCCATACAATTTGAGAAATAGCAAAAATTCTAAATCCCCACTCGGTATTTACCTTCCAAATAATATTAAGAATTAGAAAAACTATACCTGCAATTCCGAATCCATAACCCGTTATTTGATTCATCAGATTACTTAGATAATAATTACCTGACCTTAATATAAGAGCTCCTGTTGAGATTAAGGAAACATAAAAAATATATCCTGCAATACCAAAAACCCCCCAAAATAATGTATAAATTGCAGCAGATGAAGAGCCAGCTATTATTGAATTTATCGAAGCAACATTATATTGTTCTGCAGTTTGAGCCATAAGAGCTTGATCACCAGCCTGAGCTGCTTGAGACGCTGCCTGACCTGCAGCTTGAGCCATCGCATAAGCCTTCATATTCATATCCGCAGATCCAGCAAATGCTGTAGCAACAGCAAGTGAAACTAAGAATAAGGAAACACCTAAAGCATTAGTAGAAAGAAAGAAATATTTAAAGTTATTATCTCTGTTGGAAACATTCTTATAAATACCTATAATTCCAAATAAAAATATAACTAAACCTAATCCTATAACAGTCAAATATGCTTGGACCAAATCATGATTATCTCCGTAGTTTTCTGTAAATGTATTTACCTCAACAACATTTTTAGAAAATGCATCAAGATTACCAGGAAGAAGAAAATTAAAAATTATGACTATTATAGATCCTAAAATAAGACTCGAACCTGTTATGATTTTTGACATGTTTTGCCTCTTATAAATTTTTAGATACTCAAGTATTACATTTCACAATTCTAAAAGCAACGAAATCTATATCCCTTTTCACCATGCAATAAAATATAATTTTATTTACAATAATCGTAAGCTTAAAAAAGTGAGTAAATATGAACAAAGATTTTTTTATAACGAATTTACCTGGAATATTCTTTTGTACTATCCTGGCTATAATAATACAGTTTATTTTTAACCAAATTGAAACAAAAATAATAGATACATTACTAACTGGTTTGATAGTTGGAATTGTAATAAAGAACACTGGGATACCAATCCTTAAATTCGAAAAAGGAGTAAAGTTTTCAGGTAAACACATACTTGAGTTTGCTGTAATGCTAATGGGAGCAAGTATTTTTTTACCTGACTTATTTGAAAATGGACTTAAGATCTTACTTATTATATTAATTGGAATTACAGGATCCATGGGTATTTCTTATATTGTTGGACACAAAATATTAAGTTTGGATAAAAAACTGGCTACATTAGTTGGTGTAGGAAATTCAATTTGTGGGAACTCAGCTGTAGCTGTTGTAGCTCCGGTTATAAAGGCTAATTCTACACAAATTGGTGCTGCTATTGGAATAAGTGCAATATTAGGAGCAACGCAAATTATCTTATTACCACTACTCGTACCTGCTTTTGGTTTAGAAGATTTTCAGTACGGTATTGTTGCTGGACTGTCTGTATATGCTGTAGCTCAAGTTGTAGCAGCATCTTCTATTGTTAGTTCATTATCTGCTGATGTTGCAACTTTAGTAAAACTTACAAGAGTAATTTTACTTGCACCACTAGTACTAGTACTAAGAATTTTATTCAAAACAGAACAAGAAGAAAAAAGCGATTCGAACCTAATAAGCAATGTATTAAAATTTTTACCCTGGTTTGTGATTGGATTTATTCTACTTGCATTATTAAGAAGCACTGAAATTATTGATCAAGGTATAGGTTTGGATATAAGATCAATTGCTAAATTTTTATTCGTATTATCAATGATTGCAATAGGATTGACAGTTGATATAAAAGAAATCGTAAAAGTAGGACCAAAAGTCGCTATAACTATAATATTAATAATTATATTTATGGTAGTTTTAGGAATCTCTTCATCAAACTTTATTTAAGAAATTAGAAAAATAGCACTATCTGCATTAAGATTAGGATCTTTTTTAATTTCTTTGTTATTTACTGTATCTAAATAAAGAGATTTATTGATTTGTATATTTTTCTCCTCACAAAATTCTACAAAATCATCAATTGAAGGAAATCTTACATTAGGAGTATCATACCAATTATAGCCATACCAACCTTCAACTCTTGGAGCTTTACCTTCATTGAAAAACATTTCTCTCATAGGCTTAAATGCAAAATTTGGAAAGGATACTATACTGTATTTTGCGACTCTAGTCATCTCTTTTAATATAATTTCAACATTCTTAATTGATTGAAGGGTTTGAGATAAAATTGCTACATCAAATTGACCATCATAAAATTTAGGTAAAATTTTATCCAAATTACTATGAATAATCTGCAAATCGTCAGAAATACATTCGATCACATTTGATTGATTAATTTCAACCCCTAAAGCACTCTTAAATCCATACTGAGAAAGACTTTTTATAAGTTCGCCATTCTCACAGCCAAGATCTAATATTTTTGATTGCTTAGGTATCAAGTTAGAAATATACTTAAAATCTATTCTATTTGTTAGTCCTATTTTTACCTTTTTACTACTTATTTCTTTTTTTATATTTTTAGGTTCTTTTTCGAAAATATTAGCAAAAAATGATTTAGTGATTTCTCCGTATGATTCAATATCTGCACTCAACAAGAATGCATCGTGACCAGAATTAGATTCAATATTACAATAGGAAACATTTTTAGACTCTGATAGAAGTGCATCAACTATATCTATGGATTGATAAGGAGGATACAACCAGTCACTAGAAAAACTAATAATCATCCATTTACATTTTGAATTTGAAAGATTTTTTCTTAATGTCGTTTTTTCATTCCCTAGATCAAATAAATCTAACGCCGTAGATAGTGTAATATAACTATTTGCATCAAAACGCTCAACAAATCTTTCACCTTGATACGCTAAATAACTTCCTACAGAAAATTTTTTTTCAAAACTTGTTGATATATCTCTAGGATTATTTCTATCAATTTCGAATTTTTCATTCATTGATTCTTTTGAAAGATAAGTAATATGCCCAAGCATTCTTGCTAAAGCCAATCCTACATCAGGTTTTTTTTCATAATCATAATAATTACCAGAATTAAAGTTTGGATCACTTATTATCGCGTTTCGAGCTACAACATCAAAGGCTAATCCCTGAGTTGTGAGACGAGGAGAACTCGCTATTGGCAAACAAGCTTTTATCATTTCTGGATATTCAGTAGCCCATTCTAAACATTGAAATCCTCCTAAAGAACCACCAACAACTCCTAGTAGTTGTTTTATTCCTAAGCTTTCAACTAATATTTTTTGAACTTTCACCATGTCTTTTATAGTTACAACAGGGAAATCATTTGCATAATATTGACTTGTTTTAGGATTAACTGAATTTGGACCGGTAGTTCCTCTGCAGCTTCCCAAAACATTTGAACAAATCACAAAGTATTTATTAGTATCAATAGGTTTATTAGGGCCCACCATAATATCCCACCACCCAGGAAGATCATCTTCATCATGTTTGGCTACATGAGAATCTCCAGTTATTGCGTGGCAAACTAATATACAGTTACTCTTATCAGAATTTATTTCACCATAAGTTTCATAGGCAATTATGACTTCTTCTAGAGTTTCTCCTCTTTCAAGTTCTAGGGTGTGTGGAACTTGAAATTTTCTTAAATATTTAGAAAATTTATTAGTTCTATAGTCGTCTGAATTACTTATTTTTTCCAAAAATATTCCTCTATTTCAGCCCTAGAAATTCTAGGGCTGAATAATTTTTTTTATGAAGATAATGCTTGATTTATATCATTCTTAATATCTTCAACATTTTCTAATCCTATTGATAATCGGATGTACTCAGGATTAACTCCTGTTTCCCTTTGCTCTTCTTCACTCAGTTGTGAATGAGTTGTTGAAGCAGGATGTATAACCAAAGTTCTTGCATCTCCTATATTTGCTAGGTGACTAAGTAATTTTACATTATCAATAAACTTAACTGCTGCATCTTTACCACCTTTTATACCAAATCCTATGATTGCTCCTTTTCCATCTGGTAGATATTTATTAGCTCTATCATGGTCTTTATGTGAACTTAATCCAGGATAATTTACCCACTCAACTTTATCGTGTGATTCTAGGTATTCAGCAATAGCTTGTGCATTCTCACAATGTCTCTCCATTCTTAGATGCAAAGTCTCTAACCCTTGAATAGTTATCCATGCTGCAAAAGGGCTCATTGCTGCACCGGTATCTCTTAACCAATGAGTTCTTATNTGNACAAGATAAACTAGATTACCTAAAGGTCTTAAGGCTTCTTCTAATACTGCTCCATGATATGAAGGAGAAGGTGCACAGAATTCTGGCCACTTTTCTGGATTGTCAGCCCATTTAAAATTACCACTATCNACTATAACTCCACCTATATGGGCTCCATGACCTCCAATAAATTTAGTTGTTGAATGTATGACAATATCAACTCCGTGTTCAAATGGTCTAAGCAAAAACGGAGTCATAACTGTATTATCACAAATAGTTGGCAATCCATTATCATGAGCTATTTGAGAAATCTTCTCAAAATCAGGAACGTCATTTTTTGGATTTCCTAAAGATTCAAAATAAACACATCTTGAGTTTTCATCTACTAAATCATTAATTTTTTCAGGTTCCTGAGGATCAAAGAATCTAACTTCTATTCCTAATTTTTCGAAAGTTTGAGTAAATAAAGTCCAAGTCCCTCCATACAAACTAGTCGAAGATATAATATTTTGTCCACTATGTGCTATTGTCAAAATAGCAGCATTAATTGCAGCTTGGCCTGAAGAAAATGAAAGAGCATAAATTCCTCCATCTAAAGCTGCTATTCTCTGTTCTAAAACATCATTGGTAGGATTCATTAATCTAGAATATATATTTCCAAATTCTGCTAAACCAAACAAGTTTGATGCGTGCTCCGTACTATTGAATACATACGATGTAGTTGGGTATATTGGTACAGCCCTAGAGTTAGTCGTAGGATCCGGATCATACCCTGCATGTAAAGCCAATGTTTCTCTTTTATAATTTTCTGACATTTTTTTCTCCTTTAAACAAAAAAACCCCCTTTTGGGGGTTTGCTAATTTTACAGAATTTATAAATTTTACAAAAACAAAACTAGGCTTCCCCCTCCGAGAAAGTCATCATCATCATGTTCATGTTCATTGTAAATCTTATTAATTCCATAAAAGGTAGTATATTACGAAAAAATAAAGTTTGTCAAACGAAAAAGAAAATTAAAGTTTATAATGAGAATATTTTAAAAGTTTATTCTATATGATTTATGAATCCAATAATTGAAGTTCTAAAAACTAAAGATTTCAAAAAACTATGGTTTATTGGAACAACAGGAATGAGCATGAGATGGATAGAACAAATAGCTCTCGGATTCTATGTTTACCAAATTACTAAAGATGAATTTTTAGTTGGACTGGTTTTCTTTTTTAGAAATATTCCTATGCTTCTGTTTGGTGCATTTATAGGAGTCATTTCAGATGAGTTTGACAAAAAAAACATCCTAAAAATAACTCTTTTGATAACAACTGTTGTATATCTTCTACTAACAATAAGCTCTTTTCTTGATCAATTAAGTTATTTTCAAATTTGTTGTGGAGCTTTTGTAGCAGGATTAGCTTGGTCATTTGATTTTCCAATAAGAAGATCTCTTTTGAGTGAAATTGTTGACAAAAGGTTATACCCAAGTGCAATAGGCGTAGATATGACTTCAAGTAACATAGCTAGAGTGATTGGACCAATATTAGCAGGAATTGTTCTACAACAAGTAAGCCTATTCCCTATATATTTATTTGGAACAGCTATGTTTCTTATGGCATTTATTGCATGTACAAAAGTTGAAGCTAAAAGAATAATAAAAGAAGAAAATTCAAATAGCCTTAGTTTATTGTTTAATGACCTAATTGAGGGAATAAAGTATATTTTTACAAGCAGGATATTAATTACAGTTCTTGTAGTTACTATTATTATGAACTTTCTAGTTTTTACCTATCAAAGTCAATTAACTGTTTTAGTACAGACAAATCTTTCTGATTTACCAATTATCTTAGGTGTTTTAGCTGCTCTTGAGGGGGTTGGAGCAACTCTTGGAACATTGATGATAGCAAACTTTCCAATGAAGAGAGGAATGATGATTTTTTTATCTGGATCTTTTTTATTTGGGATTTGCATAATTGCTTTTGTATTTTCTAAAGTTCTTTTTGTAAGTATTTTACTGATGATTATTGGAGGATTTGGAATGGCCGGATTCGGAACCCTACAATCAATATTGATAATTAGTTCTTCAGACCAAAAAATTAGAGGAAGAGTACTTGGAATACTAGCAATAACAATTGGGACCCAACCAATTGGAGCATTTTTATTAGGATATTATTCAAGAGAATATGGATCAGTAAATGCTGTTAAGATCTCTGTTTTAATTGCAATGATTTTGTTAATTGC
>NZTZ01000024.1 GCA_002703265.1 Chloroflexota bacterium
TTTTTGTCCCCTTGATAACAATTCTATTTATCACCGCATATATGATTGGAGGATTTTTTGTTGATTGGGACTCAATAAATATAAATGAAGAGGCAAAAGAGGAAAAACTTGATGATGAATTTAACCACGGTCATCTTTGGTTTATGTATTTTTTACTAATTTTTACTTTTCTTTATTCAGGAATCACTTATTTTTCAAAAAAAATAAGTTTCAGAATAAATATTAATTATTGTCTAATAGCAATAATACCAACGACCTTATTTTTTATCATTTTTCAACCAGAAGATATTATTTCTAGACCTGCTACGGATCTTAGCTTTTTTCCTCATTGGTCAATATTAGGTTACTATTTTGCATTTTTTTTATTTGGAGCATTATTTTTTAGACTTAAAAATAATGGACAAAATTTTATAGAAAAAATTTCAAGAATTCAAACAGCCTTTTATTGGATTCCAATTGTTTCATTTATTATTTGTTTGGTTATTTCTGAAAACAAAATCTACTTATTAGGAGAATTATTTAATTTTATTTATACCTGGAGTTCAATATTAGTAATTATTCTTATTTTTTATAAATTCATAAATAGCTTCAACTCAAAAATAAGATATTTATCAGATGCATCCTACTACGTATATATTATTCATGTTCCAATAATAATATTATTCCAAGGAGTAGTATCAAGCTTGGAAATAAATCATTTTATAAAATTTATTTTGATTGTAGTTCTCACAACAATCTTTTCATTAATTACCTATCATTATTTTGTCAGAAAAACTTTAATTGGTATTCTATTGAATGGAAAAAGAGCTTAGGAGTAAAATTACTTTGTCTGCAAATTTAGAAAAAAAAATAATAGGTAACACTGGGTTGGAAGTTACGACAATTGGAATGGGTGGCGCTCCTTTAGGAAACCTTGACGAAAAGACTGCAAGAAAAACTCTAGAAAAATCTTATGAATTAGGGATCAATTACTTTGACACAGCTCCGTTATATGGTGCTGGTAATAGTGAAAAACATTATGGTAGATTTTTACCTGAAATAGATAGAGAAAGTTTTGTAATTTCAAGTAAAGTTGGACGTCTAATATTGTCTGAAGAAGAAGCAAAACATCATTATTCAAATGATTTGGTTACTCCAGCGATAGAAACTAATCTAAAAGCATCTAGCTATAAAAATAATGTTGTATTTAATTTTTCAAGAGAAGGTGTACTAAGATCAATTGAAGAAAGTTTGGAAAGACTTAATATTGATAGCTTAGATATAGTTTATATTCACGATCCTGATGATAATTATGANATTGCTTTAAATGAAACCNTNCCAACANTNTTAGAATTGAAATCTAAAGGNGTAATTAAAGCAATTGGNGCNGGTATGAATGAATGGGAAATGTTGTTAGATTTTGCTAAAAATGGAGNGTTTGATTGCTTTTTACTAGCAGGAAGATACACTCTATTAGACTATTCAGCACTTGATCTATTACTCCCAAAATGTATAGATAAAGATATTAGTATAATCATAGGTGGACCATATAATAGCGGAATATTAGCTTCAGATTTAAATGAGGAATCTACTTATTTCTATCAGCCATCTCCAAAAGAAGTGATTAACAAAGCAAAAAAAATAAAAATCATTTGTGATAAATACAAAGTTCCNTTAAAATCTGCAGCTCTACAATTTGGGCTAAATCATAATTCAGTTGCTTCAACTATTCCAGGTCCAAGAAGTCCTGAAGAGGTTATAAATAATCTAGAAATGCTTTCTTTTGAAATAGATCCAAATTTATGGGAAGAACTAAGAAAAAATAAGCTTATTCCTTAAGTTTTATNAGTTTAGATTAGTACAAAACAACATAAATTTGTAATAAATCCTCTATGTATAAAAAACAGAACAGAGGTAATTTTAGATAAATATATTTAGAAAAGAGGGAAAATGATTTCTAAAAAATTCGCATCAATAATGATGATTGTGGGACCAATATTGACATTAATTATGGCTTTTACAGGTCCTTTAAATCCTAATGCTGGAGTTTCATGGTCAGATACACAAGCTGTTCTTGGATTACTAGCTACTGCAAACACAGATTGGGCTCAAATTAATTTCTTGCTATTGAGCATAGGATTGATTATGCAAGTTCTAGGAATACGATACTTTGTTAATTCTATGAACTCTAATGATAGTGTAAAAAATTATTCTCTAACTGGTGGCATGGCAATGATTATGGGTGTAATTATAGTTTTTGGAGAAGGATTGTTCTATGGAGCTGCTGCTAATGCTGCTGCTATAGCTGGAGGAGCTGGCATGGGAACTGCAGCCTCAATGTGGGCTGGAGGTCAAGCATTTGGAGCTGGTGGAAGCATACTGCTGTTTCTAGGAATGGCACTTGTGAGCATCAGTGCTTATGTTACAAACACATTTAATAAAATAATTGCTATATTACTAACTGTTGTAACTATTGTGGGAGTAATTCTTTGTCTTATCGGAGAATACACTAACGATCTGATGATTATCCCATACTTGGGAACAACTATTGGAATTGTAGCTCTTGGAATACTAACTATAAGATCTAAATAATTTTAAGTATTTGTGCATTCATAATTTTATGGGTGCACAAATTATTATTTATCTAAAACTGCAATTCTTAGACGTTTATTTATTTTACCCTTGCTTTCATGACCAGTTATTTTAATATAACCTACATTGGAAGTACTAGANACGTGTGTTCCTCCATCAGCTTGGAGATCTAAACCGTGAATATTTATAGTCCTAATGATTTTTAATGATTCAGGAAGTAAATTAACTTTAGTCCTTATAAGATCAGGAATTTGAAATGCTTCCTCTCTGGGTAAAAAATCAACAGAGATTTTTCTATCCTCTCTTACCTCAAGATTAATCTTTTCTTCAATTTCATCTCTAAGTTCGGCAGATAGTGAAGGAAATTCAAAATCCATTCTTCCCTTCAATGGTTCCATATTTCCTCCAGTTACTGAAGCTTTATAGTCTCTCCATACAACACCACACAATATATGCAAAGCTGTATGAGTTCTCATAAGCTTAAATCTTCGATCCCAATCAATACTACATAAGACTGTGTCTCCAACAGATAACCCCTTTAAATCAGCAAAAAAATGTGCAATTTTTCCATCTTTCCATGAAACCTTATTAATTTCTATCTCATCTTTTCCTAATGAGATAAAACCAATATCATTTGGTTGCCCTCCTCCTCCTGGAAAAAAAATAGTTTTATCTAAAACTATGTAATCTTCATTAATTTCAATTATTTTTGATTCAAGTTCTTGTTTATAAGCATCTGAATTATATATTTGCTCTGTCATTTTTTATCAAATTGTTTATATTTATTAGAAACTATTTTAGAGTTTAATAAAAAGTTAATTAACGAAAATTATAGTTAAATAGAAATGAATTACAAAGAGAAAATTAAGTTTTTAATACCTAGAGCTATCTTATTGATTATATTTTCTATAATTGCTGTTATTCTAAGAAAAAATTTATAGGGAGAATTTATGGATAATAATGGAGTGCATTTTATGATGCCCACAGTTTTCAACGATGAAGATTCTATAGATATAAAATCAATGCATAATATTTGCGAATTTGCTAAAAAATCTGGTTGTAAAGGTTTAGTTTTATTAGGAGTTATGGGTGAGGCACATAGATTATCAGAGCATGAAAGAAATTTCCTAATTGAAGAAATTTCTCAACTATCAAAAGAACTTGGCTTAATTCTTACAATTGGTGCTAGCGCAGAAAGCGGTTATCTTGCAACAAGTTATGCAGCTACAGCTTCAGAATCTGGAGCAGAACAAGTTATGGTAGCACCTCCAATCATGAAAAAGCCAAATGAAAATGTTCTTTTTAGGTATTACGAAGATATAAATAATTCAATTGAAAAAAACACACGAATTGTAATTCAAGACTTGCCGGAGCAATCGGGGGTTCATATGAGTCCACAATTTATGGTAGATCTACATAAAAACTTGGATAAAGTAAACTCTATCAAACTTGAGGATCCTCCTACTCCNTCAAAAATCTCAAAAATAGACAAACTTAGATCTAAAGACTTAAAAATTTTTGGAGGCCTTGGAGGATTGTTTTTTCTTGAAGAGCTTAANAGAGGAGCCTCAGGGACTATGACAGGTTTTGCTTTTACAGAAATATTAGTTGAGATATATAATCTATTTTCTGAAGATAAAATTACTGAAGCAAAAGATATTTTTTATAAATGGCTACCATTAATTCGCTATGAAAACACTGCGGGAATATCTTTGTCTATAAGAAAAGAGATACTCAGAAAACGAAAAATAACAAGTTATTCTAATGTAAGATATCCGTCTCCAGCAATGGATGAAGATGATAAAAAAGAACTTGATTTCATACTTAGAGACTATTTATAGAAAGGAATATTATGAGACATTTAAGTTTCAAAGGAGTTTTCCCTATATTACAAACCCCTTTCAATGAAAAAAGAGAAATTTCTTTTGAGGGTGTACGAAAAGAAACAGAATGGTTGATAGAACAAGGTGTTGACGGAATAGGAATTGCAATTGCCAGTGAGGTTTTCAAGTTAAATGATATAGAAAAATTTGAGCTCCTGAGTGCTGTAGTTGATCAGTCTGCAGGAAGGGTTCCGATTATTATGAACACAGGTCAAGAAAGCACAGAGTACACCATATATATGTCAAAAAAAGCACAAGAATTAGGTGCACAAGGTTTGATGATAAAACCTCCTGTTTTTGATAACGCTCCCCAAAAATATATAGAGGATCATTTCATAAACATTGCAAAGGCTGTGAATATTCCTATTTTTTTACAGGATCAAGGAAACTCCCCTATTTCAGGAGAATCAGCGGTAAGGTTATCAAAAAATCACGAAAATATTTCATATATTAAACTCGAAAGCGTTCCTACTATCCCCAGATTTGACTATTGTAATGAAAACTCTTCAAGAGACACCCTTGTTCTTTTTGGAGGAGTTGGTGGCTCNTTCTTCATTGAAGAATTAAGGAGGGGCTCTTCAGGAACAATGCCAAGCTCTGTAATGCCNGATATGTTTATAAAGGTTTGGAATTTATGGAATGAGAATAAAAAAGAAGAAGCGCATAATATTTATAGTGCTCATTCTGAATTGATAAAGATATTGAATCAAGGATTAGGCATTGCAAGCTCTATAAATAAATACGTTTTATACAGAAGAGGTATTTTTGATAAATCTATAGCTTTTTCAAGAGAACCTGGCTTAAAGCCTACTGATCAACACTTAAGAGAGATAGATAGATTGATTGAAAAAAATAATTTGATTTAATTACTAAAAGAAATTTCTATATATTTTTTTAAATTATTGAGATAATCTTCTTCATAATATTCATAACCTTTGGCATGTTCACACTTTTCATAAACTTGATATTTTGAACCATCAGGAGAAAAATCNTTTATTATGTCAGAATGAGATATTGGAATTCTATCATCATCTAAACAGTGNTATAGCANAANAGGACGTTCGAAGTNATTTATAGAATTNAGGCCAGAAATAATATCGTTAGTTTCAATATCATATAGAAAATCAATACTACGTATAATTCCAAATTTTAACAATTTAGCAATAGACTCAGGAATAAATGTTCTTGAAGAAACTTCAGCTGCCATCAATTCAGGTAAGTCGTAAAAGGGGCTATCAGCAATTATTCCTTTTATTGCCGGATCCATAGACGAGTTAGAAAGAACAATCGTTCCTCCATAGCTAATTCCGTATAAAACCATCTCTTCAATTGCATAGTAATCTCTTAGGTAATTAATTGAAGCCTTAAGGTCTTTTCTTTCAACATAAGCCAATCCAAGATTCTTACCCTCAGAATCTCCATGAGCTCTCAAATCAAAAGCAAAAACAGAATAACCCATCTCATAAATATCTTTGATTAGATCAAGCATATAGCCATCAGATTTATTGGAATCAACCCCATGAATCATAATTACTGTCTGTGGATTTTTATTTTTTATAAACCATCCTGATAATTTAATCTTGTCTTCGGTAATAAATATATCTTCCGAATACTCAAGGCCTACAGAAGAAGGATTGATTTCAGGAACTTTCCTCGTAGCCTTTATAGCTATAGTTGTAATGTAAACTGAAAGAATGAGATAGATTGATACAACTAATAATAGGATAGTGGTTACAGAAATATATAAATATTTTTTAGAAAAATTCAAAACTAAGTGTTGTAGTTACAACCAATACCTCTAAAACCAATTTCAACTTTACCGTCAGAATTAACTAATACTGGAGTTATTCTGTCCCCCCCAGAAAGTTTTTCAACTTCTTCCCACATTTCTGGTTGTTTTGAAACATCTATTTCTTCGAACTGAATTGATTTTTCTAAAAGTTCTTCCCTCATCAAGTCGCAATATCCACAAGTAGGATGGCTATACATTATTGCTTTATTTTGTGCTTTATTTGACAAGCTCAAATGATACCTCTTAAAAATTGTAATTAAATCTATTGATTATTATTGTTATAAATCTTATCATAGATAGATAGTAAAAAAATTATTACCCGCTCAGCGAGCTGACCTAAATCGTTGAGAGGGTTTTTTGTTTTAATGCAACTGGAGAAATTAGATGGTAATAGCAGATAGAAACACCTCAAGTGTAGATAATAAAAAATGGTTCAACAGAATCGACAATGTAGTTGATGTTCCTAATCTTTTAGAAATTCAAACTGAATCATTTGAATGGCTAAAGGGCCCTGGAATAGTTGAGCTAATCGAAGAAATATCTCCTATAGAAGATTTTTCTGGTGGCAGATTCGAAGTAAGACTTATAGACCATGAAATTAGAGAGCCAGAGTTTACAGAAGAACAATGTAGAGAAAAAGAAATAACTTATCAAGCACCATTGTATATCACAGTTCAACTTGTAATTAAAGAAACACAAGAAATTAAGGAACAAGTGCTATTTTTTGGACACCTCCCTTTAATGACGAAGACAGGGACATTCATAATTAATGGAGCAGAAAGAGTTATTGTTTCTCAATTAGTAAGATCTCCAGGTGCTTACTTTACTACTGAAACAGACCCGGCAACAGGTAGAGAATTATGCTCCGCTAAACTTATTCCATATAGAGGTGCTTGGATAGAATTAGAAACTTCTAATAAAGATATTATTTCTGTAAAAGTAGATAGAAAAAGAAAAGCTAACATAACCACTTTACTTAGAGCAATAGGTTGGAATTCTGATCAAAAAATAATAAATGAATTCAAAAATGTTGACGTTGATTCTACACATAAATTTATAAAAGCAACCCTTGCTAGAGAAGGTAAAGATGTAACNCAAGATGAAGCTCTCATAGAATTTTATAAAAGACTTAGACCNGGAGAACCTCCAAGTGTTGAAAATGCAAAAAATTTAATTGACGGAATGTTTTTTGACCCTAAAAAATATGACTTAGGTAAAGTTGGTAGGCATAAACTTAGTGCAAAATTATTGAACGCTAAAATTGATCAGAACTTAAACGCAGAAGATAGAACTTTAACAAAAGAAGACATTATTGGTATNATCAGAAGGCTTATTCAAATAAACAATGGGCAAGTTAGAAAAGATGATATTGACCATTTAGGAAATAGAAGAGTTAGAGGGGTAGGAGAGTTAATTCAAAATCAAATCAGAGTTGGTTTGGTGAGAATGGAAAGAGTTGTAAAAGAAAGAATGTCAACTCAGATCGATCCAAGTAATACTACTCCAGCAGCATTNATNAACATTCGACCTATTGTTTCAGCTCTTAGAGAATTCTTTGGTGCGTCGCAATTGTCTCAGTTTATGGATCAAACAAATCCACTTGCAGAACTAACTCATAAAAGAAGGCTTTCTGCTTTAGGTCCTGGTGGACTATCTAGAGATAGAGCAGGATTCGATGTCAGAGATGTTCATCACTCTCATTATGGAAGAATTTGCCCCATTGAAACACCTGAAGGCCCAAATATTGGTCTTCTTGGTTCTTTATCTACATTTGGAAGAATTAATGAGTTTGGGTTTATAGAAACTCCTTATAGAAAAGTTTTAAGTGAATGTGGAAGTAAAGATGAAGATATTATTGGAAGAATACCTTTAAATGATATTACAGATGACAAAGGCAAGGTGATAGTTGAATCTGGAAAGGCTGTAAGTAAACAAGCATTTGAAGATATTTCTAAGCTTGCTAAGCAAAATATATCTGTGGTTCCATTCCCCTCATCAAATGTTGACGATGTATCTTACATGACAGCTGACATAGAAGAAGATTTTAGGATTGGTCAAGCTACAACCCAAGTAGATAATAAAGGACAAATAATTTCAACTCAAGTTGAGGTTAGAGAAGAGGAAGGNTTTGCTCACGAAACACCTGAAAATATTGATTATATGGATGTTTCACCCATGCAAATAGTATCAGTTTCGACAGCCCTTATACCATTTCTTGAGCATGATGATGCAAACAGAGCGTTAATGGGTTCAAACATGCAAAGACAAGCTGTTCCATGTATTAGACCTCAAGCTCCTTTAGTAGGTACNGGAATGGAAAGAAGAGTTGCCATNGANTCNGGTCAAGTNATTGAGTCAAGAGCAGAAGGTATAGTAAGTAGCGTTAATGCTGACAGAGTAATTGTAACTGACCTTGATGGAAACGATCATGTTCATGAAATGTACAAATACAGAAGATCAAATCAAGGTACATGCATTAATCAAATTCCTGTTGTTAGAAAGGGTCAAAAAGTAGAATTTAGGCAACCTTTAGCGGATTCAACTTCAACGGATGGAGCAGAACTATCATTGGGTCAAAATCTTACGGTTGCATTTATGAGTTGGGAAGGTCTAAATTACGAAGACTCGATTGTTTTAAACGAAGATTTAGTAAGAAATGATAGATTTACTTCAGTGCATATAGAGAAGCATGAAATAGAAGCTAGAGATACTAAGCTAGGCCCTGAAGAAATTACAAGAGATATTCCAAATGTAGGTGAAGAGGCTTTAGTTAGCCTTGACCAAGAAGGGATAGTAAGAATAGGAGCTAGGGTAAACCAAGGAGATATTTTGGTAGGTAAAATAACTCCAAA
>NZTZ01000025.1 GCA_002703265.1 Chloroflexota bacterium
GTTCTCAAAAATCAGCTACTGATTTTAGGCAAACTATTCAAACTAATGATTCTAATAGAGGTAATAACCCCGGAAATATGGTGCAAGGGACACTATCTGGCGGAGGAGCATTAGAAAACATGAGAATAGAACTTGTTAATATGTCTAGGAATAGTGCTGCTGAAGATTGTATGGTTGCAAATTTAGCTAGAGCAAAAGGTGAAACAGAAAATTATATAAAAACATCATATATGTCCAATTTAGTTTGGGACCCAAAACAAAGACCTTCTAATAAAGAAAAAGAAGCTCTAGGAAACTGTGAGTCTCAAATAAGAACTGCTACACAAGGTAGAGGAGGTTTAGAAGCTCTTCTAAAATTAGGAAGATCACAAGATCCTGATTATTTAGCTGAGCCAGATGATTCTCAAAGGGCTTGTATGATAAATGAGTACGTAACTACTTTTGGTTACATGATTGAGAGCTCTGGAGGAAACCCTGAAGAAGCCGCAGCTAAGGCTGTTGCTGAATTCTCTATGCCAGGAACATACAGTGGTATGCATCCAATAGTTGGAGATAAGGCTCCTAATCTAAGGCCTGCTTCTGCAATAGAGCTGGATGCAATCTCAAATTGTAAATTAGTTGACTTATATGTTTATGAAGGATCAAGGCTCAGAAAGCTTATTCCAGGTGTAGATACATCTGATCTACCAATCGGTGATATTGCATCTCCTACTGGATTAGCAATTGTGGGTATAATGATAACCTTGTTCTTCTCAGTATTACAAATGATTAGAGGTAAATAATGACTACATCAAGAACACCATATGGATTTATGCTATTTGTAAGATTAATAGTAAGAATGACAATAGCCTTACTAGTGTCTATACCAATTATCGCTCTAGGAGCTATATTATTAGTATATTCACAGACTGATGGTACCGTTCCAGCTTGGTCAGGTATAGCAGCAATAGTAACTGGAGTTGTACTACTAATATTAGGTTTCTATATGACAGCCGTAGGATCTTTCCCGTATCCTAATTTAGGAGATGGAGAAGACGTGAAAATAGAAAGGCATCCTACAATGAAACCAGCATATGCAAGAATAATGATTAGTATTCCATTATTTATTGTTACNGCTGTTCTATATGCNGGTACAGAACTTGCTTATATTTTCCCTTTCNTNTCATTTATGTTTGGTTTNTGGTTCTTCTTTAAGGGCGTAATGAGATATTTTAGAAATCTTCATATTACATATATTGTTACNGATAGAAGAGCTATNTATATGTATAAATTCTTATACCTACATACNAATGAAATTCCAGTTGGAAGAATAGTTCAAATTTCTGAAAAAAGAACTTTGATTGAGGCGTTGTCTGGAAGAGGAACAGTAGTTGTTTCCTCGGGAATAGGAAGTAGAATGACAATTAACATGGAAGAAATTGATAACCCAGGAGCGGTTGCAGAAGCATTGAGAAGTATGCTTCCTTCAACACAAAATAACTAGGAGGTTGAATTATGGATATCGGATTATTAACTAGTGTGGTTTCAATACCAGTAATTGGAGCTTTAGGAACTGTTGCATGGAGAATTCAAGCTACAATTACTGCTAGAAAACAAAGTGAAATAGACTCTTTAAAAACTGAAATAGATTCAATTAGAAATATACATGCAGAGCAAATGTCTCTAATGAAGGAAAAAAATGATTTATCAGTTGAACAAATTGAAACTATTGTTAATACACGAGCTAAGGAAATTTCAACCAGTATCGAAACAACCTACTCAGGTACAATTAGAAAATGGAAATCTTATGGAATAGTAGGAATTACTTCTGCGNTAGGTATGGCTATATTTGTTCTTGGTTTGCTTTTTGCAATGTTTCCAAGATCTGCATCTGATAACCCNGTAATGACTCTAACAAATGCAGAAAACGTTTCCAAAGAAATTACTAAATTTGGTCTCCATAATCACTCAGAGGCTGGTTCAATACTTTTCGCACACGGACCAACATTTATGTGGGGGACTATTGTAGGATCAGTTATTTTGGCAGTTTCACTAGGATTTATTTTAGTGAATTCATTTTTCAAACTCAAAACTCCTTCTGAAGAAAACAATGTTCAATCATCAGAATCAAGCGATTCATCAGAGGTATAAATTAAACCAGTTATAAAAAACAAAAACGATCACAAAGAACAACCCATTCTAGGGTCAAAGGATGGAGTACCAACTGTAGTTTCTCTTTATCACGACCATAAACCTGGTGAGACAAGTACTCATCATACTCATCCTTGGGAACATCAAGTATACATCACTAGAGGAGAGGGTATAGTTTTTGTTGATGGAGAAAAATACCCAATAAAAGAAGGAGATTTTGTGCTTATTCCTCCTGATGCAGATCATTACTTTGAAAACACAGGATCATCTATCCTAAGTAGANTAACATTCAATCCTATTGCTAGCGAAGATCATTTAGGATAAAACTTATTTATATATTTTCCAGATAAATGCTGGAGGTATATTTAGTGGAGTAAATCCTTGAAGTCTTTTTGAAAGTCCAAATTTCTTAATTATACTCATCGGAAAAGAACATCTTATAAAATAAGTTATCTGAAAAAATTTTCCATTTTCAGATAGATTTTCTACAGATAATTCACAAATTTTTTCTCTAGTATTTTTATCTAATGATACTAACGGAATTCCAGAAACTATAATATCAATTTTTTTTCCAAATCTTGTTTGAAATTTGTCTAAAAATGAAATTGCATCTTCATTGTAAATATTAGCATTAGGAAATTTTCTTTTTAGTATCTCAGAAAATTCTTTATTTACTTCAACTAAAAATAAATTTTCATGCTTTAATTTTTTATCTATTATGGATTTTGTTATCTGCCCCGTACCAGCTCCAAGCTCTACTACAGTAGAAATTTTACTTGAAATTTCTGAGGCCATGATATTTGATGCNAATCTTTGAGTTGGTAACACAGCACCTAGTACTAAAGGATAACGAATCCAATTTTTTAACCAAATTAATATTTCATTCTTAGAGAGTAGCAATAATCAGTTCAATCCTAATTGTTTACTAATTTCCTTATGATGAAAATCTGCATCTCCAAAAGATAATTTTTGATGTTGCATTTTTCGTGTAAATACTTGCAAATCATAGTCCCACGTATATCCAATGGCGCCATGTAATTGATGAGAAATCTGACATATGTCATGAAAAGCTTTAGACACATAAGCCTTTGATCTATTAACATCAATTTGTGATTCTTCAGTTTTAGAAAGTTTCCAAGCTGCTTTACGTGCAAATTGAGTTGATACTTTTGTTAGTATTGCCATATCTGCTGCATGATGTTGAACTGCTTGAAAAGATCCTATAGGTCTGTCAAATTGTTTTCTATCTTTTATATAATCTAGAGTCATATCCATAACTTTTGATGCTGCACCTGACATTTCCGAAGATTTACCTGAAGCCCCATAATTTATTACTTTTGATAAAGTAGACCATCCTGCTCCTACTTCACCTAAAAGCTGAGAATTATCCACTTTTATCTCGTTAAAGTTTACCTTGTATAGCTTTTCACCACCTATACTTTCCATTTTTTCTATCTCTATTCCTTCAGTATTAGAAGGAACTAAATATAGGGAAATTCCTTCATTTTCATTAGATTTAGAAGCAACAATAAAATAATCAGCTCCAACTGCATCATTTACAAATAGTTTTTCTCCATTGATAATCCAGTCGCTATCATTTTTAATTGCTGTAGTAGATGTTACTTCACTCTCATCAAAGTTACCTGTTTTTTCATTAAATGCTAAGGAAATTCTTAAACTTCCTGATGCTATTTTTGAAAGAAGGTCTTTTTTTTGTTCTTCTGAGGCTGATAAAAGCAGTGTTTGGACACCTATTACTGAGGTACTAAAAAATGGCCCTGATAATCCTACTCTTCCCATTTCTTCAAGTAAAATTGACATATCATCAAAATCAAAACCTGAACCACCATACTCTTCAGGTATCATAAGACCTAACCATCCCATCTCAGACATATTTTTCCATATCTCATCCGTAATGCCAATGTCATCGGACTCCATTGCTCTTATGAAATCCATAGTACAATTTTCTTCAAGAAAATTTCTTGATGATTCTTGTAACATTTTTTGTATTTCTGTTAATCCTAAATCCATANTTATTTCGCTTTCAATTTATCTTCTCTAGGTAAACCCAATCCTCTAGTGGCAATAATATTNTTTTGTATTTCTGTTGTTCCTGCAAAAATTGTATATGCTGTTACGGTTAGTTGTTGATTGAGNTACTTTCCATCAAATGGAGCATGAGAGTCAGAGAGTTGTCCATATAACCCTGAGAAATCAGTTCCAATTTTAGCAATTTTTTGAGCTAATTGAGTACCTAAAATTTTAGCAACAGAACCTTCAATACTAGGAACTTCTCCTTGAGATTGTAAATAAGCAACCTCATATGCTACAAGTCTTGCTGCCTCTATTTCAAGATCTAGATCAACCAACGTTTTATTAATATAAGGGTCATTGATAAGAGGNATTCCAAGTGAGTTTTTATTATTCNTAACAAAATCTACTATTTCTTCAAAATTTCTTCTGGCAGCAGCAGGATATTCCACNCCAGATCTTTCAAAATCTAATAATGTTGCAGCAATATACCACCCTCTATTTAATTCCCCTATTAGCGCATCTTTAGGAATTTTAACATCCTCGAAAATCACTTGATTGAAATGATGCCCTCCAGCCATATTTATTATTGGTTTTACTTGTATATTTGAATCTTTGATATTTGCTACAAAAAAGCTTATACCTTTATGCTTTGGAGCTGTTGGATCGGTTCTCCCTAGAAAAAATATCCATGTAGCTTTATGAGCCATTGATGTCCAAACTTTTGTGCCATTTACAAGCCAATGATCTCCTTTATCTTCAACTTTTAGTTTTAGAGATGCTAAATCAGAACCTGAATCTGGTTCTGAATATCCTTGGCACCATTGAACCTCCCCGTTTGCTATGGGAGGTAAGAATCTTTTTTTCTGTTCTTCGGTACCATGAACCATCAATGTTGGGCCTAACATTTTAGCACCAAATCCATCTCTTCCAGGCATTCTATGATAAGACATTTCTTCATTGAAAATAACCTGTTTCATATATGAAGCTCCCTGACCGCCATATTCCTTAGGCCAAGCCATGGTAAGCCAACCTTTTTCAGCTAATTTTTTTCTGATTTCTAGAGAATATTCAAAGTCATCTCCAGTCTCATCAACACCCTGCCATTCATTGAAATCAACTGAGATTTCATTTCTGATCCATTCTCTTAATTCATTCCTGAAAATCTCATCTTCTTTGGTAAATTCGTATCTCATTCAAAACCTTACTGAATTATTTTTTTATAAGTCTATTACTTAAATAATAATTATCAATTTTTAAATGATTGAATTAAGACCTTATTTTCTTGTAGAACCAATTAAGGAAAGTAAATGGGAAAAATATAAGATTATAAAGCTTTCTTATTCCAACAGATGGGGTTGATCTACCTTTCCACTTTATATCGCCGTCAAAAGATGAAAGAAAAGATCTATATCCACTAAATAATAAAACTAGCATTGCAAAGGGATAAAGAAATGAAGAAAATATACTCATTGAAAAAGATTTAGATGATAAGAGTGTTGAAGAAAAAATAAAAATAATTGATAGTAAAGAAATTATAATATGCTGAGCACTCAACTCTATTTCAAAAAAATAAGCAATTAGATTTAGCCAAGGCACATAAAATAATAATATAAGTCCAAAAAAAGCTAAAAGGAAAATTAAAATGTTATACCTAAATGTTGCAAATATAGATTTAGCATGACCATCTACTGCCTGAATAGCAGACTCATAACCTTTAGTTTCAATCAAATGTGTACCGTCTAAAATATCTGAATTAAACCCATTAGATTTTACTGATCTAGCCAATTCAAAATCATCTAGNACCATACTAGATATTTTTTTATGACCTCCAGATTTTTCATAAGCTTCTCTATTAAATAGAAGAAATTGTCCAAATCCTGCAGCAAAAATTCCGAAAGGTAATTTTTTTGCCAANTAAATTGGAATCCAAGAAAGTATAAACCAGGAGACCATTATCCAAATAAGATAATCAGTAAAATTTAATATTTTTCTTTTTGGCACTAAAGTTATAAACTCTAAATTATTATCTTCAATATGCCTTAAACCTGAAGAAACAGCATAATTTATCAATTTAGTATCTGCATCAATAAATAATAAAAAGTCACCTTTAGATTTTTGAAACATTTGATGACAAGCCCAATTTTTTCCTGCCCAGTTATCGGGTAATTTTTTACCCTTAAATGATTTTATTTGTGAATATTTTTTAGATAATTTATCAATAATTTTCCAAGTATTATCAGTTGAATTATCATCTATAAGTAGAAGTTCAAAGTTCTTATAATCTTGATTTAATATTGACTCTACGGAAGCTTCTATATTTTCTTGCTCATTCCTACAAGGGATAATTATTGAAATTAATGAATTAGTGTTTGGAGTAAGAGGTTTAGGCCTTTGAAATGAAAATAAATTAACAATTGAAACAATTACTGTATATCCAGAAAAAAATAAAATTAATAAGACTAAATTATCAAAAATTTCACTCAAACTTTACNCCAGTAAAATTTCTTATGTTTTTTCTTATCTCAGGAAGCTCTCGTAATTCTTTTTTGTGGTTATATATCATCATAATAGTAGCAATTACCCAAAGAAAAATAAATTCACTATTCGAAATATAGGATTTTGAAATAGATGTTGCTATCCCATAAATAAAAAAGCATAAATGAACTAAATTTACAGTCCATGCATCATTCTTTTGTATTGCAAAAAATATTGCTAATAACCCAAAAATTACTATAGCAGCCTCAAATTGAAATAAAGCCAACCACATAGCTGCTGTAACTGCTAATGCTTTTCCTCCTCTAAATTTTAAGAATGGTGAAAAAGAATGGCCAAAGATTGGCATCAAACTAATAAAAACAAGNTTATAACCATTCAAATCAAAAAATCTTATTGCAATTGCAATAGGTAATATTGCCTTAAGGAACTCTAGGAACATNACTATTAAACCTACGTAAGCTCCTGCAGACTTCCAAGCATTTACTGCTCCAGGATTATTATCTCCAATTTCTCTTACATCTTTTCCAGATAAAATTTTGGTCAATATTATAGAGAATGGAATAGCACCACTAAAAAAAGCTATTATTGAAAATATTAAAGTTTCCATCTGTAGAATTCTATGAAATTATAATTTTGTACTTTTATATTACTAAATTAGATATGAAATCATATCTAATTTAGTAACTTTATTGACTATTATTTATACTCTGCAATTAGAGATAAACTTTCATTATAATTATCTAAAGGAAGACCTACATATCCACCCTCTTCTGAAAGCATTTTTCCATTTTCTAGATAAAACTTTACAAATTCATATACTTCAGGCTTCGATAGCTCAGCATTATTGACATATATGTACATTGGTCTTGCTAAAGGAGCATATGATGAATCATTAATTGTTTGTTCACTTGGAGCNACACATCCTGTTCCTCCATCCACNCTCAGAAGTTTTAATTGACTCTCATTTTCTATNTAGTATGCATATCCAAANTATCCAATAGAACCTTTATCNCCAGACACNCCCATTACTAAAACATTATCATCNTCAGATGGTGTNTAATCAGCTCTGGTTTTACCCTCTTCTCCATTTATAACATCTGTAAAATAATCAAATGTTCCTGAGTCTGTTCCAGGTCCGTACAAACTCATTTCCTTATCAGGGAAACTTGATCGAACTTGATTCCAGTTATTTACAGTTGAACCTTGGTCCCAAATAAGATTTAATTCTTCTGTTGTAATACAATCAATCCAGTCATTAGATTTATTTACTACGACTGATAGTCCATCATATGCAACTTCTAATTCAGTAAATTCTATTCCATTTTCTAAGGCAAGAGCAGCTTCTTTATCTTTTATTTCTCGCGAAGCATTAGATATAGCTGTTTCTCCAACAACAAATCTTTTCATACCTCCACCTGTACCTGAAATACCTACGGGAATTTGTACCCCTGGATTAGACTCTCTGAATATTTCAGCTGCAGCAACAGTAATTGGAAAAACTGTTGATGAACCATCGATCTCTATGGTCCCAGAAAGCCCTGAGTCACTACTTGTTTGATCGCTTGAACAAGCAATTAAAGCAATAAAAAGAAATAATAAAGAAAATAATTTATAAAATTTTAGCATTTCAGCTCCTTTTATTTTTTTTACATAAAAGAGTTTATAAACAAAAAAAAGATAAAAGTTAAGTAACTATTAAATTAAGTTAAATAAATTTAAAAATTATAAGAAAATATGGTGCTATTATTCACTAATCCACATAAGTGGGAAGTCCATAGCGAACAATAGCATTTTCAAGTATATCCTAATACTTTATTCATTAATGGTTTTCTAATATTATCTTTNGTGNTTACTCACTGATTTAATTATTTTTTCTAAGTTAAATTAAATTCAAAATAAATAATTNTT
This sequence comes from Chloroflexota bacterium, assembly GCA_002703265.1. Taxonomy (GTDB): domain Bacteria; phylum Chloroflexota; class Dehalococcoidia; order Lucifugimonadales; family Lucifugimonadaceae; genus TMED-70. Next base: position 8,569 of record NZTZ01000025.1, read on the forward strand.
AAAAAATCTTAATGGAGCTACTTGAATATAGAAAAAAAACGGTCTTGATATTCTTCAAACAGATTCCAATCATTTAATTCTTTATGTAGATCTTTAGGTCTGACATTTCCCATCATTGCCTGATTAAATAATTCTTCAATTCTTTTTCTTACAGAAACAGGAATACCATTTTTTACTTCTAGCATTCCTGAACTATTTAATTCTTGAAAATTACTTTTTGCAGATGTTTTTGTATATTCAAAAATAAATTTTAATAATGAAACATCCCAGAGGTTATTAATGCCTCTTATAACTGCATGATTAGTATCGCTACTAATTAATCTAGACTTAATTCTTTCAGAAACTTCTGTAGGGTTTCCCGAGACGATCTCTAGATCTGTTGATTCATTTTTATAGTTATACAATAACGCAGGTTCATTTTTTCCTAAAACTCTGCCTAGTTCTTTTAGGAACTCTTTAGCTTCATCTCCGAAGCCAGACATTCTGTAAAGAAAATCATTTGTCACAACTTGTGGAGTTTGGGCAGTAACTAAGCCATGTCTTATAACAGACTCTTCTGATTTATATTCTGAAACTTCCTTGTACAAAGGTTCTGTAACTATGTGATATCGTACTTTGGTTTGATTATATGTAGAAAGTGCATTCTTGGGAGTAAGAATAACTTTGGTGTTATTCATTACTAAATTAAATAAATTCACTATACTAAATTTCCTTAATATAATTAGATAATTTAATTATAACTAAATAAATTAACTTCCTAATTGTCTCAATCTTGGATCAAATCTATCTCTAAACCAATCACCTAGAAAATTTAAAGACATAACTACTAAGAATATCCCTACACTTGGAAACATAGAGACCCACCAAGCACTATTTAGATAATCTCTTCCTTCAGCTACTAAAGCTCCCCACACTGGTGTGGGTGGCGGAACTCCTGCTCCTAAGAAACTTAATGAAGCCTCTGCAAGAATCAATTGACCAATTCTCAAAGTTGCAATTACAATAACTGTATTTATTACTCCTGGAAGTAAATGGGTAAGTAATAATCTTACTCTAGATGCTCCTGCTACTCTAGCATACATAATATAATCACGTTCTTTCAATGTTAGAACCTCTGCTCTAACATTTCTTACAAAAGCTGGCCATGCCAGAAATGCCAGAAGTACAATTACTACCAGTAACGAAGGATCAAAAACAACTGCTGCAACTAAGGCTAATAACAAGAAAGGAATAGAATAAACTAAGTCTAAAATTCTCATTAANATATCATCAACAATTCCTCCAAAAAATCCAGCAACAAGTCCATAAGTTGTTCCAATTATAGTTCCACTAACTGCNGANATTAANAAGAACATAAAGAGTTATTCTTGCTCCNTGCATTATTCTTGTTAGAGTATCNCTACCAAATTGGTCCGCNCCTAACCAATGTCGAGTTAANTCTTTAGTTAANGGATCAACTGGTTCAGAAAATAAAGGNAGTGTTCTATCTCTCAAAGCAGGNANNTCAGGATCATATCCTGTTACATCAGCAAAAACAGCTAACAAAACTAGAATAGATAACATAACTATTGGAATTACAGGCCATCTTTGAAAAAATCTAACTACACCAATCAATTGCTTATAAAGAGGAAGATTTCTTTCTAAGTAAGAAGGTTTATCTATACCGATTTTTGTTGATAAAGTCATATGAATCCTCTATGAGTATCTTATTCTAGGATCAACTAATCCATAGGTTAAGTCTGAAATAAAAATAACAATTGCATAAAAAACTGCAAATAATAATACTGATCCTGTCATTACAGGAAAATCATTCTCTGACACTGCTGTTGTAGCCAACAAGCCTAATCCTGGCCAAACAAATACTGTTTCTACTATAATAGTTCCAGTCAAAAATCCTACAAAAATAAGAGCTGCTAAAGTTAANGGTGGAATAAGAGCATTTTTCAAAGCATGTTTCCATATTACTACACGTTCAGGAACTCCCTTTGCTCGCGCTAATTTGATATATTCTGAGTCTAAGATCTCTAACATAGAAGATCTTGTTAATCTCAAATAACTTGCAGATGCTGCAAGTCCTAAAGTTCCAACAGGCAAAACATAATGCTTCCATCCTCCTGAAAAGAATGCAGGAACTAGAGAGAAATCTCCTGAAGAAATACCCCTGAAAACTCCTTTTATTAAATAAGACTCCCCGCTTCCAGCTGGCAACCATCCTAACTTTACAGCAAAAATTAGAATTCCTACTATAGCTATTACAAATGGAGGAGCTGCTTGCCCTATAAGAGCCAAAAATCTACCTGCCCAATCCCATATTGAACCCCGCTTAATAGCGGATATTACCCCTAACGGTATTCCAATAAGAGTGGACAAAATCCAAGAAAAAATAGTTAGTTCAAGAGTATTCAGTACTTTTTCACCTATTAGGTCAGCTACATCTTTTTGTCCTAGTAGGGATCTACCTAAATCTCCTCGAACTGTTTTTCCTAACCAAATAAAATATTGCATATAAAGAGGTTTGTCTAGATTTAGCATCTTNGTCAGATGCTCATAAGTTTCTTCAGTTACTCCATATCCACCTTCTTGAGCGAATAGGTCTCTAGGATCTCCAACAGCTCTTGAAAGACCAAAAACTATTGCAGTAGCTCCTATCAATGTAAAGAAGCTAAATAAAAATCTTCTTAAAATATATTTTCCCATTTTTTTCCTCATTTATGGTCGCCCCATTAGGAGCGACCATAATTATAAGCATTACTTATTTTGTATTACTTAAGAACTAGTGATTCAACGTTGTTAATACCGTTTAGGTTACCATTAGCATTTGGTAGTGGTTCCCAACTAGCTACAACATCTGGGTTGTACATTACAGTTACTGGCTCTAACACTATTCCAACACATAGAGCTTGTCTGTAAGCTTCATCAGCGAAAGCATTATTTAAGGTAATTCTTTCTTCCTTATCTGTAGATTTCGCCACTTTTGCATAGTTCTCAGCTGCAAAAGGTACTTCCATTCCTACACCATAACCACCGTCAGACCATGAACTCATTACGAATCCTCTAGCCCAGTCCCATGGGAATGCATAGTTAGAGTCATCACCACAACCTACAAAAGGCTCTGATGTAGATCTAGCTACCAAACCAGGTCGGTATGTAGAATAAACTGCGTTGTTTAGAGTAACATCTACTCCTAGAGTAGCTTTCCATCCACCAGCAATAGCTGTCATTAGCTCTGTTGGTGCACCAGGAGGTCCTGTCCAAACATTTTCCATTGCGAAACCATCTGCGTAACCTGCTTCAGCCATTAAAGACTTAGCATAGTCAACATCATATGGAATTACCCAACCACCAATGTCACATCCAGGTGTGTCACAGTCTGTATAATCTCCTTGTTTAAAGTTTGGATTTTCTGTACTAGGTGAGTAAGCTTGGTAAATTGGTCCACCAAATCCATCCATTACAGAGTCTACTAAACCTTCTCTATCAATAGAGTGAGCAAGAGCTTGTCTTACTAATCTAGCATTTTCCATACTTGTAGCATCTCCTGGACATCCGACCCAAGCTTTATCATGACATTCTCTCTCAAGAACTTTGTCATCATAGTACCTGTTTGATTCCCAGTAGTTACCTGTAAGACCAATGTTTCTTTGGATAACATTACCTGTTCCTGTGCTTCTTACAAAACCTTTAGATTCTAATTCTTTCCAGTCTTTCAAAGCAGGAAGAACGATAACAGCTTCTCCTGTTTCTAACATTGCTCTTCTTGTTGAAGCTTCTGCAACTTGTTGCCAAACTACAGTTTCAACACTAGCATCCACTCTGTGGTGCCCTTCAACTTTATGAGTAACAGCTTTATCTGAGTCAACCCATGATTCAACCTCATATGGACCTGTACCAGCTAAAACATCTCTCATACCGTCTGCACCTAATTCATCAAATGCTTTTTTAGAAACAATTCCAGCTGTCTGCCAGAATGTACTAAATCGATGTCTTATACCTCTTGAATCATAGTTTGCATAATTCATTCTTACAGTATAGTCATCAATTTTTTCTAAATTAGCTATAAGTGGAGCAAAGTCTCCAGCTTGTCCGTGCACAGATTCTGGGTTAGTTGCAGCGTTAGCGTTGTTAAATGAGAACACAACGTCATCTGCTGTCATTTCTCCCCAATCACCGTGGAAAGGAACACCTTTCTTTAGATCAAATTCTAGGTATGAAACATCATCTGCAAGTGTCCAGCCAGTAGCTAGTACTCCTGCTTCAGGTTTCNNNCCCATATTATCCCCAAATTCAGGTCTAAATAGAGTTTCTTGAACACTCGCTAGATATAAGTTCTCAGCACAACCTGCTGTACAGAATTGTGGAGTACCAATACCAGGGTGAAGTCTTGAAACTGCTATCTTAACTTCTCCTCCACCAGAACCTCCACTTGGAGCAGCTGATGCTGAAGAAGAAGATGAACTTGCAGCAGATGTTGTTGAAGATGATGAAGAGCTAGAATCACTAGCNGAATCGTCATCGCCACCACAACCTACAGCAAATAACATCATAGAGATAACCATCATTGAGATGATTAATTTCATGGATTTAACCATATATCCCCCTATTACTTGTTTAAAAAAAATGGGTTCAAAAATAACTTTAAAAAGTAAATCTAAAAGAATACTTTTATCTTGTAAAATTTGAACTCAAATTTTTATATTTCAACCACCTTAAAATAAAAAAACGGATTTTGCAACTTTAAACTAATTTTTTTTAGTCTTTTTTATAGAAAAAGTTTATTTGAATTCTATTTTTTAGGAGNTATATCGGGATTTTTTGCCCATTCAGGGTAGTAATCAACAACATTAATTTCTTTTGAGGGTCTACCTAAAGGTTGGGGGGGGACAGCAAATTGTTTTGTACCAGTCATATCAACTCCTACATATTTCATACCAGAATTTATTTGAGTTCTTGTAGATGGGATATTAAAAGGGCCTACTGAACTAAAAGGAATCATCCCATTTTGAAAAGCCCATCTTCCAGCAGCTGAGTAAACTGTACTTCCTAAACCTGANAATTGTGAATCAGGATGAGTATCNACTCCAATNTCCACAAAATTATTGCCTATATCAGTAAGAGTAGCTGAAGCTATAATTTTTTCATTTTCAATTACAGAAAAGGCTTTAAGACAATTGAAATCATTATGCCAAAAAACTTTTTTATCGACAATTTTATTAAATTCATTTCTTGATAAAACTTCTACGTCATGCTTATTTATATCAATCCAATCATNTTCTTCAGCAAACAAAACCCATGAAGGACCCCATACATAGTATCCAAATTTGTGAGTTATTCTTGATAGTTCATAAGTTCCATACGAAGAAAAGATCATATCCTTATGTGTTTTTGATAAAAAGTCTTGAACTTCTTGCCTAGCATCATTATCAACTCCAAGATAAATATTTTGATCATATTCAAAAATCCAAATAGAGTCTTTGAAACCATGTCCAGCTAATGGTTCAGTGCCAACAGTAGAAGATTCAGATGAATATTTATTTAATTCTCCTACATAAATATTTGATTCACNCTGCTCATAATTAGGTATATTATTTTTTATCCATAATTTTACTNTCTGGTCTAAATTTTTTGATATTTTTTTCATAAGTTACCAGTCAAAAATCACGCCTAACATACTTTTGTCTCTTTTCGTCATCATATCGTAGGCTTCAGGTATTTTTTCATANGACATTCTATGAGTATTCAAAATACTTGGATTAAGTTTATTTTTATTCATATAAGANAAAATACTATTACATCTNTCNTTCCANGAAAATCTATTATTATTTGGATATTGATAACCAAAGGCTCCATTAACGGCTATNATACTTATNCCTTTNTTNTAGAAGTGCTCCATTGGAAAAGGNTTAAATGCTTTNTCTTCCTCTCCTCTNCCAGACAATGCAACTATAGAAATTCTNCCTTCTGGCCTNACAGATTTCAAACTTGAAATATATGCATCCCATGGGTTAGCAGTAAGAATTACTAAATCAACGCCTTCATTATCAGTCAATTGATACATTTCTTCTTCTAATGTTTTTGAGTTACTTAAAACAGAATGGTCTGCTCCCATTTTTTTTGCCATATCATTTCTTACTTCACTATTTCCTACTGCTATAGTTTTTTTTGCTCCAAAAATAGGCCCCATAGCGACCGCTCCTAGACCTAAAATACCTAATCCTACTACAGCAACATTTTCTCCTGGTATAAAATTTGCCTTTGTATAACAATAAGCACTTAATGTATAAAGAGTTGACCATACTGCATCTTCATCTTTTACTCCCTCTGGAATTGTACAAATATTTGTACTTTCTTTTGCAATCCATTCGGATTGATGAGGATTTTGGGAAACTACTCTATCCCCTACTTTAAACTCAACTACATCAGAACCAATCTCTTGAACAATTGCAATGTTTGAATCTCCTACCCATCTTGGATATGTGGGAGCACCTGGAACATCCTCAGCACCCTCATAATTACCTCTATCAGTTCCTAGTTTTAATGCACTAATAACTGTTTTAGCACGAATCTCATCAGGTGCTAATTTAGCTTTTAATTTTTTTTCTTCAATTTCAATACAATATGGTTTTTTTAATATTGCGATTTTCATTATTCAGCCTTACCTTAAAAATTAATACATAAAAAAAATGACATCTATGAAAAAACATAACATAAACAACTCACTAAATCTTTATAAAAAAGCAGAGAAAATAATACCTGGGAAAACTCAATTAATTAGTAGAAGATCAAGCCAGTTTGCTCACGGTATTAATCCTATTTATGCAAAGGAATCAAAAGGTGGTTACTTTATAGATGTAGACGATAATAAATATCTTGATTGGATGAATGCTGTTTCTGCAATAATTTTGGGGCACTCCCATGATTATGTAGATAATGCAGTAAAAGAACAAATTGATAAAGGAAGTATACACACAGTCAATAGCGCATTAGAACTGGAGCTTGCAGATCTATTAATAGAACAAATTCCAAGTGCTGAGATGGTCCGTTACACAAAAGGTGGAGGAGATTCATGTGCTTTAGCTGTCAGAATAGCTAGGGGTACTACAGGTAGAGATAAAATTTTATTTAGTGGTTATCATGGATGGCATGATTGGTATCAATCTGCAAATTATCTTGTGAATCCTGAGGACGGGGAATTTCCTTTCGCAGGAATAGAACCAATAGGTGTTCCTAAAGCTTTAGCTGGAACAGCTATTCCTTTTATTTATGAAGATATAGAAAACCTAAAAAGCTTAATCGACGAACATGGCGAAGACGTTGCAGCGATTATGCTGGAACCAATGAGATCAGAATTCCCTAGGGAAGGTTATTTAGAAGAAGTAAAAGATTTAGCTCACAAAAATGGATCATTATTAATTTTTGATGAGGTTAGTTGTGGATGGAGAATGTCAGTGGGAGGGGCTCAAAAGAAAATAGGTGTCACACCTGATATAACAGCTTTTGCAAAAGCTATGTCAAATGGCTATCCAATGGGTGCTGTTGTAGGTTCATATGAATCTATGGAGCCAGCTGATAGAATGTTTGTTTCAAGTTCATATTGGAGTGATAATATTGGCTTATCAGCCTCCAAAGCAACAATAGAATATTTACTATCAAATAACTCAGAGAAATGGTTTGAAGACTACGGAAACACTTTAAAGAAAAAAGTAACTGAAGTAATGGATAGTTCTAGCGTTAATGTAAAAATATCAGGAATTCCTTCTGGACCAATAATACAATTTATTAGTGAAGAATCTTCAGAAATTCCTTTAATGAAAACTTTATTTGTACAAGAAATGGCTAAACAGGGTGTTCATATGAGTACAGTTTTTCATCCAACTATGTCACACACTGAAGAAGATATAGATATAACTGTAAGAGCTATAGATAATAGTTTATTGACTATCGAAAAAGCTCAAAAGTCTAACTTTGAAGATTATTTAGAAGCTCCTATTTTGAATGAACCATTTAGAAGGCTAGTTAAGTAGTTTTAAATGAAAAAAATAATTGTTCCATTATTTTTTTTTATGCTAGCATGCGGCAATGAACTAAATGATGAATCTGAATTAAACCAAAAATTTGATATAAAAGAAAATATTAGTTTTACTCCATTCGATGGAACAGTTTTTGTAAGTAATAAAATACTCACCTCATCAGATAATACCGATTTTACTTTTCTAAAGAAGATCCCAAATGAAGAGAGAACGATGTTTGATCGTAGGATAAATAAAGATGCAAAAGATTATGCTCATGGATCATGGATTACAATAACACCTTTTTTATTTATAGCTTTTTTTTCTGATGGAACTGAAATTGAAGTTCAAGTCAACNATGAATTTGAAAATAGTTCAAATGCTGAAATAGTAGCCTTAAAATATCTTGAGGTGATCGGGAAATTACCAAAATTATTTAGAAAAGAAGTTGAAACAGTATGGATTCACAAAGGTAATGAAGATTTTGGAGGAGGAAATAATAATTTATTAATTCATCATGAAAGAGGCCTTGAATATGAAAAATCAGGATTTTTAGAAGANGTTTTTTTGCATGAAGCAGCTCACACATCTCTTGATTCAGATCATAGTTCTTCAAAAGGTTGGATTAATGCACAAATTGCAGATAANGGAAATTTCATCTCNTATTATGCAAAAGAATATCCTAAAAGAGAAGACATAGCAGAAACATTTCCTTTATGTTTNGCTCTTGAATATANAAGAGAAAGGCTTGAGGANGACNTNATACAGAAAATAGAAAAAGCGATCCCAAATAGAATAAAATACTGTCTTAGTGTATTTGAAAATAGCTATTAGGTAATCCTAATATTTTTTCTATCTGATCATTAGTTTAATAATTTATGAACTCTGCCTCTATGTATTACAGACTTTATATTTCTGAGGTCAGTAATATCTTTTTCAGGTTTTCCTTCAACAGAAATAATGCTAGCAACTTTTCCAACTTCTAAAGAACCCACCTGATCTTCAACCCAACAAGATTTTGCAGAATAAATTGTTCCAGATTGTATAGCTTCCATAGGTGACATACCTATTGAAACATGTGCATGGATTTCATCCTGAAAGCTTGTTCCTCCGAGTTTGTAATATTGCCAAGATGCGTCAGAACCTGAAACCAGCTGAATACCTGCATCCATTACCTTCTGCCATACCTTTGTTGCCTCTTCCCAATTATTATTAAACACTGCAATCTCTTCTTTTTCAGAATCNGTNAATTCGGATTCATCTTTTGATTGAAGTTGCCATATTCTATCTCTTCCTTGATGTAGAGTTGCGTTTATTAGAACTCCTTTTTCAGCCATTTCATCTGCTAGNTTTTGGTCAAATTCAAGTTTACCTTCAGTATTAACAAATCTTCCGTGAATTATAGTATCTACACCGGCTTCAAATGCTATTCTTATACCTTCAGTATTAACACAATGAGCTGCTGTGTGTATCTGGAATTTATGAGCTTCATCAACGATAGCTTTCATTTCATTTAGATTGAATGAGGGAACTCTTGTGTTTGATGTTCCTGTACTTCCACCAGTAGCCGTAATTTTGATCATATCACTACCGTCTCTAACTAGTCTTCTTACTGATGCAATACATTCATCAACACCAGTTGCTACCTCTCCAAACCANTTNAGGTGTCCACCAATAATCGTTATTGGTCTTCCAGACATTATTAGATCAGGNGTTTGAATAATTCCTCTATTAGAAGCTTCTTTNATCATATAGCCTGACATATTTTTAGCTCCTAAATCTCTGAGAGTTGTAACTCCAGAATCTAGATGTTTAATAGCATTTTGAGCTCCGTTAATTGCTAATAGATTATCATCTGTTTTTACTAAAACATCTCCGGGTGTTCCATCACCAAAACCTATAAGATGAACGTGACAATCAACTAAACCTGGCAATATAGTTCCACTTAATTCTATTTTTTCAGAATTTTCAAATAATGGATGAGAGGATATTTTATCAGGACTATCAATCGCAACTATAATTTCGTTTTCTACCAATATTGAGATTTTTTTTTCAATAACAGAACCCTTAACTGTATCAATCATTCTGTTTCCTGAAAAAACCTTTACACTCATTTCTTACATCCTTTAAATATAGATTCTGTTAACCTTGTTGGTACTATATACCATCCATCGTTTTTTTCAAGCATTAAAGGTTGATTTCCAAATTCAACATTCCATTCCAAAGTGTTAGAGTCAATTAAATTAAAAGTATCTTTTTCTAAACCAACAGCGCCTTCTGATCCAAGCACATGGATTATTTCTGATGGCAAGGGGAATAATTCAAAAGGGTCTTCTGTAGGTTCAGAAATTTGAATTAATAATTCTACTGCACTTAGTTGAGATCTAATTGTTTTTTCAAAAAGTTCATCATCACAAGTTTTATCAACATATCCATCCGCAAGATGATTCTTAATCCAAATATAAAAATTAATAGTCTCACTTACAAAAATTTCAGACCTAATTGTAAGATCACTTGTTGAATTTACATTTCGTCTTGCTTCTAATATTTCTGTTCTTAATTCAGATCTCCAATCTTGTAATTGAGAGTAGTCTTCTTCCTGAGAGCAAGCTAACAAAAAGATTATAAAGGTTATAATTACATAAAACTTTTTCATCTTAATATATAAACTATTGAGATTCTTCCCTTGGGTACCAAGCACATTTGGTATCTTCATAACAACATGCACAATATAAAACATTATGCCCTGGAGATTCTTCTACTAATATAGGAGTTTCTGTAGAACATTCATCTCTAGGTCCTGAGCAATCTGATAAAAAGCTACAACCTGAACCTATTGCTGATGGGTTTGGTGTTTCACCAAGAATTGGCTTTCTCTCTTTTTTCATATCAGGATCAGGATTTGGAATTGCAGAAATTAATGTCTCTGTATAAGGATGAATAGAATTATTGAAAATTTCGTCAGGAGTACCTGATTCAACTTGTCTACCAAAATACATAACATTAATTTGATCGCTGATCTGTCTTACAATACTTAAATCATGTGAAACAAATAGATATGACAAACCTAATTCGTCTTGCAAATCCATTAACAAATTAATTACTTGAGCTTGAACAGAAACATCCAAACCAGAAACTGGTTCATCACAAACAATAAAAGCAGGATTTAATGCAAGAGCTCTTGCTATACCAATTCTTTGTCTTTGACCTCCACTAAAAGCATGAGGATATCTAATCATATATTCTGATCTTAGACCAACCTTTACTAATAGCTCTTCAACCCGATCTTGTCTTTCTGTTCTATTTTTTATCCCATTAAGTAGCAATGGTTCACTAACAATATCAAATAAGTTCATTCTAGGGTTTAGTGAAGAAAAGGGATCTTGAAAAATCATTTGCATTTCTCTTCTCAATGGTCTCAAGTCACCTTCTGATAAAGTTGCTAAATTATGAGATCCTTTTTCATTATTTAGAAAAATATCACCCGCAGTAGGATCAACAGCTCTTAGTATACATTTGGAAATTGTTGTTTTTCCACAACCACTCTCGCCTACTAATCCAATAGTTTTTCCTCTTGGAATATTAAAAGAAACATCATCAACAGCTCTTACTTGACCTGTAACTTTTTTCAAAATCCCAGAAGTAAGATTATAATATTTCTTTAAGTTCTTGATTTCAATTATATTGTCGTTTTTTACTTTAGATTTTGTAGACATTTGCTTCCTCTAATTTATATTCCTCTTGGATACCAAGCACATTTATGATCGTCGTAACATGGGCCACAATATAGAACAAAATGACCAGGAGATTCCTCTATAGTAACAGGGTCTCCATCGTAACAAGCCTGAGTCTCTCCTGAGCAGTTTGGTTGAAAATTACAACCTGATGGTCTAGCAACAGGATGGGGGATTGTTCCCTGTAAAATAGGCAATCGCTCTCTATGTTTAGTAGCTAATGAAGGAATTGAGCTCAAAAGAGATTTAGTATAAGGATGAATCGGATCTTTATATACTTGCTCTATGGTCCCGCTTTCAACAACTTTCCCTAAATACATAACGTTAACATCATCAGCAAGTTCTGCAATTACTCCTAAATCATGAGTAATCATAATAATTGACATCCCGTTTTTTTCTTGCAACTCATTTAGAAGATCAAGTGTTTGAGCTTGAGTTGTTACATCCAAAGCTGTTGTAGGTTCATCTGCTATTAGAATATCTGGATTGGTACACAACGCCATTGCGATCATTGCTCTTTGCCTTTGCCCTCCACTTAATTCAAAAGCATATTGCTTAAGTCTTTGTTTAGGGTTATTCATTCCTACNCTTATGAGCCAATCTTCAGCTAATTCCATAGCTTCCTCTTTTGTATGATCCAAATGTAAAGTTATAGCCTCAGTAATTTGATTTCCGATTGTATGAATAGGACTAAAAGAGGTCATTGGTTCTTGGAANATCATTGATATTCTTCCACCTCTAACCTTCTTTAATTCTTGTGTATTTAGAGAAGCAATATCTTGAGGATTTGAATAGTTTTNATCATATAAATTCATAGTTCCATTGATTATTTTTCCAGGATTATCAATTAGCCTAAGAATAGATTTTGTGGTTATACTTTTTCCACAACCACTTTCTCCTACAATTCCAAGTGTTTTCTTTGGGTAAACATTAAGATCAACACTATCTACTGCTCGAACAACACCATCAGCGGTATAAAAATATGTTTGCAAGTCTCTTACTTCAAGCAGAGGATTAATTTTATTTTCCTTTGATTTTTTTGTAACCATTTTATACCTCCTGATACGGATCAGCAGCATCCCTAATTCCATCACCCATAAAATTCAATGCCAATATTACTAATATAACAGCAATAGCTGGAATAAATAACCAAGGCATATTGGCTACTGATTGAACATTTTGAGCATCTTTTAATAAAACTCCATAACTTACAGCAGGAGGCCTTAAACCAAGACCCAAGAAACTCAAAGAAGTTTCTGTAACTATCATCAAAGGAAGTGAAAGTGATGCTTGTGCAATTATGTGACTGTAGAATGATGGCAACATATGAACAAAAATAACTCTCATTGTTTTAGCNCCATTTANTCTTGCTGCAGTTACAAAATCNTCATCTTTTANNGCTAAAAATCTNCCTCTAATTACCCTNGCAAGATCNGTCCATGCAAATAAAGANATAATAACTGTNATCATAAAATAAACCTGATTTATNGTCCANTCATCAGGAAANGCNGAAGATAATCCCATATANAANGGGATTGTNGGAACAGATCTAATTATTTCAATAAATCTTTGNATTAANGAGTCTATTAGACCTCCATAATANCCNGANATTGCTCCTANAAATATTCCAAAAANAATACTTANAGCTACTCCAACNAGACCAATTGTNAANGANACTCTCGTNGCATGCATNGTTCTAGAAAACACATCTCTTCCNTGTTTATCTGTTCCAAATAAATGAATCCATGCATTNGGATCNTTTGTTTGNTCTTTCATNCCAAGAATATGTCTATCAGTACTNAGNANTCCCCANAGTTTATATTCATAACCTTTTCCAAAAAATGNAATTCCTTCAGCATTATCACAATTTTCTGTAAATTCCATNAAGAAAGTATCCATATTTCTTTCACCAGTAACTTCACAAGTACTCATAAAGTGACCATTTTGAAAAAACTTAACAGGTTGAGGNGGCATATAACCTCTCGCTGCAGCATAATCTACTGGAGGGGCTGTCGACAAAAAATCNGCAAACAGAACTACTAAATAAAAAAGAACAACTANGATTGAGGCTGTAAATCCTANTCNGTGTCTTTTGAACCTTCTCCAAATCAATTGNCTTTGAGTAGCTANTTCAATAGCATTTGAGNNTAATTCGTTAGAAGTATTTTTATTATTNTTTTTTCCTGAGAAAAGATTTTTGACCATTGANACCATAATTAATTTCCTTCTAATCTAATTCTTGGGTCNACNANNAATANNAGAATGTCAGAAATAAATGTTCCAATAACAGTCATAAATCCTATAAGTAAAATGATTCCACCTGCTAAAAACATATCTTGAGCGACAAGAGATTTTACTAACATTGGACCAACAGTTGGTAATGATAGTACTACTCCAACAATGATACTTCCAGAAATTAGATAAGGGAGTATGTAAGCTGTTAAACTTATAGCAGGGTTAAGAGCCAATCTAACAGGATACTTCATAATTAGACGCCATTCAGACAATCCTTTAGCTCGAGCAGTAATAACATATGGTTTACTTAATTCATCTAATAAGTTAGCTCTAGTAATTCTCATTAAGGATGCAGTACCAGCAGTTCCTAGAACAACCATTGGTATCCAAATATGATCAATTAGATCTTTGACTCTACCCCAACTCCACGGAACTCCAACATATTCAGGTGAAAATAGTCCCCCTGGACTAAAATCAAACCATACAAAAAATAAATACATTGCTATTAGTGCAATCATAAAATCAGGGATAGCTAAACCTACAAAACCCAAAAATGTAAATAAGTAATCCCACACTGAGTACTGCTTTACAGCAGAAAGTATACCGAACGGTATTGCAATGACCCAAATAAAAATAACACAAAAAATAGCTAAAACTATAGTAAGTAATAACCTTTCAGAAATCACTTCTGTTACAGGCATATTATATTCAAAGGAAAAGCCTAGGTTTTGTTGTAAGAATATTTGATTCATCCATTTTAAATATTGAACATATAATGGTTTATCAAGTCCGTAAAATTTTCTCAAGTTTACTGCTTCTTCAGCATCAACCATACTTCCTGTTGCTTGAAGTTGAGCAATATAAGCTGTTACGTAATCTCCCTCAGGAAGATTGATTATAAAAAATGAAATAAGGGTAACTGCCCATAAAGCAACAAACATGAATACGATTCTTCTTGCAATAAAGTTTAGCATTTAATGTATTAGCCCTTCTTAGATATCTTAGGTTTATTATCTAACAAAAAATAAGAAAAGAGGGTACCAAAAGTACCCTCTTTTCAAAAAATAATCAATTTATGATTATTGGTTACCACCTTCTAACCACCAAGTTTCAGGGAAACCATTTCCTGAAGTTTGTGCGTGGTATGAGAATGGTAGTGGGTTTGGAACGTTTCTAACGTTCTTCTTGATTATAGCTGTGTATGTAGGCTTGTTCATCACTGTTGTGATTGGGTTAGCATTTACACAGTTAAGCTCAACAACCTTTTGTAGGTTTGGAGCATATGCAGCGGCATCACTTACAGCTTCATCATAAAGTTTCTGCCATTCACCAATCCATCCTGGTGCAATTTTGCCGTCCATATGTTCGTCAGCCCATTTAGGAGCAATGAATCCTCCACCACCAACAATACCTAGGTGGTTAGGAGTAATGATAGCTCCAGCTCTTCCTGATGACTCCCAACTATTAAGCATAGTTTCGTTTTCATCTCTTCTAGAAGACCATAGACTTCTCTCTTGAGCGTCAAGTTTTCCATCAATTCCTAGATGCTTTTTCCACATTTCGATTACCATTGAGTCAATACCTTCGTAATCTTCGAAAGCAGCAACAGCTACGCTGTGCACAACTACAATTTTCTCTCCAGTTTCAGGCATTAATCTCATGCCGTCAGCATCTTTTTTATCAAGTCCAATTGCATCTAACATTGCGTTAGCTTCATCTGGATTGAATTCAACTAAGTGTTCACCAATATAGTGACCAGGGTCATTAGGGTCGTCCCATCCGGCACATAGACCACCAGTTTCTCCTAGTCCTAGGAAGAATACTTCGTTAATTTCATCTCTTTCAATACCCATTGATAGAGCTGCTCTGAAATCTCTGTTGTTAAGGAATTTAGCAGTTTCTGTATCTACAGCTCCGCCATCACCTTCCCAAGATTGGTTAATGTATAGGTTTGCTATACCAGATTCAGGTTGTCTCCAGAATTGAATTCTGTAGTTACCTTTGTCAGAGTTCTCTTTGAAAACAGGAAGTTTTGAAAGATCAATGTGTCTACCTTGAACAGTAAATTCACCAGCGATAGCCTTTAGGTTTAGAACCTCTAGGTTTTCAGCTAGATCTAGAACTACACCATCCATATATGGTAGTTGGTTTCCTTCTGTGTCAACAGCCCAGTAGAAACAGTTTCTTTCTAGAGCCCATTGGTCAGAAGTAATTGGCTTTGTAACCTGCCAAGCTGTCATCATAGGTGAGTCAGGGTTAGCGTTAGCGTGGTTTAAGAACAACATGTACTTAGCCCAGTTTTCGTAACCTGCAGCTTCTGCTTTAGCATTAGCTTCATCAAGACCTATAACGTCAGGGTGGAAATCACTCAAGTAGTGTGATGGTGCATAAAGTCCAAGTCCAGAGTCACCTCTAGTGTGAGGACCAGCAACAACAACAGAAGCTAGAAGAGTAATCAAAAGACCATAAGGTTCTTTTGAGTTAATCTGTAAAGTTTCTTTTGATACTTGTGTGAATTCAAGAAGTTCTCCGCCAGACTTCATCCATGAAGGTGGAGTTGGAACAAGATCTTCATTTTGAACCATGTGGTTATACCAAAACATGATGTCATCTGTGTTGTAATCATCTCCGTCAGACCATTTTAGGCCTTTTCTTAGAGTTAGAGTAAACTCAGTTGCATCAGCGTTTGATGTCCAACTTTCAGCGATGTTTGGCTGAACGTCAGTCATATTTGTTCCGAAGAACAAAATGTGGTCTTTCATAGGTCTTTCCATGTTTTGTCCATCAGCAGGACCTGTGAAAGCTCTGTACCAAGTACCACCATATTCTCCAATGCTTTCAGCAGGCTGAATAACAAGTGGGTTTTCAGGTAGTCTATCTTCTAGAGCTGGGATTTCTCCAGCTGCAGCTTTAGCGGCACACATAGGAGACTCTTGGAATGAACTTGGCATTGAGTCTGAAAGACTTGGCCATGATACATCACCTTCTCCTAATCCAGCAGCTTGGTCATCTGCTGTAGCAGCTTTAGAAGTCTTAGAAGTTTCTACAAGCTTAGGCTCTGCTTTTTTCTCAGCAGGCTTTTCCATAGCAGCTTGAGCTTTAGCAGGAGTAACTCCTGCGTCTTTAGCTTTTGCAGCTGCACCGGTAGCGCTAGTAGTATTAGTTGCTTCTTCAACTTCTTCCTCTGAACATGCTATAGCAAATAAACCTAGAGCGGCTATTGCTACTACAACAAGTCCAAATCGGAATTTTTCTAACATACTTTCCTCCGTAGTCATAGTTGTTATTTTTTATTCCTTCCAAAATAAAAAGGGGCATTAGCCCCCTAATATCAATTTATTATAACCCATATTCTTAAAAAAAAATCAATCTTAATGCTTTTAATAGTTTTTTTATAAGTCTTTGAATTTATTTTGATCAATATATAAGTAAGCTTAGAAAAAAAATCATATATTTTGTTTATTTACAATAAAACTAAAATCAATTAATTAATTTTGACAATTCTTCTTTTGAAATTTTCCCAGCATAAGTCATTGCTATAGATTTATCACCCTCNGTAAATACCCATGATGGGAAATATTGGACACCAAAGTAGTTAGCAATACTATTATTAGAATCATCATATATAACTGGATACTGCCATTTTTCGTTATATAACCAATCTTTAGGAGGATAATTTGGCTTAGAAGGATCAGTACTAGTTACAACTAACAAAACACTTAGTCCTTTTTCAAGAACCCCGTCTTCTTCAATCCACTTAATTACCTCTGGGATTTCTTCTTGACAATAGGGACACCAATGAGCAACAAATAATATTATTGTTGGATTATTTTCAGGATAAGTGACATAAATTTCATCATCAGGCAACTTATACCTAATAGTTGGAGAAATTTTCCCTCCAGCAGTATCTATACCTGTGCTAGGATTCATGATTTTAACTTTTTCTCCACTNAGTTCTATTTCTGAGGTTTTATTTTCANTTTCAGAGGAACAACTTATAAGAAATAGAAAAAATATAATAGGTAATAATTTTTTAATCATAAATTTATCCATTGATTTTTTTGCAAAGACAATTCCATTGCATTTGAAATATTTTGGAGCGTCTCAATTTCATTAATATATTTTTCCCTTGATACATCATTATTAAAAAAATGTTGTAAAAATTCATTCATTCCTGGCCAGCCTTGAACAGGAGTAAAAAAGTCTTCAGTAAATTTATCTACAACTTCATTTTTAACTATCTCATACTTTGAATTAATTAAATCTACCTTAATAGCTGCATTATCAAAAACCATATCAAGTGTTACTGATAATTTCTCTGAAGATTCAATATCATAATCCCAAAAACCCCAATAATCATCATAATCAAGTATAGTAAATCCTTTTGATTCTGATTCATATGTTGGATTTTTCTCGCCAACACTCAGGACTCTTTTGGGAGTAACTCCAAGTATTTTATTTAATACATCAATATACCATGGAGAAATAGAATAAATTGTTTTAATTGAGGTTTCTATTGGTCCCCAACCTGGAGACAATAATTTAAGGTTTACTCTACTTAATTCTCCAAAAGATTTGTTTATGACATAGTTATGCAATTTACTAATTATAGGTAAGTGTGAAAATTCAAGATTTGGAACTAAAAGATTTTTTTTACTTTTAATTATTGATATTAATTTTTCAGAAATTATATTTTTTTCAGCAATAGGCATTTCAAAAATACAATCAATATTTTTAGACAAAACATCATTCATTATCTGACCATGCATTTCGTCAGGGACACTCAGAATTACTAGATCTAATTCACTATCTTCTAATAATTCATTATAATCAAGTGTATATTTGGATTGATCCCCTATTATTTTTTGTGCTTCTAAAATTGTAGATTCAGACCTAGCACAAACATAAGAAATCTCTGCATCTTCTAATTTTTGAATAAATGGCAAATAAGCATTTTTTACCCATTTACCAAAGCCTATAAAACCAATTTTTTTATAACTCATATTTAAATTTTATATTATGTACAAATAAAATAGGTTACTATTATTCTTAAAAAAACAGAAAATTATATTTAGTGAGAAAAAAATGACCACAGCTGAAAATTATAAAAAGGGCATACAAATAACTGAAATTGATACTCCATCAATAATTGTTGACTTAAATATTGCCGAAGAAAACATAAAAAAAATGCAAAACTTCGCAAATGATAATAGTGTTTCAATGAGACCTCATTCAAAAACAAATAAAAGTCCTTATTGGGCTAAAAAACAGATTGAAGCTGGTGCTATTGGAATTTGTTGCGCAAAACTTGGAGAAGCAGAAATGATGGCAGCTGGAGGAGTTAAGGAAATTCTAATTCCAAATCAAATCGTCACACCAGAAAAAATAAAGAGATTAGTTGAAGTAAATAAAAAATCAAAGGTTATGATTGCTGTAGAAAATTATGATAATGTATCTAAGCTTTCAGAGGAATTTGAAAAAAATTCAATGAAGCTTGGGGTAATAATAGAAGTTAATGTTGGAATGGATAGATGTGGAGTTGAGTTAGACGAAATAGTGGATTTTGCAAAAAATATAAATGACAAGTCAGGCCTAGACTTTGAAGGAATAATGGGTTACGAAGGGCATACTGTAAATATAGGTAATTTTGAGGATAGAGTAAACGAAACTACTAAAGCTATGAATAAACTTATCAAGGCAAAAGATATACTTGAGGAAAATAATATAAGTGTAAATATAGTTTCTGCTTCAGGAACTGGAACTTATAATATCACTAGCAAAATTCCTGGAATTACAGAATTACAATGTGGATCATATATTTTCATGGATGGAAATTACTTAAAAGTCTTTGATGATTTTCAGCCTGCTCTTTCATTATTGTGTACAGTAGTTTCAAGAAGAGATAACAGAATTGTTATAGATTGTGGATTAAAATCTGTTTCAATGGACCAAGGTCTTCCAGAGGTCGTATATCCAAGAGGTATAAAGCTTGTTTCTTTATCAGAAGAGCATTGCAAGTGTGAACTTGAAGACGATGTAGACATTCAAGTAGGAGATAAAGTTTTTGTAAGACCAATGCATTCAGATACAACAATCAATTTACATGATAACTATTTTGTACATAGAGATGGTATTTTTGATGAGAAAGTAGAAATAGTAGGTAGAGGAAAATTCAAGTAAATGCTTGATTATTTGATCAAAAATGGTCGTATAGTAGATGGTTCAGGCAAAAAACTTTACATAGCATCNATTGGTATTTCTAATGGAAAAATAATTACTAATGTTTCAGAAGACTCAGAAGCAATAGAAATAATCGATGCAAATAAAAAAATAGTAACTCCTGGATTTATAGATGTACATTCTCATGATGACTTCAATGTTATTACTGACAAAAACGTCTCTCATAATATTCTGCAAGGAATTACATCAATGATAGTCGGGAATTGTGGATTCGGAGTTTCTCCCTTTGTTTCTGGAGCAGAGCAAATGTCGGCATTGTATGAAGTTAAGGATATTACTACCAAATGGAATAGTTACGAAGAATACTTTGATATTTTATCTAAAAATAAAATAGCAATAAATGTAGGAGCTCTTGTGGGTCATCATACGATTAGAAGACACTCTTTAGATGAAATGAAAAAAGAAGTTCCTAATAAAAATGAGCTTGAAAAAATGGCTAATCTTTTAATCGAGGGGATGGAATCTGGTTGTTTAGGTTTATCAACTGGATTGGTTTACGAACCTGGGAGATATTCTGTTTCTAACGAAATAATTGAATTAGCAAAAAAAATTCAAAAATATGACGGAGTATATGTATCCCACATGAGAAATGAGGCAGAAGGTCTTATTGAATCAATTATTGAAACTGCAAATATAGGTTTAGAAGCAAATGTNAAAGTTGAAATTTCACACTTAAAATCAGTTGGAAAAAGTAATTGGGGAAAATCTGAGCAAGCATTAGACTTAATTGAAAAATTTTCTGATGATGGTTTAGATATAAATATGGATCAATATCCCTACACAGCAAGGTCTACCATGCTCAAAGCATTACTATTGAACGACACATTTAATTATGAAAACGATTTAAGTCCTATGGGTAAATCTATGCCCAATGAAGTATTGCTTTGCTCAGTTCCAAACGAAAAATCTTTTGAAGGAAAAACATTAGAAGATATTCAAAAATTGTATGATCTGCCAATAATAGAGACAGTTAATAAGTTACTAGATGATGTATCTGACAAAATATTAGTTGCTGCATTCGGAATGAATGAAAATGATGTACAGAATATTATGAAAAATGATCTTACTATGATAGGAACTGATGGAATAGACGTTGGATCAAAACCTCATCCCAGAGCGTGGGGAACATATCCGAGAATTTTAGAGGAATATGTAGATAGATTAGGTATTCTAACTTTAGAGAATGCTATCAATAAAATGACACATATGCCTGCTGAGAAATTTGGAATAAAAAGTAGAGGTCTTATAAAAAATAACTATTTTGCAGATTTAGTAATTTTTGAAAGTGATAAAATTAAAGATAATGCAACTTTTACAAATCCAAAAAATGGTCCAACGGGTATTGATTACGTTTTTGTAAATGGTAAAAAGGCTGTCGAAAAAGGTCATGAAAAAGATGTATTCTCAGGATCAATAATTAAAAAATAATGCAACCAAAAACGAAAAAAATAATAATTAAAGTAACTAAATGGATAACTCTTATAGTATTTGGGTTTTTATTTTTTCAGCTACTAAGATTAATGTTCATTATGCTTTTTCTAGGTGGTAACAACCCTTTATAAACTGTTCTTTTTATTTTTTGTAAAGTTAATTTGAGCCTGTCTTTGTCTAGATTTTTCGTTTTGCTCGTCGCTTCTAACATTAATACAATTTGGACAACTTACCCCTTCTTCAAAATATATAGATCGTTTATCTTCCTCATCAATTGGATTCCTGCATCCATGACAAAGTTCATAATTACCAATTTCAGAATTATATTTTAGGGAAACTCTCTCATCAAAAACAAAACATTCTCCATCCCATGATCCTTTATTTTCCTCAACTTTATTCAAATAATTTATAATCCCTCCTTCTAACTGAAAGATATTATTAAACCCAATATCCTTCATATAAGATGAAGCTTTTTCACATCTAATACCACCAGTACAATACATCGCTATTTTTTGATCTTTATTTGATGACAATTCTTTATCAATATAATCTATGAAATCAGTAAAAGTTTCTGTATTAGGGTCTATAGATTTTGGAAATTTTCCAATAACAGTTTCATAAAAATTTCTAACATCTATAAGTTTTACATCTTCATTAGATATAAAATCATCCCAATCCTCAGGAGCTATAAATGTACCCGTATTTTTTGCCGATTTACCCAAATTCATAAATGTTACAATTTCTTTTTGAATTTTCACCTTGAGTCTTTTGAATGGTTTTTTTTCGGAGACAGAAAATTTAATATTACATTTATAGCCTAAATCCTTCATCAATTGATTTAGAATATCAATTGAATCTGAAGATCCTGAAACTGTCCCATTTATTCCTTCAATTGAAAGTATTATTGTCCCTAAAATAGAATTGTTTTTAGAAGTTTCAAAAATTTTATTTTTGTTTTTTGTAACTTTGTCTACATCTAGGTCACAAAATTCATAAAAACTAAGTATTTTATGCATAGAAATCCATCAAATTTTATATAAAAATCTAAAATAATTATAAATCAAAAAGGCTGGTTAGTATGGCTAGTAAACCAAACGTAATAATAATTTTTGCAGATGATCTAGGTTATGGAGACTTAGGTTGTTATGGATCAAAAATAAACGAAACCCCAACTTTAGACAAAATGGCTGATGAAGGTAAAAAGTTCTCTAACTTTTATGTAAGTTCTCCAGTATGTTCCCCCTCAAGAGCTTCTTTGATGACTGGATGCTATCCTCAAAGAATAAGTTTTGGGACTTTTGATGGGCTAAGAGTCCTTTTCCCGGGTCAAGGGATTGGTTTGAGTAATGAGGAAAAAACTGTTGCTAAAACTTTTAAGGAATCGGGTTATAGCACAAAAATTATCGGGAAATGGCATTGTGGAGATCAAGAGGAATTTCTTCCAACTAATCATGGTTTTGATTCATATTTCGGTATCCCATATAGTAATGATATGGGTAGGCAAGTAAAAATAAAGGACTACATTCCAAATGACTCNAGTTTACATAAGATAACTGAATGGGACCGCCCTCCTTTACCCTTAGTTAGGGATAAAGAAGTAATTCAGGAACAGCCTGACCAAAGATCAATTGCTGAAAGATATACTGAAGATGCAGTAAAATTCATGAGAGAAAACAAAGAAACACCTTTTTTCTTATACCTTGCTCATATGCAAGTTCATCTTCCCTTATATGCAGCAGAAAAATTTGTAAAAGAATCAAAAAATGGAGATTACGGAGCTTGTGTAGCTAGTATTGATTGGTCAACAAAAGTAATTTTTGATGAGTTGAAAGAATTAGGTATTGATGAAAATACTATAGTTATATTNACTAGTGATAATGGCTCTAGATTACAAAATCAAGGAGGAAGTAATGGAAATCTTAGAGGAGGAAAAGGTCAAACATGGGACGGAGGCCAAAGAGTTCCATGTATCATAAGATGGCCAGGGAAAATCAATGAAGGGCAACAAACAGATGCACTTTCTACAACTATGGATTTTTTACCTTCTATTACAAAATTAATAGGAGGAAACCTTCCTTCCAAAAAAATTGATGGAATAGAAATGTCTGATTTATTCTTCTCAAATGAAAACTCTTCTAAAAGAGATTCATTTCTTTACTATAATGAGGACGAGTTAGAAGCAATTAGGTATAAAAATTGGAAATTACATTTCAAAAAAGAAGATAAATTAATTAATGAATTATATGACTTGGACAATGATATTAGTGAAAAAGTGAATTTATATTCTAGCCATAAAGAAATTGTTAGTAAATTATCAATTTTAGCGGATGAATTTAGAAAAAGTTTAGGCGATAAATATTTAGATATAAAAGGTGAAGAAGTTAGACCAGCAAACAGAATTGATAATCCGAAACCATTAACTGAATATGATGAAAACCATCCATATATGTATGCAGAATACGATAAAGGTGAAAGAGGATAAAAAGGAGTAAATTATGAATAACAAAAAACCAAATATAATACTGATAATGTCTGATGATTTAGGATATGAGGTTATTAATGCTAATGGAGGAACTTCCTATAAAACACCCGTTCTTAATGAGTTAGCNAAGACTGGAATTAGATTTGAAAATGCACACGCTCAACCTCTATGTACTCCCACTAGGATTCAACTAATGACAGGAAAATATAACTTTAGAAATTATATTGGTTTTGGATTAATGGATCCGAAAGAAAAAACATTTGGACATATAATGAGTGATAACGGTTATAAAACATTGATTTCTGGGAAATGGCAACTATATTCGTATAATCCTCCAGATGAAATGCCTGAAGATAGAAATAAAGGNCAACAAATTGAGGATGCTGGGTTTGATGAATTTTGTGTTTGGCACGCCCATCAAACAGAAGAAAAGGGTTCAAGGTATAAAAATCCGATAATTTATCAGAATGGAGAATACTTAACTAAAGAAATTACAGAAGGGAATTATGGAGAAGATATTTTTTGCGATTATATTTTAGATTTTATTGATAGAAATACAGATGATCCATTCTTTGTATATTTTCCAATGACACTTACACATAGACCGTTGGAACCTACACCTGATAGTGAGGAATTTGCCATCTTTGATCCTCCTTCTAATCAGACACTTGGCGGAAGAACTTGGGATGAATTAGAGGGTTGGGATGATGATGCGAAATATTATAAAGATATGGTTGAATACCATGATAAAACAATAGGAAGAATAGTAGAAAAATTAGATCAATTAAATCTAAGAGAAGACACTTTAATTATTTACTTGGGAGATAATGGTTCTCCTATTGAGGTGTCATCATTTATGGGAGATAAAGAAATCCCCGGAGGTAAAGGTAAAACCATTGATACTGGTACTCATGTACCTTTAATTTGTAACTGGAAAAATAATATCCCCGAATCCGTGGTTAGCAGTGATCTTGTAGATAGTACAGATTTTCTCCCAACTATTTTTGAAGCAGCTGGAATTGAGTATCCTGAAAATTATATAGTTGACGGGAGGTCATTTTATCCTCAATTGACAGGTAAAAATAGTTCTCCTAGAGACTGGATTTTCTTCCATTTTGATGCAGGAGGAAGAAACAAGAGACCAATACAAAGATTTATTAGAAATCATAGTTGGAAATTATATGAGGATGGCAGAATGTATAATATGACCGACGATTTGAACGAAGAGATTCCTATACTCCCTGAAAAAGATTCTGAAGAAAGTAAGTCTAATAGAAAAGTATTAGAACCGCTTTTTGGAGAGCTTAAATAAAATAGGAGCCTATATTATCAGGAGAGAAGAATAGGCCCCTATTTGATAAGAGAATTAAGAAAGTTTTTCTATTGTAGTGCACCCACTTCTATAAGAAGTTTTTGGGTGTTTTCTAGATCACCTAATTGAGAGATGTCAATGTCAGGTTTACTTAGACTTTCCATATCTCTTAGCAATCTATTTGGTGATACCCCATCAGTAACTAATGGGTATTCATGAACTTGAGTAGCAAAGTATTGTTGAGCTACTTTTGAAGTCATGAATGTCATGAATCTTTCTGCATTATCTTTGTTATCTGATACATCTAGTATTCCAGCACCAGAAACTAATACTACTGATCCAGCATCTCCATTACTTAGATAGTGGTTTCTAGCTGCAAAGCTTTCACCCTTATCAGCAATAAATCTGTGAAGGTAGTAGTGGTTTACCATACCAAATTCAATCTCTTGATCTGCAGCAGCTTGAACTTGTGGTGTGTTTTTTGGGTAAATTATTGGTTCGTTAGCAACTATGCCTTCTAACCAAGTTTTTGTTTTTTCTTCACCCCAGTAAATTCTCATTCCTGTAACCATAGCTTGGAATGATCCATTTGTTGGAGCCCAACCTAATTTA
>NZTZ01000026.1 GCA_002703265.1 Chloroflexota bacterium
TTTTTTTATTAGAAATAGATTTAGTTTTTGAATTATAATCCCATTTATAAATTGTTTTTCTTAGGGAATCTGTACTATAAAAAATTGTTTCATCAGGTGAGAAACCCATTCCATTACATAACTTTACTCCTTCATCAATTACATCTATTGAGTGATCTGGATTAATTCTAAAAACTAAATCATTTTGCCATTTTGTTGCGTCAGTCCCACAATAAAAACTTCCATCAGGTCCAGATATTGCATCATTAACTCTAATTTTAATATTTGTGCCTTCTACTAAACCTTCCTTAATAACTTTAAAATCATCATCAGAGTTCCATAGAATAATACCTTCCCATGATCCAAGAATTAGTCCTCCTGATTTATTAAATCTAAAGCCTCCAACTTGGACACCATCATGTATGATTTCATTAGTTTTATTTAGTGGATCAAATCTAAATAGTTTTCCTCCATATATATCTGTCCAATATATTTTTTTTTCTTCAGAACTCCAGACGGGACCTTCTCCAACTACAGCATTAGGGGATGCCAATTTTTCTATATGATATTCCACAATACACCTTTACTCCAATATGAAATTTATAATATCACCATAAATTTAAATCGTGTATACTTTTGGTGAAGAAACTTAGAAAGGATTAACATGCTTGATCATAAAGAAAAAGTTGCAATTGTAACTGGAGGAGCCCAAGGAATTGGAAGAGGAATAACTGATGTTCTGGCCGAAGATGGAGCTACTATTTGTATTGCTGATATTTCCAAAGAGCATGGTAATCAAGCAGTTATGGATTTAGAGGCTCAAGGAAGAAAAGCAATTTTTATTGAAGCTGATTTTAGTAAATCAGAATCATCTCTAAGAGTTGTTGAAGAATGTACAAATATTCTTGGAAGATTAGATATTCTTGTAAANAATGTTGGTATTCAACCTCCTGCATCCTATAAAAATGTCGAAGANACTACTGAAGATATGTGGGATGCNGTAATAAATGTAAACTTAAAAAGTTATTTCTTGATGAGTAAATATTCTATTCCTCATATGAAAAAATTAGGAAAAGGAGTCATTATAAACGTTTCAAGTGTCCAAGGATTGCAATCTCAAAAATTAGTACCTCCTTATGCTGCAAGTAAGGGCGCAGTACTTTCTCTAACAAGACAAATGTCTCTAGATTACATCAAGAGTAATATTAGGATCAATGCTATAAATCCAGGAACATTTAATACTCCTATGGTAAGAACTTCAATTACAGGTGATATTGAAGAAAGTATGGAATTATTTGGTAAAGATATTCCTATAGGCAGAGTAGGGGATCCAAAAGAAATTGGGAGAGTTGCTTCTTTTTTAGCCAGTGAGGGAGCATCTTTCATTTCGGGAGAATATATTAATGTGGATGGAGGAATTATGGCTAAGGGTGGATGGGATGCAGATTTACAAGGAGAATAAATTAGAAAGGATTTTTTCTTTTTTCTTCATCGTAATCTAAGACCACCCCGGCTTTTATANAAGCTGAAACTGTTTCTCCAGCCTTTACAAAGTAAGCTGAGCCATTTTTTTCAGCTTGTTCAACTCCTCCGTTATGCCATCCTGTACATGGTTCTAATCCAGCGTTATAGCATCTTCCATACCATGGATATCCATATCCTCCACCAAAATTCCTCCAGTACCAAACATACTTAAATAAATCATTGGGAAACTCAACTCCCCAGGATATTCCTAGCTCATTATTTTTTACAACGTACCATCCCTCTTCCAATTCAGTGAAGTAAGCCATGTCCAAAGATCTATCTGATTTTCCAGGTATCTTTCTAAAATCTGATTTTGATCCATCTTTTAGATCAACCATTGGCCATTCTCCAGAAAAATTAGGTTTTAATTTTGAAGATTTATCAACATCTTCAGGATGAGAAAGTACTGTGCAATTAGGAAGACTGAGGGTACATTTTTCAGATAAGAAAGAACCTCCTATAGCTATATGTTCCAGCCATACGATATCTAAATCTTCCTCAGCATAATTTGTAACATTTTGGTTTATTTCAAGAAATGAATCTTCAGCCTTAAGGGAAATTGTTCGTGTTATTTCAAAAGGACTTCTTACACTTCTACCCTTAAACTCGATGGAGCAAATTTCTGGAGAATCCTTAATGATTTTTGTATCCCAAGGAATATTATTTACATCCCCATGTATTCCAAAATCAGCTCCAAAGTATTCACTTGGATATCCACCATGAGGAACAACTGTTTGCCAACCTCCCTCATAATAATCAAGCCAAACGGAAGCTGGGTCTCCTGTTGAAGGTACTGTGTTGCTAGGATTTCTAATTCCCCATGGAGTCTTGAACATAAACTCAGTGTCAGTTGGTTTATAAACAAAACTAGATATATCTGCACCTTTATCGGAAATAATTAAGACCCTGATTTTTTTATTTTCTAAAATTACTGTTTTTAATCCCCTGTAATGCCATGCATCTGAAACTCTTACACCTTCAGATCTTTCTTGCTGATAATTTGTACCCATGTTTAATCCTTGAAATAAATAATTATTTAGAAAATATTATAAGCGAATTTTCATATCATAAATTTTTAAAATTTAGTATCTTTATCTTAAATTTACTTCATAAGTCAGGAATAAAAATGAATGAGATAAATAATTCAAAAAAACTTTATTCAAAGGCAAAAAAATATATAGCTGGTGGGATTTCATCTCAAATAAGAGTTCTAGAGCATTCAGAAGTTCCTCTATTTATAAGCAATGCTAAAGGATCGAAGATTTGGGATGTTGATGGTAACGAATATATAGATTACATTCAAGGAATGGGCCCAAATATTTTTGGTCACGCACCTGATTTTCTAAATGAAAACGTTTCTAAAGAAATTAAGAATGGTATGATTTATGCTGCACAATTTGACAAAGAAATTGAAGTTGCTGAAAAATCATTAGAAATTCTCAATGTGAAAGATTGGACTGTTAGATTTGCATCAAGCGGTACAGAAATTGACCAACTTCTAATAAGATTAATGAGAGGGTATACCAATCGGCAATTATTCGTAAAATTTGAAGGACATTATCACGGTTGGATGGATTCTATAAACTATTCTGTACATCCTGATTTGGAATTAGCAGGAGATAGTTCTTCTCCTGAAGCTATCCCAGAGTCAAAAGGTATGGATCAGAATACTAAAAATAGTGTAATAATTGCTAGATGGAATGATATCGATCACCTTAAGCAAATTTTTGAGAAATACGGTAACCAAATTGCAGGTGTATTAATGGAGCCAATACTTGCAAATACTAANTGCATAATTCCAGATGACGGATATATACAATCTGTCAAAAAACTTTGCCATGATAATGGATCTCTCATNGCATTTGATGAAGTTATAACAGGATTTAGAATTTTGAAAGGAAGTGCAAAAGAATATTTTGATGTAACTCCAGACTTATCAACTTTTGCGAAATCTTTTGCTGGAGGCTTTCCCATAGCTATGCTTGCTGGTAAGAGAGAAATAATGAATTTTATAGCTGATGGTACTGTATATCATGGTGGAAGCTTTAATTCTAATGTTGCTTCAATTGCAGCTGCAAATGCATCTCTTGATCATATGATAGGAGATAAAAATTTTTTTTATAATTTGGAACAAAANGGTCAAAAATTAATTCATGGTATTAATGCCCTTTCTAAAGATCTAGATATTGATATTCATGCACAAGGATTAGGTTCAGTTTTTTCGATCTCGTTTACTGAAAAGGAACATATAAGGGATTGGAGAGATCATTTTACAAACTGTGATGAAAATAAATATAAGTCTTTTTGTGAAATAGCATTTAAAAAAGGAATAAGGTTATCATCTAATGGAAGAGTGCATCTTTCCACAGCTCACACAGAAAATGATTTAGAAAAAACTTTAGAAGTATTTAAGCATTCTTTAATTGAACTCAAACAAAAGCTATCTAGATAGTTTTTTTATCATTTTCATATCAAAATTTACACCTAAGCCAGGGCCTTCTGGAATTTCAAGAAATCCATCAGATATTACTAGAGGATTTTCTAATATAGGATATTTATCTCTAATAGAAATTTCTTCAATATTATACTCNTGGGCATAGGGGAAATTTTCACTAGAGCAAACAAAATGTGCATGGGCTATAGTGCTAATTATTGGTTGAGTATTATGACAGGTTAGGGGAATTCCAAAAATATCAGCTAATTTAGAAACTTTTATGAAAGTTGTAAATCCAGGAGTTTTTACAATATCTGGTTGAACAATATCAACTTTTCCCTTCAAAATAAGATCTTTATACTCATACTCNGTATATATATTTTCTCCAGATGCTACTGGAATATCTAAAGATTCAGAAACCTTTGCCAATCCATCTAGATCATAATGAGGTCTTGGTTCTTCAAAATGAAAAACTCCTAACTGTTCTAATTGCTTACCGATCTCAATAGCATGATGGACAGAATAAGCTCCATTAACATCAACTAAAATATCAAAAGCATCCCCAACAGCTTTTCTTACTTCTGTAACAGTTTCAATTGTTTGATCTGCGTCATCATCAATCTTTCCTGGAACGGCACTATGCAGTTTATATCCCTTAAATCCTTTTTCNGCATAATANACNGCTCTTTTAGCNTCTTCTTTNGGAGTAAGATCTCTTTTCATNGANCTTGCATAAACNGGCATTTTTNNTNTTGTTTTTCCACCAAGNAGTTCATATATTGGTTTNTTTANAGACTTNCCTTTTATATCCCATAATGCAATNTCTATTCCNGCTATTGCTATCCAAATAGCTCCACCTATTTCTAATGCATTTCCAGNTTTTNTCATATCNNTAAATCTTTGTTCNGTATTTANNGGATCTTTACCTAATAAAGCTGGCTCTAAAATATTTTCAACAATNGACTTTGTAACNTTNGGTTGACGTCTAAAACATTCTCCAAAGCCAATAATATCTTGATCNGTATGAACAAATATAAAGGGATAATCATTATCTAAAATTTCGCATTTAATTGAAGTTATTTTCATAAAATTTCCAAAATATTTCTGATCATCTTATTTTATACTCAAAAATTTTTTTTGAATAGAATATATGACAATTTTACAATTTTGAAACACAAATAGATTTGCTAAATATTATAATATTCTTATCTAAATAATCTTAAGGTAATAATGAATTTAAAATCTCTTACTTCTTTCTGTGCTAGAAAACCATACATAATAATCTTAGCTTGGGTAATTTTATTAGGTTTATCAGGGTTTGTTTCTCAAAACTATCTCTCAGAAGCACTTTCAGGAGGGGACGGAGCTACTGTTGATACGGAATCGCTTTTAGCTGATAAATTAAAGAAAGAAAAGATAGATAAACTAGAAAAATCAAAGCCTGACAAATCAGATGAAAAACAACAAGAACAGTCTTCTGATAATTTGCTTGTTATAAACTCTGAAACTTACAAATTCCCTTCTGATGAATATTCAAAAGCAATAGGAGAATTTTTTATATTAGTTCAAGATGAAATTGATAAATCAGGAATTGATCAAAATGTAGGCTCTGCTTCAGATTATCAGATAAATCCCTCGCCAGATGGAACTACAGTTATGATGCAAGCTCCCTTTGTTAGGGGTGAATTGGTGGCACCACTTGTTCATTTGTTAGAGGATCATTCAAATGAAGATTTTAATTTCTATTTCATAGGGCAAGAGTCAATAGAATATACTTTTTTAGAATTAGCTGAAAAAGATTTGGTAACTGGAGAAACAATAGGTATTTCAGTAGCTATTATTATACTTGCACTTGTATTTGGTTCGGTTACTTCAGCATTTATACCAGTTATAATTGCTATTGTTTCAATCACTATAGCTGTTGGCTTAATTTCGATTATAGGTCAGTTTGTAAGTCTTAACGAATTTGTTCCTAATATTATGTCAATGATGGGATTAGCTGTAGGAATAGATTACTGCTTATTCATATTATCTAGATATAGAGAAGAAAGACTTACAGGAGTAGAAAAATTACAAGCAATTATTAATTCTGGTTCGACTGCGGGTAAAGCTGTTATGTTTAGTGGATTAACTGTTGTTTTTGCTCTTGTTGGTATGTTTGTTATTCCAGAAAAAACATTTCATGCATTAGGTACAGGAGCTATAGTTGTAGTTTTTGTTGCAGTTTTTGCTGGAGTTACACTTTTACCTGCAATAGTAGGATTACTTGGTGATAAGGTAAACAGCTTTGAAGTTCCAAAACTGGCTACAATAATCCTATTTATTTTTGGTTTTTTGTTTATTGCAATAACCCAAGATCTTGGTCCAAAATTATTAATAGTTTCTGGCATAATCATGCTAATTATAATTTTGACCTCATTCCTCAGAAGAAAAGGTATCTCAATCAAATTCTTGACTCCTAACTCTAAATCTAATATTGATGAAGGAGGCTTTTGGAATGCTATAACAATTCAAGTAATGAAAAGGTCTGTAATTAGTATGTCTATAGCGGCTTTATTCTTATTGATACTTTCTTATTTTTATTTTGATTTGGAGAAAGGAACAGCAGGAATTTCTGCTCTTCCTGATGAAGAACCTGTAAAAGTTGGATTTGAGCTTCTAAACGAAAAATATGGCTATGGTTCAAATGCTCCTGCAAATATTGTTATAGAAGCAAATGTTGAATCTGAAGAAATACTTAAAGCTATAGATAATCTTGAAGTAAATTTAACTGAAGATGAATTTTTTCTATCACCAGAAACAATAATTCAAGATAGTATAAATTTTGCTGAAATAACTTCACTCATTCCTGGGGATCCTCAAAATCAACCTGCTCTAAATGCAATAAGAAGACTCAGAAATGAAATGATACCTTCTTCCTTTGAAGGGATTCCAGAAAATCAATATAAAGTCTATGTGGGAGGAACTTCTGCCCAAGTTGTAGATGCTGTAACTATGACAGATGATTATTTCCCACTTGTCCTTGGAATTGTATTGTTTCTTAGTCTCTTTTTACTATTACTAGCATTTAGATCTATAACAATATCTATAGCATCAATTATTATGAACCTACTATCAGTAGGAGCCTCATATGGGCTTTTGGTTCTTGTGTTTCAGAAAGGTTTTTTGATCGATATTATAGGATTTCAACAAGTAGACCAGCTTGAATTTTGGCTACCTCTATTTATGTTTAGTATTCTATTTGGTTTATCTATGGACTATCACGTTTTTATGCTCAGTAGAATTAAAGAGAATTATGATCAAACACGTTCAACAGATAATTCAGTTGCTTTTGGATTAAGAAAAACAGCAAGTATTATTACTGGAGCTGCATTGATAATGGTAGCTGTTTTTGGAGGTTTTGCGTTAGGTGAAATAACTTTTTTCCAATCTATGGGGTTTGGTCTTGGAGCAGCAGTTTTGATAGATGCTACTATTGTTAGGTCTATATTAGTTCCTAGTGTGATGAAAATTTTAGGTACAAAAGCTTGGTATTTACCTGGTTGGTTAAATTGGTTACCAAATATTTCAATAGAAGGCTCAACAGAAAAAGAATAACAATTTGATTTCTTAGATATTTTTCTGAGAATAATGATCTATAGTTAATCATTATGAAAATGAAAAATAATTCAACAATTGAAGTAGTCTTATTGGGTGGAAAAGGAACTATTGGTTCGGGATTAAGAAAATTTTTACCCAAAATCAATCCTAACTATAGATTTACAATAGTAGATAATGAACAATCTATAGATAAGTCAGATGATGTAAATTCTAATGAAGTTTTTATAAATTTAGATATTTCTAATGAAGAAGAAAAATTATCCGAAGTACTTTTGAATAAAGACTTAATTATTTATTTAGCAAGGAAAGATCCACTAAATGAGATGAATAAAATGACAGATCTCGTTTTCAAAACAGTTGAGAAATTTAATCCTAATGCACTTATTATTGGATCAAGTTCAGTGCATGCAACAGGTGGCGCTTATTTCCCATTCTTGAAAGAGCCATACAAAACAATAGCTTCAAGAGAATTTAATAAACTAGAAACTTGGCCCGAGCTATTGAATGCTAATATTGAACCCTGTCCTACTGGAGATTATGGTTTGGAGAAAGCTTATGTAGAGTCATGGTGCCAAAGGTTTGCTGTGACAAATATGAATGCAATAGCTGCTCGATGGGGAGGCATTAATATCGATAATAAAATGATTGATGAAGTTGCGTATTTTACTGTTTGGTGTCATCAAGAAGATTCTGCAAAATTTGTTGATAACTGCTATAAAACCTTTGTTGATGGAAAGCTTCGATCAGGAGCTCATTACTATGTAATATCAAAAAATAAATATAGTATTTTTGATATTGAAACTCCAAAAAAAGAGATTGGGTACAATCCTATACATGATGCAGAAATTTTTTACTAAAAGGAGATTAATATGGAAATAGGTGTAGTTGGTTTAGGAAAAATGGGAGGCCAAATTGCAGAAAAANTGAGTCAAGANAGATTTAANGTNTTTGGATATGATCAAAATTCTNAATTATATGATGATTCTTCATTTTCTTTTGAAACTGTTAATGACATTGATGCTCTTCTTAAAAAATTTACTGNAAAAAGAGTTCTATGGGTTATGGTTCCNAGCGGAGAACCTACAAATAAAACAATTATAGACTTATCAAAAAAACTTGCACCAGGAGATGTAATAATAGATGGTGGAAATTCTTACTATAAAGACTCTATAGATAATTCAGCAATTTGTAAAAATAAAGGTATAGAATTTATAGATTGTGGAACCAGTGGGGGAGTATGGGGTTTAGAAAATGGTTTTTGCCTAACTATAGGAGGTAATAAAAAAATTTATGAAAGTTTATTAAGTTTATTTGAGACTCTCTCAACTCAAGAATCCAAAGGAGGTCTTTACGTAGGAGAATCTGGATCAGGTCATTTTGTAAAAATGATTCATAATGGAATTGAATATGGAATGATGCAGTCTATAGCCGAAGGATTTTCTATATTAAAAAGTAAGAAAGAATTTGATTTGAATTTGTCAGAAATATCATCAAATTGGAAATCAGGTTCAGTTATTCAGTCATGGCTTNTAGATCTGATATCTGAAGAATTAAAAGCNGATAAAGAATTATCAGAATATAGTTCAAAAGTAAGTGATTCAGGTGAAGGAAGATGGACAATTAAAGAATCAATTGATTTATCTGTTCCTATTCCTAGTATCTATGCTTCTATATCAGAAAGATTTAATTCTAGATTAGATAATTCTTTTTCAGGTAAAATTTTATCTGCAATGCGAAGAGCATTTGGAGGACATAAAAATTAACATTCAAAAGGTAGAAAATTTAGTTATCGGGGCGGGTGTTTTCGGCCTTTCTGCGTCAAACTATTTGCTAGATAAAGGGCAGGAGGTTTGTCTTATAGATAAGAGTTCTAACTTTGATGAAGCATCATCAAATGCTTTGGGAAGAATAGATCCTATACTTGGTGGAGCCGGTCATGGGAATGAAACTAAACCATTAGATGTTGCTAAGATTAGTCTTGGAGCCTATAAAAAATTTATAGAATTAGATAATAAATTTAAGAATAATATAGATTTTGAAGTCAAACCTACACTTCATTTTTACGAAAATGACTCGGAATATAAAAACATAAAAAAGGTCATTGATTTAATAGATCCTAAAGAGAAATATTTTTCAATTGATCTTTATGAAAATAAAACCGATGCAATAAGTCTTAGTAAAAATAAATTTGCAAAATTTGATGGAACAATTTTTATAGATTCAAAAAAATATCAAAATAATCTATTTGATAATTTTATAAAATCAGGNGGGGATTTTATAAAAAATGAAATTACTGAGATAAATACTTTGGGAAATAATTTAGAGGTGATTTCAGATAAAGAAAAATATATTACTAAGAGAATAATTATAGCTGCGGGACCTTGGACAAATGCTATAAAAGGAATAAATATTAAACAAAAAATATTCCCATCTAAAGGCCAAATATTAAAACTATCTGACCCAGAAAATACCTTCACTGATTTTCATCTTCATGGCCCTTGTTCAATAGTTAAGAAAAAAGATGGACTTATTTGGATTGCTGCAACAGTTGAAGATAAAGATTTTGATAAATCTAAAACAGATTATGCAAAAAATTATCTTTTTGAAAAAAGTTCTCAAATAGTATCAAATATTAAAGATTATAATTTTCATAGTCAAACAGCTTGTTTACGTCCTTCAAATGAAAATGATCTTCCATTTATAGAAAAAGTAGCTGATAAAGAAATATACTTGGCGTCAGGTGGAGGAGGTTGGGGTATTATGATGTCCATTCTAGTTGGAGAAATTTTATATAAAATTATTAGGGATTAATTATTTTAACTGGATCTCCTTTTTTAATTATTCCTCCTTTAGAAATCAATTTGAGTTTTATTCCAAAAGAAGGTTCTTGAATTCCGTTTAATTCAGGTAATAACTTGAGTATATTTTTGTCATAAATCCCTTTTGAAGGGTTACAGTTGACAGCTGCACATCTAGTAATAGTTTTTGCTACTTTAAACTTTAGGCTAGATATCATAATAGTTTTTCCAACCCACTTTAATTCTTCAAAAGGTTTGCATGAATCTATTATTAAATTACTTCTAAATCGAACTCGTTCTATATCATTTAAATTCATTTCTAGTTCTTTTTCACTTCCTGTTGAATGAAGACTTATTCCGCCATCTTTTGTATCGTGAAATGAAATTTCATCGTCATTTGTGGAGATAAAATTAAAATCTTTTTCAAATTTATTTTTGGATAAATAATCTGAAATTTCAGATTCCATTTTAAGTTTATTTGATGAGTTGACTAAAAATTCTTTTCTATCTGGTATTTTTATAGATAACTTATTTATAGAATCAATGTATTTTATTTTAATTTTAGATATATGAGGGACATGCATTAAAGACAAATAATTTTTTTTGGGTAGCCATTCATAGTTTTTAGTATTTTCCCCTATTTTGAATGCTGCTATTCTATCTCCTACTATCCTATTGAAATCAGTTATTTCAACCTCATTTTTTTCTTCTTTAGAGAATGATTTGATTGGGTATCTATATATATTTGTTATTTTCATTATTTTCTCCCTAATCAAAAAATGAAATAATTAATGAATAAACCGTAAAAATCAAAGAAAAAATTGTTATTACACTAAAAAAAACCCATTCTTTATAGGTGCTTGGTATATTTACTGGTATGCCATGCCACTTAAAAGTTTTCATTAAATTCCTTCAACTACAAATCCTTCACTTGTAGAAGCCTTTAATCTGATTGCAGCAACAGGTTTATATTCTTCTGAATCTCTGAAATTATTTAGATCTTCCAAAGTAGGAAATTCTAGGATTACAACTCTTTTTGGTTTCCAAGAAGTTGTATCTGATTTTATATCTCCACCTCTTACTAAATATTTTCCTCCAAATTTGTGAATAACATCTGGAACAAGCTTCATATATTCTTTATAAGCTTCCCAATCTTTTACTTCTATACTACTAATTGAATAAACTGACATAATTATCCTCTCTCATAAATTTTTATTTTTTTTTCTATTTCTTCTATACTTTCAACAACTATATCAAATCTGGAAAGATCCCCATAATTTTCACTTATACCATTTCCAAATTCGTTAGGTCTATGGATATAACACGTTTTCATACCAGCCTTTTTAGCACCATCAAGATCATATGCATGAGAAGCAACCATCATAGAATCACAAGGTTTAATTTCTAATAATTTAGCAGCACCCAAATATACTTTTGGATCAGGTTTATAAGTTCCAAAAAACTCTGTAGATATAATTGAATCCCAAGGCATATTCGAGTTTTTAGATAATCTTATCAGCATAGATAAATTTCCGTTTGAAAGTGCAGAAACAAAAAAATTATTTTTAAGTTCTATTAAACCTGGTATTGAATCTAACCAAGGACTTAATCTATGCCAAGATTTATTAAATTCAACTAATTTATCTTGGCTAATGCTATCAATTTTTAGTTCATCAAAAAGTTCCANTAATACTTCAAAATGGATATCATCCATTGATAAGTAATTCCTGTTTCCTGAAGCTACTTTTGACTGTAGATTTCTAAATCCTTCTCTCCATCTGTCAGTAAAATAAAATTCGTCAAAAGTTATTTTATTTTCTATGCTGAACTTTTTAGCTTCATCATGAATAGATTTATGCCAATCAAAAACTGTCCCAAAAACATCAAAAAAAATAGCTTTTATTTTCATAGGTTTATCCATATAAATATAACTATATTTTTGCTGCTACTCCACCATCAATATTTATAATTTCTGATGTTATAAATCTTGAATCTTCACTAACTAGAAAAAGAACTAAGTTAGCTACATCATTTGGGTATCCAGGTCCTGGAATAATTTGAGTTAAATCAAACATTGATTCAAAAACGTGATGACCTCCATCAGGGTCGTTAATGGTTCCTCTAGTTGCACCNGGAGTCATGATTTGTCCAGGCCTAATACAATTTACTCTAATATTTTTATCCCCTCCAACTCCAGCCATATATCTAGTTAAGGCATCGATTCCTGCTTTAGCAACGTAATAGGATGGGGCAGTGGTTCCAAAAACCTCTTTCATTTTTGGTGAAAAACCTCTTTGAGCTGCTAGTGATGACATATTCACTATTGCTCCTCCTCCTGATTTTTCCATTATTGGCCAAACTGCTCTTGATACAAAAAAGGTACCATTCAAATTATTATTTATCACAGTATTCCAATCTTCTGTTTTAGAATTAGGAAAATCTCCTGCAGCACCATGACCTGCATTATTGAAAAGAATATTGATTTTTCCGTACAAGTCTGCAGCAGCTTCTACTGCTGAATTAACTGTTTTTTCATCACCTACATCGCACTTAATGAAATTTGCTACTCCTCCGTTATCCTTTATTTCATTTTCAACTCTTTTACCTTCTTCATCTCTTCTTGCCATGATGATTACCTTTGCACCTTCTTGGGCAAAAAGTTTTGCNGTTGCTTCTCCTATGCCACTATTACCTCCAGTAACAATAGCTATTTTGTTTTTTAGTTTTTGTGCCATAAATCAAATCCTTTCTATTGAGGTATTCCTATAGGTCTTTTTTCTGGGTCAGATTCATATGATTCTTCNCTCCACCAAACCCATAGAATTATCCACCCAATAATAATAAATAGAACAAGTAAAATTTGTAATATTATGAATGTTATAGGTAAAAGCCAAGATGGCTTTATTTTCCAATTACCTTTTCCTGTATCCATAAGTCTTCTATTATTTATTGAAAAATAAGGAAGCAAGTTGGAAATTATCCAAATTGCTCCAAACCAACCAAAGTCATAATATGGATCCCAAATTATAAAACCAAAAAGTAGATAATCAATTATGCTCCATATGAATAATCCACCCCAAAAATATAACTTAAACCACCAAAATTCTGATCTGCCAGTTCTTCCAGTAAAATCTAGAGATCTCTTATAAGTTTGTTTTATAGAATCTAAAAATTCCATTTATAATCCTCTAATTTATATAAAAATAATATATTATTTAGTGTCTCTTAACCTCTAAATCTTCTAGTTTGTGAGTTTTATCTAAGTATAATTTTGTTTTGAAATCCTTAAATCTGCTAGGCAAATAACTATCTGAGTCAATACTTGTTTTTCCAAATAGAAGATGTTCTGTAACAAGTAAACCTGCAACAGGATTGTAAGCAAATCCACCTGAATGAAAATTTGAACAAAGATAAAATCCTTCTATATTNGGAACAGGACCNATAACTGGGGTAGCATCAGCAGTTACACTTATCAGTCCAACTGTGTGATAATCCCATTTTTTATCCTTAATAATNGGAACTCTATGCTGAAATGATTCCTTAAGAAAATCTAAAGCATCGTGATGAGGTTTGAGTTCCTCAATATTAAAATCTCTATCATTTATTAAGAAATTTTCTGGGTTATGTTGAGAAGTTCCTACTAAAATTCTATTATCTTCTGTTCCTCTTACATAACTTTGATAAACTCTATCATTTATTGCTGGAAGACTTAATTCTCTATCAAAGGGCTCAGTGACAAATCTCTCATGAATAAAATTTTTCATAGGTACCTTAAAATCAATTGAATCTAGGAGTATATTAGTCCAAGCATTTACTGCGCAAACAACATCATCTGCTAAATATTTTTTTTCTGCGTTCTCAGTCTTAGAATAGGTTATTACTCCACTTATTCTATTGCTTTTGAAAATAAAATTATTTACTTGTTCATATTCTTGTATTTTTACTCCCATATTTTCTATTTTTTTTCTTAAAGCTGGTATATATGTATGAGCCTCACTATAACCTCCTCTTGGATCTAATACTCCATATTCATCATCAGTTGTTTTGACATCTGAAAATTTTTCGGTAAGCTCTTTTCCAATATAAGTCTCATATTTAGCTCCTAATCTATCATGTAATTTACGTAAATCAGAACCTTCGTTATAATCAGATTTTGTGGATAAATTAAGGCAACCAACTTGTTGGAAAGTATACCCATCTAAAACTTTGCTAAAATTTTCAAATAAATCTAAAGTTTTCATTCGAGCTACAACCGAAGTTGCATTCCATTGAAGACAAGTAACTATTCCTGCTGCTTGAGAACTTGATCCACTACCTATTGAATCTTTTTCAATAATCGTTATATCTTTTATTCCATTATTTGCTAGGTGGAAAGCTGTACTCATACCNANAACCCCTCCACCTATAATTACTATTTTCTTTCCCATATTAATTAGTTAATTCCCATTTGAGTATTAAGTCTTTGCTCTTCACTTGGAGCTCCATACTCAGAAATCCATTTTTCCTCAATTTGATTTCGCCAATCCTCAGCTAATTTTGTAAGTTCTTTTGTGATTTCAGGTTCTTTATCAGCTAGATTTATAGATTCACTAATATCTTCTTCCAAATTTGAAAGATGAACCTCAGGTACTGGACCATATGCTTCAATTAGCTTACCTTTTAGTACAAGCTTCCACTTACCTTTTCTAACNGCAGTTTGATCCAAGTATTCCCAAAATATTACTCTATCTGAATTTGAATCTTTTCCATTAGCTAACTTAATTAGACTTTTCCCATCTAAATAATGATCACTCAAGTTTACTCCAGCGGCATCTAAAATAGTTGGAGCAATATCCATAGAAGCACATGGCTCGCTGGACACAACTCCTGTTTGAATTTTACCAGGCCAGTGCATTATTCCAGGCTCTCTAATTCCCCCTTCAAATAAACTTCCTTTATGACCTTTAAATTTTCCTGCTGTTCCTCCATAATAAGGATCTAATGTACTATCAAGCCAGTTTCTAGTTTCTCTTGATGGTCCATTATCAGATGTAAAAAATGTTAGTGTGTTTTCATCTACACCTAATCTTTTTAATTCATCCATTATATTTCCNACAGAATCATCCATTGCACTAAGCATTGCAGCCATTACCTGCCTGTCCCAAGGAAGATGAGAGAATCTATCCATATATTTTTTCGGAGCATGCATAGGATAATGAGGAGCATTAAAAGGAACATACAAGAAGAAAGGTTTACCTTCAGATGTCATTTTTCTTAGATATTCTATACATTTATCAGTTATCATTTCTGTAAAATAATCTCCATCCATCCACACTTCTTCCTCGTTTTCCCATAAGTCATGAGTTGGGTTTACTTGCGGAAGAATATTGTCTTTAGTATTTGCGCCGTAATAATAAATATGTGAATAGTAATCTACATTACCAGCTAAAAAACCAAACCAGTCATCAAAACCATGACTATTAGGTCTAGATTTTTTTTCTAATCCTAAGTGCCATTTTCCTACCATTGCAGTATTGTACCCTTCTGATTTTAGGATTTTGGCTAGTGTCGGTGTGGATTCTGGTAATCCCTTTGCTTTTCTATGTCCCGGTAATATTCCTCTGATACCTGTATTGCCAGGATATCTTCCTGTAAGAAGTGCAGCACGAGCAGGACTACATACAGGACANTTNGTGTACCAATCAGTAAATCTCACTCCTTCAGAAGCTAATTTATCAAGAGAAGGAGTCTTGAAATCAGTT
This sequence comes from Chloroflexota bacterium, assembly GCA_002703265.1. GTDB lineage: Bacteria > Chloroflexota > Dehalococcoidia > Lucifugimonadales > Lucifugimonadaceae > TMED-70. The sequence goes on from NZTZ01000026.1 coordinate 16,077, forward strand.
GCACCCATACAAGATAAATCTCCATATCCTTGGTCATCTGTTAAAAATACNATGAAGTTTGGTTTTTTATTTGACATATTTTTTCCTTTTTAGAAATTACAATTAGGTTATTAAAAAATATTATGAAAGTTAAAATTTATTTTCTATATTCTTTGAGTNAAAAATTATTAATTGGTTACTTTCATACTATTTTTNAAGTATTATGCTTTCCAACCTGTTTTACTCCCACATCTAATACATCTTCTAGTATTAAATATATCTTCCCAATCACCATCAGTAGCTACAAAGTCTAAAATACATCTAAGTGCTTTATCTACGCTTGGCAGATTATGCTTTTCTGCTGCAACTTCGAGCATTTTTATTAGATCTTTTTGAATTTCGAAAGTAACTTTTTCTTTTTTTCCAGCCATATAAACTCCAAATTAATTATTGATTACATACAGTATATATAAGCGTAAGCTTAAGTTTTTTTTAAAAGTTTTTACTGTCAAAAAAAAAGTTAATATTTTTTTAACAAATTTATTGATTTTTTTGTGATATTTTGTTTTGGAAAATGTTATTGTTTTCATATCAAAATAAAATTTCAAATAAGGAATTAGCTATGAAAATTTTTTTAAAATTGTTTTTAATCTCAATTCTAGTTTTCTCGGTAATTGCATGTACTGAGGAAGAAGAAGTGGCTGAAGTGGTAACCACTGATAATGCTACTGAAGAAACAAAGGATTCGGATGATCACNANGATGANCACNANGATGATCACAAAGATGAAGACCATGATGGTCATGACCATGAAGATGAAGACCATGGATCATTCAAGTTTGGAATGATACTTGTTGGACCAAGAGATGACAAAGGGTGGTCTCAAGCTCACTACGAAGGTGGTGAATACATCGAAGAAATCGCTGGAGCAGAAATGATTGTAGCTGATATGATAAATCCAGCTGANAGCCCTAACTTAACTGTAGATCAAGTTGCATCAGATATGATAGACGAAGGTGCTCAACTAATTTTTGCTACTTCTGATGATATGAAAGATGGAATTTTAGCAGCAGCAGAAAAATTTCCTGATGTACCTATGATTTGGGCATCTGGGGATAGTGCTTGGACTGATGGTAAAGCTTACAGAGGAGATCTTAGTAACTTGGGAAACATAATGGGAAAAATGGAGTACGGTAAAATGATTGCTGGGTGTGCTGCAGCTTTGAAGACTAAGACTGGAAAAATAAGCTTTTTGGGACCATTGATAAATGATGAAACTAGAAGATTAACTAATGCCGCTTATCTTGGGGCCAAGCATTGTTATGAAGGAGAAGCCGAACTTGAATTTGAGGTTGTATGGATTGGTTTTTGGTTCCATATTCCTGGTGTGACATCAGACCCTACTCAAGTTGCTAATGAATTTTTTGATGGTGGTTCAGACGTAATTATCTCTCATATTGATACTCCTGAGGCTTTAGTAGTAACAGGACAGAGAGCGGCAGAAGGAGAGGATGTTTACGTTGTAGGATATGACTATGAGGCTTCATGTGATACTGCACCAGAGGTTTGTCTTGGTGTTCCTTATTTTAATTGGGGACCAGAGTATCTTAATGCAGCTATGAAAGCTGGTCATGGAGAATTTGAAAGTGAATTTGTATGGAGTGGTCCAAACTGGGATGATATGAATGACAAAGACAGTTCCACTATTGGATGGAACACAGGAGATGGCTTAACAGCAGATGAAGTTTCCAAATTAGATTCTTTCATAAGCAAATTGTCATCTGAGGAAATCAATCTCTTTACTGGTCCATTGAATTTTCAAGATGGATCTGAATTTTTAGCTGATGGAGAAGAGGCTTCAGATTTTCAAATATGGTATACATCACAACTCCTAGAAGGTATGACTGGAGACAGTGAATAAAAGTTTTTGGGCTTCTCAATTTGAGAAGCCCACTTTTTTATGAAGATAGAAATAAAAAATATATCCAAAAGCTTTGGTGAATTAAAGGCTAATTCTGAAATAAAAATTTCTATCAATGAGGGAATTCATGCTCTTTTAGGAGAAAATGGAGCTGGAAAATCAACTCTTGTTAAAATTATTTCTGGTCAGATAACACCTGATAGTGGGGAAATAGTTATTGATAATAGCAAATTAATTCTTGGTTCTCCCAAAGAGTCAATAAAAGGTGGGGTAGGCCTCTTAAATCAAGATCCTCTTGATTTTGGCAATTTATCTATTTTAGAGAGTTTTTTAGTTGGAATTAAAGATAAAAATCCATTTAGGAATTTAAGTCAAACTTCCAATTCAATCTCTAAGCTTTTTAAAAAATATAATCTCAACTTTGATTTTTCTCAGAGAACAAATTCGCTTTCTATAGGAGAAAGACAACAAGTTGAGCTAATCAGATTACTTTATAACGGAGCAAAAATTATTATTCTAGATGAACCTACTAGTGCCTTTTCCCTTGAGCAAAAAAAAATGATGTTTCANACTCTAAGAACTCTCTCTAATGAAGGTATTATTATTATTTTTGTTTCCCACAAATTAGATGAAGTTATTGAAATATGTGATTCAGGAACAATCTTAAAAGCAGGTAAAGTTGTTAAATCTATTCGAAAGCCTTTCAAAACAGAGCAAATAATTGAAGCAATGTTCGAAAATACAAAAAATGATACTTTGGAGTTAGTTCAAACATCAAGTAATGAAAAATTTCAAATAAATTTTGAAAAGACTGATTTGAAAAAGCAACAAAATAGTTTTTTTCAAAAGGATTTTCAATATGGATCAGTCATAGGAATTGCAGGTTTACAAGGATCTTATAATGACCTTTTCGTAAAAAACTTTTTTACACAGGAACTGTCTAGCACTCAAATAGTTCTTGAATCGAAAAAAAAGATGTCAGAAAAGTTATTTTATTATATGCCAGCAGATCGCATTGAAAGAGGATTATTTAGTGAATTAAGTGTTCTTGAGCATTATGGTTTGTCTGAAGCATCTAAATCTAAAATATTAAANTGGAAAAATATTACTCAAAATGCAAATAATAAAATTACAGAATTTAATATAAAAGCTCAGCTAAGAAATGAAGTAAATGAATTGTCTGGTGGGAACCAACAAAGATTAATGCTTTCTTTGATGCCTGANANTCAATCTATTTTACTGCTAGAACAACCNACTAGAGGACTTGATTTAAATTCAGCAAATACTATTTGGGAAATGATTTTGGAGAGAAAGAATAAAGATATTGCAATATTTTTTTCTTCTACAGATATTGATGAAATTTGGCAATATTCTGATGTGATAATATCTGTTTCAGGGAAATATATTATGAATGTTGATCATAAAAAAAATCTAACTAAAGAAATGATAATTAATTATGTGTCAGGTATAAATGAATAATGGATTAGACATACTTACTGTAAATATAATTAGGCTAGGCTTTGTTTTATCTATTATATTTTTTATATTATTTTTATTTGGAACTTCTCCTTTACAAATATTCGATTCTATTCTTTATGGTTCATTAGGAAGCTATTCAAAATTAATCCGAACTCTGTTAGTCTGGGTTCCAATTTCTTTGGCTTCTCTTGCTTTGATATACACATTTTCAGCAGGTATGTGGAATATAGGAATTGAGGGACAAATAATAATGGGGGCAGTAGGGGCTACATTAATCGCTAGATCTTTTTTAGGAGACAGCATGATATCTCCTTATATACAAATGATTTTTGCTATAGGTTTTGGAGGAACTTGGGGTTTGATATGTGGTCTGCTGAAAGTAAAGGGAAATGTTCATGAAATTTTTAGTGGATTAGGTTTAGATTTTGTAGCTTCAGGTATTGTTATTTATCTTATTATTGGACCATGGAAAAGAGAAGGCATTGCTTCTACCGGAGGTACAGATATTTTCGATAAATCTTCATGGATTCCTACAATAGGGCAAAGTGAATTTCCAATTTTCATGGTACTGGTTGTATTGATTTTTTATATATTGAGTAATTTTGTATTGAGATACACTTCTTTTGGGCTTAGATTGAAAGCTACAGGAACTAATGAAATTGCAACTAAGCGATTTTATTTTAGCTCTGGAAATTACATTCTTTTTTCTTTTTTTATCGCAGGTTCTATTGCTGGTTTAGCTGGATTTTCTCAAGCTTCAGGTGCTTATCATAAACTAGTTCCTACGATTTCAGGAGGATTTGGTTTTTTATCAATTTTGATAGTTCTGATTTGTTCAAGAAATATATATTTTACTTTTATAGTAAGTTTTTTATTTTCTGCTTTGATTGTAGGAGGGAGTCAATTACAAATCAAATTAGGTCTTGACCATAGCTTAATAGGTATAATTCAAGCTACTTTCGTATTGAGTTGGTTGATTTTAGACAGATTGAAATTCGAAGAAAAAATTATTAAAAATATCATTGGGGGTAGTAAAACATAATGTTCTTTGAGAATACAATTATTACAGTAATTTCATTGAGTACTCCATTAATTATTGCTGTTATAGGAGAGACAATTTCTGAGAAAAGTGGAGTGATAAATTTATCCGCTGAAGGGACAATAATGATCTCTGCTTTGACAGGTTTTGTATTTGGATANATNACNGATATTGCTTTAGTAGGATTTATTGCTGGAACTATCTGCGGAGCCTCAATTGCTTTCTTTATTTCAATATGTGATATAAAACTTAGAATGGATCAAATTGCAGTAGGATTTGTTCTAACAATTTTATGTATTCATTTAAGTAATTATTTAGGTCAAGATTATGTAAGAATAAATGGCCCACTAGTTACAAAATTTTCTATTCCAATAATTTCAGAGATTCCAATATTAGGAAAAGTTTTATTCAATCATTCACTGATCACTTATTTTTCAATAATACTAATTCCAAGCTCATGGTTTTTCATAAATAAAACTAATCTAGGACTTTCCATTAGGGCTTCGGGAGAAAATCCACAAGCTGCAAGATCAAGAGGAATAAATGTTAAGAAAATGAGACTTATGGGAACTGTAATTGGTGGTTCACTTTTAGGTTTGGCAGGAGCAACATTTTCTTTATATACAAAATATGGTTGGTCTGAAAGCCATACTGCTAATTATGGTTGGATTATTTTAGCTATTGTAATTTTTGGTGGATGGAATCCATATAGAGCTGCAACAGGAGCTTATGCTTTTGGTCTTTTACAAGTTTTAGCAATTAAAGCTCAATCAGTAACTTTAGCACTATCTCAAATATTACCTTTATTGCCCTTCCCAATAATGATATTTATATTAATATTTATACAATATATTAACAAAACAGATAGGAAAAATTTACCAAATTTTATACTATCAATTCTTGGAGGAAATCAACCCGAATCACTGGGTAGAAAACTACCTGAAGACTTTAAATGATATGAAAGAAATAACTATAAATGATATAAAAGTTTTGTGGGATAAAGATTCAATTGATAGAGAGGTAAAACGAGTCGCAAGTGAAATCGATTCGAAGTTTAAGTTGGATAAATCAGTTAATCTTATTCCTATAATGACTGGTGGACTAATGTTTGTATCTAATCTTATAGCAGAGTTGGAGATACTTAGATCAGGTTGTTATCATATGTTTCCATTGATAGCAAAAACTTATGGTAATTCAACTGAATCTCAAGGGACAACAATTTATGGGTACGACTTTCTAGCAGAAAATATAGATATTGATTCCCCAAGTGTAATTGTTGATGATCTAATGGATTCTGGAGAGACTTTATACAAATTATCAGAAAAATTAGAAATTACCTCAAACAAGGAAGTATATTCCGCCGTCCTATTAGACAAATTAGGGAAAAGACATATGGATATTGAACCTGATTTTAACTGTTTCATACTAGACGACAAAAGATGGGTTGTGGGTTATGGGATGGATTATAAAGGATTATTCAGAGGNCTGGATTATGTGGGTACAATAAATATAGATTGATCATTTATGAAAATTTCTAAAGTCATAGTAGACATCATTGAAAGAGACACTGGTCCTTTAAATGTTAAGGATGAAAGATCTGATATAGGAGGTAAAACAACCCAAGGTGTACTTAGGTTGATCACAGATAATGGAATTGAAGGAAATGCATTTATTGGTGATCAAGCATCATCTTCTGAAGATCGGATAAGAATAATTAATGAAATTATAAAACCTAAGTTATTAAACTTAGATTTTTCTCAGAGAGAATGGCTTTGGTCAGAAGTTGATAATCTTTCAGGTCATGGATTGCCTATTCATTCCTCATGGGCTCCAGTAGATGTAGCTTTATGGGACATTGCAGGAAAAGAAGTTGGTAAGCCAATATATTCACTCTTAGGAGGGAAAAAAAAAGAAATAGAAATATATGCTACTTATCCTCCTAGATACAATACTCCTGAAGGATTTATAAATGAAGCTAAAGAACTTGTTGATGAAAAATTTTCAGCCTATAAAATTCATCCAGGTAATCTGAGTGTTGAAGATACTATAAAAGTTGTTGATGGTGTGAGGGATTTAGTTGGAGATAATATGTCATTGATGCTTGATAGAAATCATGGATATTCTCTTGTAGAAGCATTAAGAGTAGGTGAGGCTTTAGATTCAAATAATTATTATTGGTTTGAAGATCCTGTAAACACCTCAAATCTGAGAGCTATAAAGCGACTAAATGATAGTTTGAGAACACCAATTAATATGAGTGACTCTGCTACTTTTCTCATCAAGGATGCTGCTAATTTTTTGTCAAAAAATCTAGTAGGTATGATTAGAGGAACAACAAGAAAGCTTGGGATAACAGGACTTATAAAACAATCTGCTATGGCTGATGCTTTTGGAATTAACTGCGAAATAGGTCTAGCAGGAAATTCACTTATGAATGCAGCAAATCTACATGTAATAGCTTCTGTGAATAATAATACTTATTATGAATTTTGGAGACCAGAGCATATTCATCAATGGGGTGTAGAAAATGAAATAACCATAAATAAAAATGGCAAATTAGATATACCTTCTGGCCCTGGCTTAGGTCTAAATATTGACGAAGAATGGATAAAATTTCATACAATAAGTACTTTGGATTAAAATTATGAAAAATAATCAATATGAAGTTATTGTAATTGGTCTTGGTGCTATGGGAAGTTCAGCGTCATATTACTTATCAAAAAAAGGAATTAAGGTTTTAGGAATTGACAGATTTCATCCCCCACATAATTTTGGATCTTCTCATGGACATACAAGAGTTATTAGAGAGGCATATCATGAAGGAACTTCATATGTTCCAATAGTTCAAAGGGCCTATGAGTTATGGCATGAATTAGAAAATGAATCCAATCAAGAATTGATTATAGAATATGGTGGATTATATATTGGAGATAATGGTAATTATTTGAATGATGCAAAGCTATCAGCTGAAAAATATAATATTCCTCTCGAAGAATTTTCAGCTACCAAAATTAAAGAAAACTTTAGAATATTAAATCCCAAAAAAAACTTTACAGGTTTGTTTGAAAAAAGAAGTGGAGCTGTATTTCCTGAAAGATCAATTTCATATCTTATAAACAAATCAATTGATAATGGAGCAGTGCATAAATATAACGAAAAAGTCATCTCATGGAAAAAAGAATCCAGCTGTTACAAAGTTATTACAGATAAAAATGAGTATTTGACTGAAAAAATAATATTCAGTTCTGGTGCATGGATAAAAAATTTNCTCCCTTCTCTAAATTTACCTTTGAAAATAGAAAGACAAGTTTTATTTTGGTTTGCTCCAAAAGATAATAAAGAGTTATTTGACTATTCAAATTTACCTAATACAGGTTGGGATTTGGATAATGGAAAAGAATTTTATACTCAGCCAAATATAGAAGGNAAAGGATTCAAGGTAGCAATGCACCATGATGGAGAATTCATAGAAGAAGAAAATTTAATCCGTGAGTATAACAAAAAGGACTTAGATATTATTAGAAATTTTCTTGAGGAATATATACCCTCAGCCAATGGTAAATTATTAAATAGCAAGGTTTGCATTTATACAGATACTCCAGATTTAGATTTTATTATTGATTATTTTCCAGAAGACGAAAATATAATAGTTTGTTCTCCTTGTTCTGGGCACGGTTTTAAATTTACTCCAGCTATAGGAGAAATTTGTTCAAAAATGATAAATAAAGAAAAAATTAAATTTGACTTATCAGAATTTTCCTTATCTAGGTTTATGTAGATATATAAGACAATTTATATAGAATTCTTATATATAAGACAATGTCATAAAATTGTAACAAAATTTGTTGTAGTATATAGCCAAACATATAATTTCGGTGAATCCCGGACTTGAGTTGCTGGTGTCACTCCTGAAAATTTGGAAATGAAAGTGAAAGGAAATATTATGTTTTATTTACGCAACAAGTTGGTAGCGCTAATGGTGCTACTAATGGCAATCTTCATTTTTGCCGCTTGTAGCAGTGAAGAAGAGTCATCTGCTTCTACTAGTGATAGTTCAAGCAATACTCTTACAACTGTTCTTGAAAGAGGAGAGTTGGTTTGTGGTGTCAATGACAACCTAACAGGTTTTGGAGTGGTTAATTCTGCTGGAGAATTTGAAGGTTTTGACATTGATTTCTGTAAAGCTGTTGCAGCTGCAATTTTGGGAGATTCTAGTAAAGTTGAGTATGTTCCACTAACAGCTTCTGCTCGTTTTGAAGCTTTAGCTGCTAATGAAATTGACTTACTTATTAGAAACACAACTTGGACAGCAAGTAGAGATAGGGATTTAGGTAATGATTTTACAGCACCTACNTTCTATGATGGTCAAGGTATGATGGTTAAGGCTAGTAGCGGTTATGATTCAATTGAATCAATGGCAGGTACAACNGTTTGTGTGCTTCAAGGAACAACTACTGAGTTGAATTTAGATGATAGATTCTCTTCTGCAGGAATACCTTATACACCTTTAACGTTTGAAACTAACGATCCTCTACAAGCAGCATATGAAGAAGGAAGATGTGATGGTTGGACTACAGATAAGTCTGGTCTTGCTTCTAAAAGAGCTGGTTTTGCTAATCCTAATGATCATGTAGTATTGGCAGAGACATTATCTAAAGAGCCACTTGGACCTCTAACAAGAGATAACGATAGTGAATTCTATGATGTTGTTCAATGGGTTGTTTTTGGAATGATGCAGGCAGAAGAAAGTGGCATTGATAGTTCCAATGTTGCTGCTATGGCAGCAAATCCATCAGATCCAGGTATGGCAAGATTACTTGGTGTTGGTTTTGATGGTGGTGAGGCTCCAGATTTTTCTTTTGGAATTCCTGTAGAATTTATGCAAAATGTTATATCTCAAGTGGGTAACTATGGTGAGGTATATGACAGGCATCTAGTTCCACTTGGTTTGACAAGAGAAGGTAGCCTGAATGCTCAATGGACTGAAGGCGGATTAATTTACGCTCCTCCATTCAGATAGGATAGTCCTTCTAGATAGTATTAACCTACAGGGTATTAGTTACCCTGTAGGTTCTATTTACACATGTTTACATCTTTATTCCAACAACTGAAATCAGAAGAATCAATTAACAAAAAGCTTGAAATCCTTTTCTATGACAGGTCATTTAGAAAGCTAATTGTTCAATTGATATTTTCTTTTTTTATGATACTTTTTCTGTTTTATTTGATCACAAGAGCCTTTAGTTTAGATCTTGGATTTGGTCATTTAAGTAGTAGGGCTGGGTTTGGAATTAGTCATACATTCTTGACAGATTACTCTAGTAATGATTCTAGATGGCAAGCTTATTTTGTCGGAATAATAAATACTATTAGAGTTAGCTTTATAGGCATTTTGCTAGCGACAACTTTAGGTGTATTTATGGGGTTAGCTAGATTATCTAAAAATTTCTTGATAAATAAAATTTCTGCTGGTTATGTTGAGTTTATTAGAAATACACCATTACTTATTCAAATTATATTTTGGCAGTTAGTTTTACTTCAACTTCCTCAAATTTCAGATGCATTAACTTTTGGTGGATTATCAGTTTGGTCCAATAGGGGAATACTTCTACCTTTTGTAAATTCTTTAGAAAATGGATCCCTATGGTTTTTGATAATTTTAATCAGCATTATTGTAAGCTTANTCTTAAGATCTTATCTTAATAAATATCGTGATGAAAATGTTAATTTTTTTTCACCTAGTATAATTTCTTTTGTTTTTTTTATTTCAATTGCATCAATAACATACTTTATTTTGGGNGTNGATTTATATACAGATGTCCCTTCATTGGAAGTAAATGAATATGGTACATATATTCAATCTGGTGGATTTTTACTCTCTCCTGAATTTGCGGCTATTTTATTTGCACTAGTTCTTTATACTGGTACATTTATCACAGAAATAGTTAGAGGAAGTATTCAAAGTTTACCCAAAGGTCAAACTGAGGCAGCGCAGGCATTAGGATTTAGCTCATACCAGAGGATAACACTGATTATTTTACCCCAAGCACTTCGATCAATAATTCCTCCGCTGACAAATCAATACCTAAACTTAACTAAAAACTCTAGTCTATCTGTTGCAATTGCTTATCCTGATGTATTCATGGTATCAAGAACCATAATGAATAACGCTGGGCATGCTTTGCCAATGTTATCACTAATTTTAGTAACTTTTTTGGGATTAAGTTTATTTATATCTTTATTTATGAATTTCTTAAATAGAAGAGTTACGAGGATAGGTGCCTAATGCAATTATTTACTTGGATTAAAGATAATTTATTAGCATCTAAATTAGATGTTTTTTTGACTCTAGTTGGAGCTTATTTTATTTATTATATTTTCTCTTTATTTTTTACATTTGTTTTCACTTCTGACTGGACATTAATAGAAGTAAATAGAAAAATTTTGTTGGTTGGACTTTTTCCAGAAGAGCAATTGTGGAGAATTTGGTCAATTTTTTATGTATCGTCAGTTTTATTGACCTCTACCATAAGTTTAGTTTACGGCTTTCAAATTAAAACATCAGCTTTTTACATAATAATGTTATTAATTCCATTTTGGATTTTTACAACTGTTAATATGATTTTTCATGTTGCTATTCTTCTTTTACTTTCCCTTTTATCCTATATGGCTATTTACTACCTGAAGAAAACTACTTACAAATCTATTCTTTCTAAAGTGATTATTGNTTCTTGGATAATTTTTATACCATTTATGTTCTTGATATTAGTATTGGGAGGAGGGCCAAAAGTTACTTTATGGGGTGGATTTTTTGTAAATCTTATATTAGCAATTATTGCTATATTGGCTGGATTTCCATTAGGAGTAATTTTTGCTCTAGGTCGTGCAAGTTCATATAAAACAATAAAGTTAGTATCAGTAATTTTTATTGAAACCTTTAGAGGAGCACCACTAATAGCATGGTTGTTTTTTGCTTGGTTTGTTTTACCAAACTTCTTACCAGATTTGTTTTCATTGAGTGATATAAATCTAATAATTAGAGCTATGATTGTTCTATCACTTTTTTCAAGTGCNTATGTTGCTGAAGTAGTAAGAGGNGGATTACAATCAATACCCAAGGGTCAAAAAGAGGCTGCTACAGCTCTTGGATTAAATACATTTAAGGAATTATTTTTTATTACATTGCCTCAAGCTATAAGAATAGTTATACCTGCTATAGTAAGTACATTTATAGCAATATTTAAGGATACATCTTTAGTTTTTATACTTGGAATTACAGATTTATTAAGAATTGGAAGATTGATTCCTGAACAACAACAAGAATTTTATGGTAAATCTATAGAAGTTTTATTGATTGTAGCCCTTTTATTTTGGGTAGTTTCAATAATTCTTTCACAAATAAGCAGATCAATAGAAAATAGGCTAAACGTTAGTCAATAAGGAGAATATTTATGGAAAAGAAGATATCTGTAGAAACAAAAGATGTGACTAAATTTTTTGGTTCTTTTCAAGCATTAAAAGGTATTACTGCTGATATATATGAGGGAGAAGTAGTTGTTGTACTTGGACCGTCAGGCTCAGGTAAATCTACTTATATTAGAACTATAAATGGTCTTGAAGAACATGATTCAGGGCTAATAAAAGTTAATGGAACAGAACTCAATAATAACATCAAGAATATTGAAACTATAAGATCTCAAGTTGGAATGGTTTTTCAACAGTTCAATCTATTTCCTCATTTATCTGTTCTTAGAAATATAACCTTAGCTCCCCAGAAAGTTAAGAAACTTCCTAAATCTGAAGCAGAAGACTTAGGCATGAGTCTGTTAGAAAGAGTTGGAATTCCAGAGCAAGCAATGAAGTATCCTTCACAGTTATCTGGAGGTCAACAACAAAGAGTTGCAATAGCTAGAGCTTTAGCAATGCAACCAAAAATCATGTTATTTGATGAACCAACATCAGCACTTGATCCTGAAATGATTAAGGAAGTGTTAGATGTTATGACCGAACTTGCTCAAAGCGGAATGACAATGATTTGTGTTACACACGAAATGGGATTTGCAAAAGAAGTTGCAGATAGATTTTTATTTTTTGATGAAGGACTTATTGTTGAATCAGGAACGCCTCAACATTTCTTTGAAAACCCTCAAGAAGATAGAACGAAATTATTCTTAAGCCAAATTTTATAATTTTTCTGTTTTCATTTCTTAGATAGTTATATTATTATCAAATAAATTTTAATAATTTAACTAAGGATTTAGAAATGCATGACAAGAAAAGAATAGCAGTATTTGGAGCTGGAGGTATTGGTGGAGTTGTTGGAGGCATGCTTTCAAAAGCAGGTCACGATCTAACTCTTATTGATACTTGGCATGAACATGTAACTGAAATTCAAAACAATGGATTAGAAGTAACTAATCAGGATGAAGTACATTTATGTAAACCTAACGCTATACATCTAAACAAGCTTCAAGAAATCAAAGAAAAATTTGATATAGGAATAATAGCAGTAAAATCTTACGATACAGAATGGGTTACCCATGCTTTAAAAAATTATGTTAAAGATGATGGTTATTTTGTAGATTTTCAAAATGGAATAAATGACTTAAAAGTAGCTGAAATTGTAGGCAAAGAAAAAACTTTGGGATGCGTGATACTAATTAGTGCAATGGCAACAGAACCAGGAAAAGCTTGGAGAACAGATAGTAGACCAGATGTTGCTTATAAAATAGGAGAATTGACTGGAGGTATAACAGATAGACTAAAAGAGTTTGTGAATATTATGCAATCAGTTGGTGTTTCGGAATATACAGAAGAATTAATTTCAGAGAGATGGTCAAAACTAATGATAAATTGTATGGTTAATCCACTTGCAGGATTAACAGGATGGGGAACTGCTGAAGTAAGATCTAAACCTCTTACCCAAGATATTGCTATACAAGTGGCTGCTGAGGTTGTGAAAGTTGCTAAATCAGAAGGTTATTCAATGGGTAAAATAGTAGGATTAGATCCAGATGATTTTATAGATGCTGCNGATGGGAAAAAAAATGTAGAAGAAATAAAAAGTCAAATGTTAGAACAAGCAAGACAAGCTGGTTCTGCAAGTCGACCATCTTTTGGACAAGATGTTTTGAAAAAAAGGAGAACCGAAATTGATTATCTTACAGGTTTTGTAAGCCAAGTAGGTAAGAAAAATAATATTTCTACTCCATTTTGTGATAAAGTGACTGAGGTAGTAAATTCTCTTGGAGTAGGATTTGAACCNTCTGANGAAAATCTTGCNGAGATAGAAAAATTATTANACTAAAATAATGAAATTTTCAGACAGAGAATCCAAAGTNCCAAAANATAATTATCCTGATTCCTTTNCTGAACAAATTAAATCTCTAGAAAAAGATTCAATATTNGAAAGATTANATCAAAGTAGATTAACTTATAAAGATGATCCNTATAGACCTNTTTATCATTATGTAAATCCTGAAAATACACTNAATGATCCAAATGGTCTTTGCTACTGGAAAGGNAATTGGCATCTTTTTTATCAAGCTTATCCNCCTGAAGATCCTAGGCANCACTGGGGTCATGCATANAGCAAAGATTTAATTCANTGGAATGATTTGCCATATGCAATTTATCCTAATCCTGAAGAAGCTTGTTTTTCTGGAGCTACTTTTGTTGAAGAANATAGAGTAATTGCTATGTATCATGGNACNAAGGCAGGTAACATGNTTGCTGTTTCTGANGATGATCTTTTATTAAATTGGAAAAAAATAAACAATAATCATCCGGTAATCAAAATAGAAAATGATGATGGTTCTCCTTTGCCATACAGAGTTTTTGATCCATGCATTTGGAGAAAAGGAGAATATTATTACTCATTGTCCGGAGGCACTCTACCTCATAATCCTTCAGGAAGAAGAACAAGAGCTAATTTTTTATTCAAATCTAAAGATCTGGTTAGTTGGGATTATTTACATCCATTTATTGAAGGAGATTCTTTTACTCGAATAGGAGATGATGGAGCATGTCCTTATTTTTGGCCAATAGGTGAGGATAGATATATACTTTATTTTTTTAGTCATATGAGTGGAGGTCAAGCTTTACTAGGAGATTATGATAAAAAAAGAGATAAGTTTTTAGTCACTTCTCATCATGAATTCAACTTTGGAGCAGCACATCCTGGAGGAGTTCATGCTCCATCAGCTACAACTTATTTGAATGGTAAAAATATACTTATTTTTAATATGAATAATTCTAAAGATACTTATAGATGGAATCAACTAATGACATTACCAAGAGAAATTGGAATAGCTGGAGAAGATGGTATAAATAAAGATGTTTTAACGATTAAACCTGCAGGAGATATTGAGTCCTTAAGATCAAATCACAAGTCTATAAAGAATCTTGAAATCATTCCAAATAAAGAAACTCTCTTAGATAGCATTATAGGGAATTCTATAGAGATAGATTTAGAGATAGATGTAAAAAAATCAAATATGTTTGAATTGCGAGTCTTAAGATCAAAAGATTGTGATGAATATACTAAAATATCTTTTTATAAAAATAGAGGGTTTAGAGATTGGGAAAAATATCAAGGATGGGATGTGAGCAAAAGATTAAGTGCTTCTGACAGTATAATTTCTATAGATACTTCATACTCAAGTGTTGATTCTAATGTACTATCTAGGCCTCCAGAGACTGCTCCATTTTATTTGAGTGAAAATGAAAACTTAAAATTAAGAATATTTATAGATAAAAGTGTCTTAGAAGTTTTTGTTAATGATAGGCAATGCTTAGCAACTAGATTATATCCATCAAAAAAAGATAGTTTAGGAGTTTCAGTTATTTCTAGAGGATCAGAGTCTGAAATCATTTCCTTAGATGCATATGATATGGATAATATTTATGAAAAATAATTATGGTTTATACTTTATACCATCAAGATTTCCTGAATCATAAATATCGTTCCAATTATCTAAAAATATTTTATTCCATTCGTCAGTCATTTTAGATCTAATCATTTCTTCAAAAATTGGCCAAAAAATAATTATTCCATCTGCGCCATCCTTAATAGCTTTATGAGCAGTTGTTACAGACCTTACAAGAGCTGCAGTTATGAATGGTCTATTTTCCCATCCATCAAAAGTTGATTTTAATTCCCTAATCAATTCAGTAGAGTCTTTGTTTACATCAATAAAAGGCTCACAGAAAGGTAATAGATGAGTCACTCCTGCATTTGCAGCTAAAACAGCTTGATTTAGAGTAAATATAGTTGTGCAGAAAGTTTCTACATTTGCCTTTTTCAGTTCTGCAAAAGCACCTAAAGCATGCACGCTCATTGGAATTTTTAATATCACTCTATCAGATAACTTAGTAAAAGCTTCACCTACGTCTAAAAGTTCGTTAGTAGAATGACCATCTATTTCAATAGCTACTTTTTTATCTGTTATATCAAGATATCTTTTTGTTAATTCTATAATTGATCCGTATTTGTCAGTCATTTCTTTTAGTACAACTGTATTTGTTACTATTCCTTTGACACCTTTATCCATCCATTTTGTTAGATCTTCAGGATCTCCAGCTAGCCAAATATCTGGTCCTATAGAATCCTTTTTATTTTCGCTTGCATTTTTGATCTTCATTTAATTCTCCTACTTTAGTTCTATTGTTGTTTCTTTTTCAATTTTTTGATTATCTAATTCCATACCAAGTCCAACCAAATTAGTTTCTTCAAAATATCCATTTTTTGGTTTCTCAGGAGTTTTTAGGAAATGTTGATGTACTTTATTCCACTTAATTAGATACTCTTGAAAAGGAGTGTGTATTGGAACTTGAGATAAAGAAAAGTGAAGAGTAGCGTTTGATGAATGTCCATGGGGTATAGTGATAAGGTCATGAGTAGTTGCTAAATTTGCAATTTTTATCACCTCAGATAATCCTCCTGCCCAATATATGTCAGGTTGATAAATATCCAAAGCATCTTTTTCAATAAATCGAAGCATTCCCCATCTAGTATAGTCATGTTCAGCACCTGATAGAGGGATGTTTATTCTATCCTTTATTTTTTTGTAGATTTCAATCCTGTCTGGCATTACAGTTTCTTCTAGCCAATAGGGTCTATACTCTTCTATTCTTTTTGCTAATTCAACAACGTATTTGTAATCCATTGATTGCCAGCAATCAAGCATTATTTCGTAGTCTTCTCCAACTGATTCTCTAATAGTTTTTACCATTTCTACATTTTTTGTTAATCCTTCTCTACCTGACATAGGACCGTATCTAAAAAACCATTTTTGCGCTGTAAATCCTTTATTTTTATATAATTTTGCTCTCTCTTCAACTAGTTTCATATCAGTTACATTAAATCCAAGCATAGAAGCATAGGCAGGTATTCTCTTTCTAGTAGGACCTCCTAAAATTTTGTATACAGGGCTATTGAAATACTTCCCCTTTAAGTCCCATAAAGCACAATCTACAGCACTAATAGCCATCATTGTTATTCCTTGTCTACCATGAACGCTAAGTCTATGCATTTGATCCCAAAGAAGTTCTATAGCCAATGGATCTTTTCCAATTAATATACTAGATAATGACTTTTCAATAATATCTGAATGAGCAATATCAATAGGTCCAGCTGTTCCATATATACCTTCATCAGTGTGAATTTCNACAAATATCGAACTAGTATTTACNATTTCTCCAGATTGAAGATTGGAATTTTCATGNCTTTCTTCAGAATATTCTGGATATATNTCTATGGGTCTAACAAGTCTTTCTTCCCAAAAAACTCCATTAGATTTAAATGTTCCTTCTAATTTTCTAAGTTTTAATTTAGTTATTTTCATAGTTTTTTATAATTTCCTTTCCTNTTANTGGCCAATCACAAGTTGTTCCTGTNCTGTTTGAGTTATAAGACATAATTAAGTCCTCACTANTAGAAACTCCCCAATTTCTTACCAAAATACCTTTNTTTTGTGCTTTCTCTACGGATANTTTGTCAGAGAATTTAGCCCTTGGACATATAAGGTCTATTTTTTGTTCNAAGCAAATTTCTAGATCAATATCTGATATTTTTTCTAGAAGCCAAGCAGTTCTCTCTTCTTTATTAAATTTTCTGAATCTTATTAATTGTTCAATAAAGAAACTGCTAATTGTTATTCCTCCAATTTCATAAATTCCTTTTTTTGATCCTAGCCAGCCATTACTTTCTAGAGATTCTAAAACAATTTCTGAAAGATCTTGATCTCTAGACTTTAGTTCTAGGTGCAAGTTNGAAATTTTATTATATCTTTTTAGCAAATCATCCAAAGTTGGAATTGAATAATCACCTTGATCAACCTCAAAATTATTTTTGGCATCAATTTTGTNTAGGTCTGAAAAATTCATTTCAGATATAAGTCCTTCTATTCCAGTGGTTCTTATAAGATTATAATCATGTATTACTACTGGAACTTTATCTTTAGTTAGTTGAACATCAAATTCAAAGTTATGAAAACCATGCTTTATAGCAAGATCAAAAGCAGGGAATGTATTTTCTGGAGATTTCTCAGAAAATCCTCTATGAGCTATAATTGTAAATTTTTTTTTCATATCTAAAGTTTAGGTGAAATCATATATTTCATACCTTCTCCATTAGCTGTAGACTTAATAGCATCGTTTATTTCATCTAATTTATACGTCTTTGAAACTAACTTTTCAAGAGAAAATTCATTTATTTTTTTTGGAGTGTCATTAAAATAATTCCCNCTACCAAATGCTCCAAATAGTTTTATTTCTCTNTAATGAAAATCGTATAAGTCACTCATAAGATTTGACNGCTCTGGATGTACTCCTATCATTAATGCTTGCCCTCTTGGTCTAAGATAAGATATACCAGATGAAAGCAATTCTGGTTTTCCCACTGCNTCAATGAATACATCAAAACCTTCTCCGTTTGTTATTTCTNATAATTTTTCTTCATAATTTTTTTCACTTGGATNGATTATATGATCAGCTCCAAGCTCTTTTGCAATATTTCTTCTTAAATTATTAGGCTCAGATATTGCTATAGAATCAATATTTTTTTTCATTAAGAATAATTGACAAAAAATACCCATTATTCCAGCCCCAAAAATAAGAATCTTTGGTCTTTTTTTATAATCTATCATTTCAGTTCCTGAAAAGCAGCATGATGCTGGCTCAGTCATTGCTGCTACTTCAAAGGACATATTATNAGGAATTTCTACAGCGGATGAGTAATGCATTATAGAATACTCTGCAAAAGCCCCTGTAGTTTTTTCAGCGTTTACGCATCTTGATATTTGCCAATTTTCACAATTCTTGCATTTCCCACAACTAGAAGTAGTATTACATGCAACTCTTTTACCTATCATATTTTCTAATGCCTTTGACCCTACATCTACAATTGTTCCACTAAATTCATGACCTAAAATTTTTGGAGGGTTAGATGGAAATAGACCTTGTGTAATATGAACATCTGTTCCACATAAACCGACTTTTTCAACGGATACTAGTACTTGTTCATCTTTTAGTTTTGGCAAGTCAATATTTTGAATTTCAAAATTATCTTCACCTAGCCAAACTAATGCTCTCATAAAAAATACAATTTATTATTATTAAANCAACTATATATTAAAAATCTAAAATAACTATAAATTATTCAGTATGAATTCTAAAATGAGAGATTAAATTGATAAGATAAGTATAAAAACTAATATATAAATGTTTACGAATTATAAATTAAATAATCCTGAATTAATAGAAACTCCTGAACATCTGATTTTTGAAGAAAAAGTAGATCATAATATTAAATCAATTATTTCACTTGTAGGAAATACTGATAGATTAATTCCTCACGCTAAAACCCATAAATCAAAAGATACCTTGAAAAAGTTGATAAACCAAGGAATTACCAAACATAAAACCTCTACTCTAAATGAGTTAGAAATTTTAGCCGAATGTGAGCCAGATTCACTGATTTTAGCATATCCTATTACGTCAAAAATCAAATCAGAAAGATTATCAAAAATTGTAAAGAAATTTCCTAAAACAAAATTTTCTACCATTATTTCAACTAAATATCACTATGACTTAATAAAAGATATAAAGAATCTTGATGGGTTTTACATAGACTTAGACACAGGTATGAACAGAACGGGAGTACTCAGAGAAAATGTAGATGAATTACTCGATTATATTAGAATGAGTAAGAATAAAAATTTGAAGGGTATACACGCTTATGATGGCCAAACTTACGGAATTGTTAGTGTCGAAGAAAGAACTTTAGATACAAAAAAAACTTTGTCTGATATCAGAGATGTAGAAAGTCAAATAAAGGAAAAATTTTCTTCTANTGAATGTGAAATTATAGTTGGAGGATCTTGGTCTTTTCATTTTTATATTGATCAAAAAGATATAAAGTTATCACCCGGGACTTGGATATATTGGGATGCGAGTAATTCAAAGCAAAAAGAGCTAGATTTTGAAATTGCTGGTTTAGTTTTAGGTCAGGTTATTGATGAAAATACTGATAATGGGACAGTGACAATTGATATAGGTGCAAAAGCAATTTCAAGTGATCCATTAACAGAAAATAGGTTGCATCTAATAGATAAACCAAATTCAAAACTTATTTTTCAAAATGAAGAGCATGGAATCATTCAATTAAATGGAGACTCTCTTACTTTAGGAGATTATGTATTAGCAAAACCTGGTCATGCTTGTACAGTTACACCAAAATATAATAGAGCTCTTAGCATTGATAAGAGTGGAAATATAAACGGTATAATAATTCCTCATGCAAGAGATAGAGTATCGAATGAATCAGCATAATGAAGAACTAGATGTAATAATAGTTGGAGCAGGTTTTTCAGGCTTATATATGCTTTATAAAATGAGAAAAATGAATCTCAAAGCATTAATTATAGAAAGAGCTTCTGACGCTGGAGGAACTTGGTTTTGGAATAGATATCCAGGAGCTCGATGTGATATTGAAAGTATTGAATATAGTTATTCTTTTTCAGATGAACTCCAGCAAGAATGGAATTGGTCAAATAGATATTCAGATCAATCTGAAATACTAGATTATATAAACTATGTAGTAAAAAAATTCAATCTAAAAGAAAACATAGTATTTAATACTTCTGTAAAGTCAGCTACATTTGATGAAAACTTAAAGAATTGGATAGTAGAGACTGATTCCAAATCATATTCTTCAAAATTTTGTGTTATGGCTACAGGAACCCTTTCATCAATAAAACAACCAAATTTTGATGGATTGGAAAATTTCAAAGGTGATTGGTATGTTACCGGAGAATGGCCTCATGAAAAGTTAGATTTTACAAGTAAAAAAGTAGCTATTATTGGAACAGGCTCATCGGCAGTTCAATCAATTCCAGTTATTGCAGAAGAAGCAAAGAATTTGACTGTTTTCCAAAGATCTCCAAACTATACAATACCTGCAAATAATAGACCTCTTACAGAAAAAGAATTAAGTAATGCAAAATCAAGCTACGATCAAATTAGAGAAAAAGCAAAATATACTAGAGCAGGTATAGGTTATAACCAATTTGAAGAAAGAAAACTTTTAGATTTATCCTCAGAAGAAATAAAGAAAGAACTCAACAATCGTTGGAAAATGGGTGGTCAAGAAATTTTTACGGCAGGCTTCACAGATGTTGGAGTAGATGTAGAAGCTAATAAAATTGTAGCTGATTTCGTAAAGTCAAAAATCAAAGAAATAGTGAAAGATCCAAATGTAGCAGAACTTTTATCACCAGAAGATGCAATTGGATGTAAAAGATTATGTGCAGATACTAATTATTTTGAGACTTACAATAGAGAAAATGTAGAACTTATTGATCTAAATTCNAATCCTATAAANTCAATAACTGAAAATGGAATATTAACAAAAAATAAAGAATTTAAGTTTGATACCATAATTTTTGCAACAGGGTTTGATGCAATGACAGGAGCTTTGCAAGCAATAGATATTACTGGAAAAAATGGGAAAAAGCTAAAACAAGTATGGAAAGATGGACCTAAATCCTTTCTNGGACTATTAATAAATGGATTCCCTAATTTATTTACAGTAACTGGACCTGGTAGTCCATCTGTTTTGACAAATATGATGGTTGCAATAGAACAACATGTAGAGTGGATTTCAGATTGTATAAACTTTTTATCAAAATCTAATTTGAACGAAGTAGANGCAGATGAGCTTTTTCAAATTGAATGGATGGATCACATAGAAGAGGTTGCTAAGAACACATTAAGATATACTTGTAATTCATGGTATGTTGGAGCTAATGTCCCTGGNAAAAAAAGAGTTTTTATGCCTTATGCTGGNGGATTTGGAAAGTACNGAGAAAAATGNGATGAAATAGCTGAAAATAATTATTCAATCCTAAGAATAAGNTAACTTTTTAGAAATTTAGATACCTCATCAAGACAAGATTTAGAATCAGAAATTTTGCCTATATTTACATTAAATCCATGAAGAGCACCTTTGTACATTAATATTTTACTTTCAATATTATTTTTTATATTTTCAAAGTAAATTTCTGCTTCTGTTCTAAGTACATCACACTCTGCTGTGATTATAAAAGTTCTTGGAAGGTTATTATTTTGATCATCTTTACTTATAGCACTAAATTTGTTTGCTTTGTTTACATCACCATCTATGTAATGATTCCAAAACCATATCATGGATTCTTTTTCTAATCCAAACCCNTCAGAAAATTCATTATAAGAATCTGTTTCAAAATCATTATTCATTACNGGAGTAAAAAGTATTTGATTTTTTATGTGATCTTTGTTTAAATCTCTAAATAAAAAAGAAACGGCTGCAGCTAAATTNCCTCCTGCTGANGTTCCACATAAAGAGATTTTGTTGGGGTTAATGTTAAAGTCTTCGTGATTATCAATAATATATTTGACAGATTTATAGCAGTCTTGAAGAGGGATNGGAAATTTATTTTCAGGNGCTAACCTATAATCAACGGAAATNACTTTATGCCCCGAGNTTTTTGCTAGATATCTACACATATCATCATCTGCATCTAAATCTCCTAANACCCAACCTCCACCATGAAAATTTACAAGCAAAGGNATATTTTTTTCTTTTGAATCACAAAATATCCTAAATTTTATTTTTGCGTCATTGATTTGAAATTCTTTATTTTCAACAGAAAGTATTTCAATTTCAGGTAATGGAAAAACCTCTTTAGCTTTATTAAATTGTATACGAGCTTCATTAGGGTTCAGATCTTGTAATGGTTTACCACCCAGAACTTTTCTTTCCTCTAAAAAGTCTTTTGATTCTTGATTTAACATCACTTCACCTTATTAAGATTTATTAAAGTAATTAATATCACTTTTATCTTTAAATATATCTTTTCTTTGACTCATTTTTAGGGAAATATTAATATTTAATTAATCCTCAAGATTTGCCCCTCAGTTTCGATTCTTGAGGATTTTCTTCTTATGAATTCTTTATTTAGAAATAAAAATTTAAATGCTCTAGTTTTATCTAAAAACCTAGTTCAATATGCTCTTCAAATGAGAGTTTTGTTTTTTAGCTGGTTAGCGTATGAAATTACTCAAAAAGATTTATGGGTAGGAATAGTTCTTGGAGTAGGATCAACACCTATACTATTATCTTCTTTTTTAGGCTCTTATTTATCTGAGAAATTTAACATAAAAAAAATAATGATTTATTCAAATTTATTGATTTTTTTATTATTTAGTTTGTTTTTTTTCATTGATTATGAAAATATCTATAATTTGCTAATTCTTAGCCTGTTATTTGGAATTATTATGGGTGTTCCTTCTCCTCCTTTTTGGACAATTGTTATAAATACTTTTGGTAAAAANAACCTAAGTAAAATAAATTCTTATTTCTATTCATTTCAATTTTTTGGGGAGATGATAATTCCTCTTGTTTTTGCATTCATAATTTCAAATTTCAGCTCAAATTACTTTATTTCGTTTGCATGTTTTATAATCTTGATAGCAACTTTTCTAATCTATTATTTCCCTGAAGATAAACAATTAAAAAATCAAAAAGATAAAAATATTTATGATTCATTTTCAAAAATATTAANAGAAAATTCAGTTATATTTTGGATGAGTATTATAGTTTCAATTCAGTCTGTTTTTGGTGTTACCATTTTTATAGTTTTACCTCAATATGCCAATAACTTTGGAGTTGGTGCTACTGGTTTTGGGATTTTTTTTGCAGCTAATGGTGCAGGTATATTTTTAGGTACAATTTTTACTTTTTATACGGGTATTCTTAAAAGTAAGATATTAGTTCTAATACTTTCAACAATGGTATGGGATATCGGGCAAATTATTTTTGCATTTTCAACTAATTATTACTTATCAATAGTTGTCTTGTTCTTAATAGGTTTCAGTGCAGCATACTGGGTAGTAGCTGCCAACCTTATTTTTCAAAATGAGACATCTGAAAAAAATAGGAATAAAATAATGGCAATATATCAGTTTGTAACTCAGATATTTTTTATAGGCTGGTTAGTTGGAGGATTGATTTCAGATCTTACAAATGCACAAATAGCTCTAGTGATAAGTGGTTTATCTAGTTATCCGATCTTTATTATCGCTTTAATTTTTTCTAAAAGGTTGCGTATTGTATAAATNTAAAAGTTTAGTAAACTCATAAAATAAAAGGGTAGATTATGTCATCAGCAGAAGAACTTAAATTAAAATCTTCAGAAATACTTGAAAGAAATAAGAAACTAGCAATTGATTTATCAAAAAATATTTTATCTGAGCCTGAAACTGGTTATAAAGAATTCAAAACTAATAAAAAAATATATGATGCTTTAAATTCTTTAGGTCTTCAAGTTCAAAATAATTTAGCAATAACAGGGTTAAAGACGACAATTTATGGTGATCAACCAGGTCCTCATGTCGCTGTTATAGGAGAGCTAGATGGCTTACCTGTACCAGGTCATCCTTTTGAAGATAAAAATACGCATGCTGCTCACGCTTGTGGTCATCATATTCAAATCGGAAATATGCTATCAACTCTTTTGGCCTTAAATTCACCAGAAATATTAAAGAATCTTTCAGGTAGTATTTCTTTTATAGCGGTCCCTTCAGAAGAATATGTTGAAATTGAATGGAGAAAAGAGCAAAGAGATAAAGGAAGTTTTGAATTTCTAGGAGGCAAACAGGAATTAGTAAAACTAGGAATTTTTGATGAGATTGATATCTCAATGATGACTCATGCTAGAGGTAACTTCTCAGGTTTTGGTTATGGAGGAACAGGAAATGGACTCGTTGCTAAGTTTATTGAATTTCATGGTAAATCATCACATGCTGGAGGAGATCCTCATTTAGGAATAAATGCATTAAATGCTGCAAATATTGCTTTGTCTAGTATACATGCTAATAGAGAAACTTTTTTTGATGATAATCATATAAGAGTTCACCCTATAATCACTCATGGAGGGTCAGTAGTAAATCAAGTACCAGAAATAGTGACTCTAGAAACTTTTGTAAGAGGAGCTTCAATTGAAGCTATTAAAAATGCAAACCTTAAAGTAGATAATTGTCTTAGAGCGGGTGCTATGGCTGTTGGTGCAGAAGTAGAAATAAACACATTGCCAGGCTATTTCCCTTTATTTCATGATTCCAATTTACAAGAAATATATAAACAAAACCTTTCAAATAAATATGAATCTCAAGAGCTTTCTCATGGAGGTGGTTCTACTGACATGGGAGATTTAGCTCATTTAATGCCCGTTATTCACCCATACGTAGGTGGAGCCACAGATGCGTCTGCTCATACCGCAGGATTTATTGTTGAAGATTATGAATTGGCAGTTGTTGAGGCAGGAAAAATGATGGCTTATACAATTATAGATCTTTTATTTGATGGAGCTTCAAAGGCAAAAGAAGTTATTTCTAAGCACAATCCTAAACTCACTAAAAGTGAATACTTAAAAGTTATGAGAGAATTCAGTAATGTTGAAGTAGCAAATTATAATATTGGATGAAAATGAAAAGAATCTCAAAAAAAATATTATACAGAGAGCATTCACCTTTTAATAAAGTTACAGATTATGTCGATCAAAATGAATGGTTTCAAGTTGAAACTCAAATGAACAGAGGGCCTGATTCTAAATTGGTTGATAAAGACTTAGTCACAGTTTTTAATAAACATAGAAATGACTCAATGCCAGACGACAGGGGCAATCCTTCATCAGGATGTATTTATATAAATAATTCAAAAAAGAACCAAGTCTTAAATGTTGAAATAGGTGAAATTGAAACACACGAAGTAGGTTATACGAAATACCGGGGGTCAACAGGAGCTTTCCCTTCTTACTTAGGACCTTCAGCTATTGGAGAGGTTTTTAAGGTAGTAAAAATAATTGATAGAAAAATTATATGGAATGAAAAATTATCGATTCCAGTTAAGCCTATGATAGGAGTAGTTGGCTTAGCGCCAGAATTTGAAGCTAGGGGAAATGCATGGGCAGGAGAGTGGGGAGGAAATTTTGATATTCAAGAAATTACTACGGGTGCAACTGTTCAAATCCCTATAAATCATGACGGTGCTTTACTTCACATAGGAGATATGCATGCTATTCAGGGAGATGGTGAGATTTCAGGAGGTGGTGGGATTGAAACTGGAGGTACAGTTAATCTTAGATGTAAATCATTTGAAAAGCCAGAAGGAATGACATGGCCAAGAATTATTAATGATGAATATATAATGACTACAGCCCAGGGAAGGCCTGCTGAAGACGCATTTAGAATTGCTCTTTCAGAAATGTTATTATGGCTAGAAAATGAGTTTAAAATTAATAAACAAGAAGGGTTCATGCTTCTTGCTCAGGTTCTTGAAGCTAGAGTTACCCAGTTTGTAAATCCTACTTATACATATCTACTTAAAATTAATAAAAAGTATCTAATTTAAGTATTGAGATTTGAAACTTAGTCTAAAACTTTCAACTTGTTTTTTTCATTAGTAATTCTTTGAATTTCTAAATCAATTCTTTGAGGTTCTAAAGCAATATCTCGTTCGATAAACTTCTTTTGTAATTCTAATTCCTGAATTATCAATTCATAATCTTCAACTGTCATTTCAATTGGAACAGGATCTCTCATCATATCTGGCATCATTCTTTGATTGTGTCCAACAGGATCTCTCATCATATCTGGCATCATTCTTTGATCGTGTCCAACAGGAGCTCTCATCATATCTGGCATCATTCTTTGATCATGATGACCTTCAGATTTTCTAGAAGAAGATTTTTCATCGTCAAAAAAGTCTAAGCTTAATATTATTGCAATGTAGACACTTATACACAAAATTAAAAGAGTCATAATACTAATTGTTATCTTGAAAATATTATTTATCATGTTAGAAACAAATATATCATGAATAATTAATAAAATGGCATTTGTAGTTGCGCATAGAGGTTTGTCAGCTGAAGCACCAGAGAATACTTTTGATTCTTTTGATTTAGCTATTTCTAATGGGATAAAACATATTGAGTTTGATGTGCAACTTACTAAAGATAATGAAGTAGTTATAATTCATGATGATACCGTTGATAGAACTAGTAATGGCTCAGGCTCCGTAAATGAAAAAACCTTAAAAGAACTAAAAAATTTAGATTTTGGTTCTTGGTTTTCAGAAAAATTTAAGTGTAGTAAAATTCCTACTTTTCNAGAGCTTTTAGATAAATATAGAGATATAAATTTAGTAGTAGAAATTAAGGGCAAAGAACCAGAATTAGTTTCTAAAGTAATGGAAATAATTTNAAATAATAAATATTGGAAAGATAAGATTTATAAGTCTAAAANNACTAACCCAAAGATTATTTTTTGTTCTTTTTTACCTAATCAATTAAGAAAATTAAGACTTGATTATCAAGNTTTGGTTATAGGTTTTTTGGTTAAAGAAATCAATGATGAAATATTAAATTTTGCATTAGAATATAACTTAGATGGCATTTTCCCTTATTTCAAACTTATAAACGAAAAAATAATAAAAAAATTAAAAGNAGATAAATTCCTTGTTAGTTCTTGGGGATTCAACAATATTGAAGAATCAAAACTTTTTTTACACTTAGATATTGATGGTATAACAGTAGATTGGCCAAATAGAATCTAATTGTATACCTAATTTATATACAATGTTTATCTTAAAATTATTTATAGTTTGAACATAGCTTTTTCGTGGAGTATAATTTCACAAAATAAATTAATTTAAAGAGGTTAAATATGGGTAATTTAGATCCCAAAAAAATGGCAGGATATACTTTGATATTAGGGCCTATTCTAGCATTGGTATGCTTTTTTATACAACCTGGTGGAGTTCTACAGATCGGTGGTTCTGCTGAACCATTGGATTATGCAGGTCAAATGAAAATTAGTTCTGACAACTCAGGCTTGGGTATCATAACAGGTATTTTAGTTCCTATTGGCCTAATAACTTTATTTTCAGGAATAATGTTTTACATTCAAAGTATGGAAGGTGGAAACGGATTCGGTTTAGCAAGAATAGGGTTACCATTTTTCTTAATTGCAACTGCAGGTTGGACATTAGCTAGTTCTATATTTATAGGATTTTCATCTGAAATATCAACAAATAGCGATTTGGCAGGATTAGCTTTTGGTATCAATATTATTTCATCAATTTCTTTCGGAATTGGAGGAATGATTTTAGCATTAGCTACCTCAACTAGAAATGAAGTTAACAAAAATATTTCTTATCTAGCTTTTATTGCAGCAACAATTGTATTTCTGACAAATTTTATACTTCCTTTTTCACCAGAATCAGGGACCCTATTTCAAGGCATTGCAGGTATTTGTTTTATAATTTATACAGTTTGGTCAATTTTGATAGGTAGGGCACTAGCAAAGTAATTTATAATCAAAAAAAATCTTTGTATGGTTCTGATTCTACAGATATATATTTTGATGTAGGAAACTCCTTAAGTGCCTCTTCATCTATATCTGTTCCCCAACCAGGACCATCAGGGATTGTTGCAAAACCATTTTCAATATTAATGTTATTTGTTAGAACTTTTTTATATCCTTCAAGAAAACTAACAAATATTTCTTGTTTGTAGCAATTTGGTATGCTCATATCTAAATGAAGACTAGCAACTGTTGAAATAGGCCCATTTGAATTATGAGGTGCAACGCTTACGTAATATGTTTCTGCAGCTTGAGATATCTTTTTCAACTCAGATAATCCACCTGCATGACAAATATCAGGTTGCACTATTGAAATAGCTTTTTGTTCAAATAGTCTTTGAAATTCCCATCTATTATAAAGTTGTTCCCCTGTAGAAATTGGTATGTTAGTTTTATTTGCTAATTTCCCTAAAACATCGACATTTTCAAACTGTATTGGTTCTTCAACCCAAGAAATTTCATAAGGAGTAAGTTTATTAAGAACTTTTAGGGCACTTCCAAA